>DASZHA010000061.1:0-5459 GCA_035938265.1 Candidatus Dormiibacterota bacterium
GGTGCCCTACGAGGAGTCGATCGGAGCGCTGGTAGACATGCAGCGCGAGGGCAAGATCCAGCACATCGGGGTCTCCAACGTGAACGTGGACAAGCTGACGCGGGCGATGAGCATGGCAGTGATCGTGTCCGTGCAGAACCGCTACAACCTCACAGATCGCGGCTCTGAGCCGGTCCTCAACCTGTGCGAGGACAACGTGATCCCCTTCCTGCCGTGGTTCCCGGTGGGGGCCGGCAGCCTGGCGGCCGATGAGTTGCTGGCCGAGCTGGGGCTGGTGTACAGCGCCACCCCGGCGCAGGTCGCGCTGGCATGGCTGCTGCACCACTCGGTGATGCTGCTGCCGATCCCCGGGACGTCGAAAGTGGCGCACCTCGAGGAGAACGTCGCCGCGGCATCGATTCGACTGGAGCCGCGGGACCTCAAGGCCCTGGACGCGATCGCGCCCCCCAGCTGAGCGTTTGACCGAGGCCATCCAGCTCGCCGGCGAGCGGACCGAGCTCGGTCGCGCGGTGAGAAACGAGATGGCGCGCGCACCGGTCCCCGAGGCGACGGCCGCGCTTGTCAACCTCCGCCTTCAGCCGCCCAACACCCTGCTTCACGACGGTCGCGCCTGGGAAAAGCTGACCCCGGCACGGATCGTCAGCAGCACCCGCACCTTGCTGGCGTCGAGGGATGCTCGGGACGCCGGCTTCCTGGTCCACGCCAGTTACGCCTTCCTACGCGCGGCCGAGCAGAGCCGCCGGGTCGGCGAGCACCTGCGGCCAATAGTCGAGGCGGCGCTGGAGGCGGAGGCGATGGTCCTCGGGTCGGGACTACCCGCGTGTGTGGTGCGGGTGGGGTACGTCTACGGTCCGGAGTCCGCGGACCTCCGCGCCTATCGCCTCGCCTTCAGGCTGGGCCGCCCGTACTGGGCGGGCGCCAAGAACCGGCTGCAGCACCACGTCCACAGCGCTGACGCCGCCGCGGCGTTGCTGAAGGCGGCGCAGAACGGTCGCTCGGGCAAGCTGTTCTACGCCACCGACGCCACTCCCGCCTCATTTGCCGACTTCGGCGATTACTTCGCCCGCCAGGTCGGCAACCCCTTCCCCACCCACATACCGAGGGTCAGCAGGGTCTTCGCACGCGCGATCATCGCGGACGAGCACATGGAGATGGTTGAGATCGGGGTGCGCGGACCGGCCGAGCCGCAGGTGCCGGGCTTCACGCCGCGATACCCTGATTACCGCGCCGGCCTCGACGCCGTGTTGGCGGAGTGGAGCCGGAGGAAGAAGAGCTGAGGATCTGCGATGTCTGACGTGGTCGAGGATCGCTGTCCCAACTGCGGCGCGCCCCTGTCGTTCGACCCCTACGGCAAGTGCACGTACTGTGGCACGGTGCTCCATCGCGAATACGCCGCGACGGGAATCGGGCAGGTGGTGGCGCCAACGCCCGAGATCATCGCCCTCATCCGCAGCGGCAGCAAGATCATGGCGATCAAGGAGTACCGGGAGCTGACCGGGCTGGGGCTGGCTGACGCCAAGGACGTCATCGACGCGGAGGAGGAGCGCCTCAAGGCGAACTGACCCCGGCGCCACCGCCGGCGTGGTGGCGCAGAGTTAAGTCGTGGCACGCCTGGTCTCACTGCTGACGCTGGCTGCCGTGCTTGGCAGCTGCACCATCGGCGGCTCCAGCTCCTCAGCCACGAACGGCCGCACGACCCCGACACCGTCGACATCGGCGCAGCCGTCAGGTGGAGCCGCAGCCTCCGCCAGCCCCACGCCAGATCCCAACCTGCCCATCTTCGCCATCGAGAACCTGCGAACCCACGCCTACCCCGGCGGCCAGATCCAGGTCGGCGCCCAGATGGCGCGCGGCGCCGGCTACACCAAGTCGCACATGAGCTGGCCCAGCCAGGGCCAGACGATGACGGGCACGATCTCGATGCCCGACGGCCCCGGGCCGTTCCCGGTGGTGATCGTCAACCACGGCCACATCCCGACCAGCCGCTATTGGATCGGCCAGGACTCGGGCATCTTCGGCGACCCCATGGCCAGCCACGGCTTCATCTCCCTGGCGCCCAACTATCCCGGCTACTCCGGCTCGGGCACGCTCGACCCGGCCTATCCGTCGGTGATCGGCGAGGCGGTGGCGGACATCGACATGGTCAGCTCGCTTGCCAGCCTGCCCCAGGCCGATACCAGCCGGGTGGCGATGATCGGCCACTCCAACGGCGGCGGCGTCAGCCTGCTGATTTCGGTGATCGACAAAAGGGTCAAGGCGTTCGCGCTGTTCGCACCGATCTCGAGCGACATGGCCGACAACGCCCGCAAATGGTGGAACGCCAGCGACAGCCGTGGCGGCGCGCCGCCACCGGACGCCGCGCCGCAGATCTACGCCCACATCTCGCCGCGCAACTACTTCACCCCGTCGACGCCACCGATGTTGTTCCTGCAGGGCACCGCCGACCAGGACATCCCCGCCGACTGGACCAACGCCACCCTGGCGGCACTGCAGGCCAAGGGCGTGGCCACCTCGGTGCAGTGGTATCCCGGAGCCCAGCACGACTTCGGCGGCTCGGTGCTGGCCGACGCCGACGCCCGCGCCGAGGCCTGGATCCGGCAACACATCTAACAGGTCTCTTAGCCAGGACTCAGGATTGCTTAAGCAGCGCCGTCCAGCATGGATGGGTGGCGATTCCCGACATTCCCACGGACCCCCGGCTGGCGGTCGTATCGGCCGCTCGCGAGCGGTTGATCGACCTCAAGCTGACCGTCGCGATCGCCAGCGGGATCACGATGGTGGCCCTCACCGGGGCGGTGGCCTACAGCACCAACCAGGCCGTCGTGGCGTCGGCGCAGAGCGGCAATCCCCTCCCCAGCGACTCGACCACACAGGGCAACAACACCACCAGCGGGGATAATGGCGGTGGGGCCGGCTCAGGGGCCTATGGTGGTGGCAACGCCGCCCCGGCGCCGGCGACCACAACCCAGGCCGCCCCGGCGACGGGCAACGGGACGCGGCGTTCGACCACCACCACCCCTTCGCGCACCACGCCGAAGATCGTCACCGCCCAGAGCTGAGCAGCTCCGGGTCGAGGCAGGCGGCCAGGTACACCGGCATCACGCCGTTCCAGCCGCCGAGGTTGACGTCGCGCCATGACGCCCCCCGCTCGGCGAGGCGCTCCCATCCCCGGTGCTCGATGTCGATCCGCGTGCGCTCGCCGGTTTCGATGAAATTGATCTCTACGTCGGTGGCGCTGTCGCGGTCGGTGGCAATCCACCACTGGTAAGCCAGGCGCCGGGGCGGCTCCCAGACCGTCACCTCGCCCCACTCCAGCTCCTGCCCGCCGTTGGTTCGCTCGAAGATGCGACCACCGACGCGGCCCTCAAACACGATCTCGAGATCCTCTTCCTGCGAGATGGTGGAGCCGGTGGGCCACCACTTCGACGCCTTGGCCGTCCACACCTCGAAGGCGTGGTGTGCCGGGCAGGCGACGTCGAACGACAGCCGTACCGGCTCGATCACCTGCGCTTGCGTTTGGGCGCGGTGTTCTCCGCGAAGAGCCGAAAACGCGCGGCGGCATCGCCCCAGACCTCGCTGATATAGGCCTGGACGGCCTCGACGCCCGCATTGTCAAGCTGGTAGATGCGCCGGGTCCCCCGCGCCTCGTCCGTCACCAGGCCGGCGTCTTTCAGCAGGCGCAGATGCCGCGACACCGCCGGCCGGCTGATGGGCAGGGCGTCCGCGATTTCGCGAACCGAGCGGCCGCCGGAGCCCAAAAGCTCGACGATGGCACGCCGGTTGGAGTCACCAAGCGCCTCGAAGGGATCGCCGGCGGGAGGCATGGCGCTCATCGATTGATGGTAACATAATGGCTACCGAAGACGGAGGAGCGGCATGAAGTTCTACGAGTCAAGCGCCGACATCAAGGCCAGCCCCGACAGGATCTGGGAAATCATCACCGACGGAGAAAACTTCGCCAACTGGGACAACGGCGTGGTCCGCGTGGAAGGGAAGATCTCGCCGGGCGAGACGATCAAGGTCGTGTCCGAGGCCAACCCCGACCGGACCTTCCCGGTCAAGGTGGTTGAGTTCGAGCCGGGCAAAAAGATGGTCTGGTCGGGCGGCATGCCGTTGGGGCTGTTCAAGGGCGTTCGCACGTTCACGCTGAAACCTGAGGACGGCGGCACCCACATCGACGTTCGCGAGGAGTACACCGGGCCGCTGCTGGGGATGATGTGGAAGTCGATCCCTGACCTGGGGCCGTCATTTGAGAAGTTCACCGGCGGGCTCAAGGCCAAAGCAGAGTCCGGGGGCTGACCGCCTAGGAGCTAATCCAGGCGGAGCCGTCGTACTGTCCGATCTCCTTCCCGTCGACCGTGACGGTGGCCACCTGGGGGCGGAACCCCGCGTACATCAGCTTCCGCTTTTTCTCGATGACCACGTTGTGTTTCTCGTTGACGCCGACGGCGAACGGGTACCTCGACGTGGTGCTGAACGACAGGAGCCGCGTCTGCTGGATCACGGGTACGTTGTCGACGCTGATGACAAGCTTGCCCCACATCTGGTCGTAGAGGAAGCGGACGGTGTGCTTCTCCTGGTCGCCCACCTCGAAGCTGAAATCCAGGCCCTGCGCGTTTCCCGGGGGCGCCCCGCTTGCCGGCACCACCTGTCGCCAGACCTGCCCATCCCAGACGTGGGTGCCGTCCGGCGAGAACTGGGCCGGCTGCCAAGCGCTGCCGTCCCAGACGTAGGCGCGGTCCTCGGATAGCTGGGCGGGCGGGGCTGGAGTCTCAGCCATGGCGCGATCCTGCCACAACCGGCGGCTGACGTGGCTAGAGCGGCGCCTCCCCGTCCTGACCGTTGTCGGCCACGTGTGACGTCCAGGCCACGCCATCCCAGTAGCGGTACTGGTGCTGGCCCAACGGGTCCGTGTACCAGTTCGGCGCGGGCGTGGGGGCGGCGCTTTCGGGTACCGGCGGCGGCGTTGTAGCGACGACCGCAGTGACCGGCTGGTCGGTGGCCGCCGGCATCGCGGACGCCGGCACCGAAGCTGGAGCCGCGGTAGCGGGCACGGGTGCCGCCACTTTGGCCAGGCCAACGGGCAACACCAGGCTGGTCTCCGAATGCCACATGTGCTCCGGCGGCACGTCCTTGCGGAAGTCGTGCTTGCACTTAGGGCATTGGCGCAGCACCGAGTCCGTCCGCCGGTCACCGCACTTGGGGCAATACGTGATCAGGTAGTCGTCGTGGGTGGTGCCCTGGCACCTTGGGCAGACGAAGTCGGGGTCGAGGCCGGCGCTGCCGATCATCTTGCCGACGGCGACAAACATGCGTAAACCGCCACCCGATCCTCCCCAGCTGGCGCCGACCGTGCCCAGCAGCGTCTTGAGGCGCGAGTTGCGCTTGACCAGCCGCTGGTAGTCGGGATTGACGATCTTCTCGAAGCGGCAGGTCTGGCAGACCATCATGTTGCGCAT
>DASZHA010000062.1:0-11717 GCA_035938265.1 Candidatus Dormiibacterota bacterium
TACGACGGCGGCATCGTTCCCGACCCCGAGGGAATCATCACCGCCGGCCATGACAACAAGACAGCCCGCACCGCAGGGTTCCGTCGCGGCGAAACCATCAACGGCCCGGCGTTAACCGCGATCTTCAAGCAGATCATCGCCAACAACCGGGCTGGCGGCTGGCGGACGCTAAAGGGCTAAGCGCTCGGCGTAGCAGCCCTGGTCGAGGCGACTCGTGAGCGAAGCATCGAGGCTCCCACCAGCGCCAGTGCCGCCGCATCGACGATGACGGCAGTCGCGATGATCCAGGAGAGCAGGTCCAGGTTCAGCGGCTGGTAGGAGTCGCTCAGGTAATACCAATTCGGCATGATGTGGGCCGCGAACACCCCCAGCGCTGCGGCCGTTCCGAAGGCGGTCGCCGCCAGCGGAGCGATGGGGTGGCGCCGCAGCACCAGCAGCATCACGAAGACCGCGGCGACGAGCGCGATGCTGCCGGCCACGAGGATCTGCGGCGACAGCGCACGACCCTGGCGAAGGTGGTCGAGGGCGTGGATGGAGTCGAGGACGACGTACCCGACCGCAAACACACTCAGCCAGCGGGCATAGGTCCAACCCTTCACAGCAAGATCGAGTATAGGAACCAGGAACTCCTGGCCGTCATGAGCCGACGTCGAGGTTGACGGCCGGCTGCTGGGAACCGACCGGGCGCGGCTGGGGCCGCCCCTCCGGGATTGTCTGCAAGAAGGCGAAGAGCTTGATCTGGTAGTGCGCGTGCTCGCACTGGACCGGGGTGCCGCTGTCGAGATGGATGAAGTGCATCCCCAGGGCGTTGGCGTCCGTCCCGCGGACATCCAGCTGCGAGCGCGGCCCGATCGTGGGCCACGCGGCGAGGTCCTGGGTGCGGAAGTGGGCGTAGGTCCAGCACCCGCCGGGCTTCCCGCTGGCGACAGCGGACCCGTCGGGGTTCAGGTCGGCGGTAAAAACGGAGTCGCACACCACGCTCTGGCCGTACGTGTCGGGGCAGCCGTAGGTCATCGGCTCGATCGAGACGACGTCCACCGGGATGTCACTGTCATTCGGGATCACGAAGTCCAGCGCGCCGCCGGCAGAACCTCGCTGGCTGCACCCCGTCGCGCAGTCGGGCAGGAGCAGCACGGCCGGGTCGCTCACTGCGGAGTCGATTGTGACCCGGAACCGCGGCGGCGCCTGGGGTTGCCGCGCCATGGTCGACCCGCCCCAGCCAGCCCCGAGGGCCAACAACACCGCGGCCGTGACCGACACCCGCTTCCAGGCAGCGCGCTTGGCCTCCACACCCCGGTGATACTGCTCCGCCAGCCAGTAGCTGCCGAATACGAAGATGGCGCCAGCCGCCTGGGCGAGGAGGCCCTCCACCGTCCCATGGACTCCCAGCCACAGCCCGGTCCAGGCCGGCGGAGCCACCGGCAGAGGATGCACCGGGATCCACGACAGCCGCTGCAGCAGCACGACGGTGTTCCCCACCATCACAACCAGCACCAGGCTGATCAGCAGACCGGTCGCCACCAGCATCTTCCGATGGGGTAACCGCAGCTGCAGCCCCAGCACCAGCAACCCGACCAGGCCGACGACCACAAGGCCCAGGACCAACCCCAGCCCGATGGAACCGGATGCGCCCTGCAGGGCCAGGGTCTGGAGGAAGAGAACGGTCTCGAAGCCCTCGCGGTAGGTGCTCGTGAACCCGAGGATCACCATGCCTGCCAGCTGGCCGGTCTCGGCGTCCAGCAGGTGGCGCTTGCGGCCGTGGAAACCGGAGACCCAGCCGGTCCAGTAAACCCGGTGGAAGAACCAGTTTGTGATCAGGAGGAGAACCGCGACGCTCACCATGGAGACGACGGCATCGAGGGCCTGGCCGAAGAACCGCAGCGACGTCAGCAGGGACGCCGCCACCGTCCAGGTCACCACCGAGGCCAGACCGGCGACGGCGACGCCGCTCCATAAGGCCAGCCGCAGCCGGCGGTCAGCGGGACTGCGGAAGCTGGCGGTCAACGCCGCGACGATGAGAACTGCTTCAACCCCTTCGCGGATGACGACGACCGCTGGGTTGGCGGCATCGGCGAGCAGGGCAGCGTCCATGGTCACAGCCGCGCGGCGCGCGTCATGTCAATACGCCGGGATGCCGGCGACGATGGCGCAGCACGATACCCACGGCTCCCGCCATCGCGGCCAGGGCCAGGAACCCAATAGCCGCCGGCACCCAGCCGGGTGGCGAGGATGCCGCCACGGGTTGGCCACTCCCGGCGGGCATCCCCGGGGGATAGGTCGTGTTGGGCGGGGGGCTTTGGAGAGGTTGGCCATCCATCGGTCCGCCAAGGGCGACCTGGCCCGGGTTGCCTGCGATCCCAACCTCTGCCAGCCCCACCCGAGACCCGCCGGCAGGGCCCGCCGCCGCTGTCACCGCCACCAGGCTCGCCCCCCACAAGAGCAAGCACCAACGAAGACGCCGGAGTCTGGCAATCACGGTTCCCACTTTCCTCCCGGGTATTAAAAGGACGCCGCACGCGGTAGCTTAGCGCCGCTGTAACCTACTTCGTATCGAGCCGGCTGACGACCTGCTGCGCATGCCTCTGTTTGAGGGAGCCGAGGGGCAGGAGCTTGGGAGCTTCGCTTCACGGCTGGAGACCCGCGAGCTGGCGCAGGGCGACGTCCTGATGGCCCAGGGAGAAGAGTCGCGTTTCTTCGCCATCGTGGTTGACGGTGATCTCCGCGTCTCGCGGCGGTCCCCCGATGGCGGGAGCCAGGAGATCACCGTGGGTGCGCCGTCGGTCATCGGTGAGCTGGCGATGCTGACCGGCCAGCCGCGCACCGCGACGGTCACGACCATCACCCCGGCGAAGGTGCTAACCGGAGGCGCGGGTGAGTTTCAGCTGCTGCTCGAGCTCCCCGGGCTTCAGAACCGGCTGCAGCGCGTGGTCAGCGGTCGCCTCGCCGAGCATGCGGTGTCGGTCTCTGCTGAGCTACCCGACGGGACCCCGGTGCTGCTTCACCCACTCCGCGCCTCGGATCGCGAGGACTTCATCGCCGCCTACGAGAACCTATCGCTGAAGTCGTTGGAGAACAGGTTCTTCAGCGGTGGCCAGCCTCCTCGTAGCCTGATCGAGTATCTTCTGCGGCTCGATTACGTGAACCACTTCGCCTGGGTGGTGGTCGACCCCGCGGCGCCCGAGGGCGGGCTGGCAGAGGCACGCTATGTCCGCCTGGGCGCCTCGCCCGATACCGCAGACATCGCCCTGACCGTCACCGATGCCTACCAGGGACGCGGCATCGGCTCGCTGCTGATGGGCGCGCTCGGAGCGGCTGCCGGGGCTGCCGGGATCGAGCGGTTCAGTGCCGATGTGCGCGGCGAGAACGGGGCCATGCTCGGCTTGCTGAAGAAGGCCGAGGCCGTGATGGGACCCTACGAGCAAGGCGTCGTGAACGGCATCGTCTCCGCCGATCGGGCGGCGATGATGGTTCCCGACGGGCTTCGCCTGCAGCTCCAGAGAGTGGCGTCTGACCTGGTGACGGCGGCCGGGCTGGGGATGATTTAGGCGAAAGTCCCATTTCCCTGAGCACTACTCAGTGGCATGCTCGGAGATGAGCGGGGTAGGGAGGGCACCACCACCGTTCTGAAGGAGTCATGAGGGCAGCTGAGGGCCTGGAATTGGCGCTTCCAGCCGTGCTTGCAAAACGCGCGCAGCGTGAGCCGGATCATGTCGTATATCGCTTCCTGGCCGACGGAGAGAATGAGACCGCGCGGCTGACCTATGGCGAGCTGGGGGAGCGCACCTCGGCGCTGGCGGCGCATCTGAGTACCCTCGGGCTGACGGGCCGCACGGTCCTCCTGCTGTATCCGCCCGGCCTCGATTTCATCATCGCCTTCTTCGCCTGCCTGCGCTGCGGGGCGATTGCGGTGCCAGTGCCCCTGCCCGACATGGGGCGCGGCCGGCGGCTGCTGTCCCGGATCGAGTCCATCGCCGGCGACGCCCACCCCGGAGCGATCCTCACGACCCAGCAAACCGCCGACCAGGTGCGGCCGCTGGTCGACGAGATCGAGGTGCTGGCAGAGGCGGACTGGATCGTGACCGACACCATCGAGCCCGCCGTCGCGGCGGTAGACGATGGCCCGTTTCCCGACTGGCCCGCGGTCGCGTATCTCCAGTACACGTCGGGGTCAACCTCGGTCCCCAAGGGGGTGATGGTGACCCACGCCAGCCTGCTGAACAACATCCAGGCCGTGGCTGAGCGTTTCGGGGTCGACGGCGACACCGTATCCGTCAGCTGGCTTCCGCATTACCACGACATGGGGCTGCTGGATTCCATCGTCCGACCGCTGCTGCTCGGGTACCAGTCGGTGCTGATGCCACCCCTGGCGTTCCTGGAGAAGCCGAGTCGCTGGCTGGAGGCGATGTCCAAGTACCGCGGCACGATCGCCGTCGGTCCGAACTTCGCCTTCGATCTGTGCATCCGCGCCACCCCCGTCGAGGCGCGAAGTGGCCTGGACCTGGGCAGTTTGACCTGCCTCAGCAATGGCGCCGAACCAATCCGAGCCGACACCATCACGCGGTTCATGGACGTCTTTGGACCCTGTGGATTACGCCACGAGGCGATGTGCATGGCGTATGGCTTGGCGGAGGCAACCCTGACCGTCAGCATCGATGGCCCAGATGTCGGGCCGGTGCTGAGACGGGTGGACAGCACCCGGCTTCGAGATGGTCAGGCGGTCAACGCCAAGCCCGCCAGCCAGGGCCAGGTGCTGGTTGGCGCGGGACGTCCGGTGCAGCATGTGGTGGTCGTCGACCCCACCAGCGGGGACCCGCGTGCGGACGACCAGGTCGGCGAAGTGTGGATATCGGGCGGGAGTGTAACCGCCGGTTATTGGAACCGCCCAGAGGAAACCGCGGAGACATTCGGCGCCCGCCTCAGCTCGGGTCAAGGACCCTTCCTCCGCACCGGAGACCTCGGCTTCCTGTCGGACGGCGAGCTGTTCATCACCGGGCGAATGAAGGACCTCATCATCGTCCACGGCGCCAACTACTACCCCCAGGACATCGAGATCACCATCGAGCGCAGCCACGCCCTGGTGCGCAAGGGCTGTGTCGCCGCGTTTCCGATCACAACTGTCGATGGCGAGGGGGTGGCGGTGGCATGCGAGGTGAAGGCCGCGACGGAGGATGAGCTCGAGGCGGTGGTCGCCAGTGCTCGCGCCGCCGTCGCCCGGGAGCATGGCGTGCCGCTGTCGGCCATCGCCCTGATCAAGCCGCAGACGATCGCCAAGACCTCGAGTGGCAAGATTCAGCGCCACGCCAGTCGGGAGGCCTGGCTGGCCGAGAGCCTGGAAACGGTGCTGGTGTGGGGCGAATCGCTGGCCAAGCCGCCGGCGCCGCCCGGCAGTCTCGAGCGAATCGCGGCCGGGCTCGGCCAAATCTGGCAGCGCCAGCTTCGAGTCGACGCTGTCCGACCGGGTGACAGCTTCTTCGACATCGGCGGTACCTCCCTGCTGGCGGTCAAGATGCTGGCCGAGGTCGAGGAGATTTTCGGCGTTCACGTGCCGCTTTCGGCGCTGGTCATGGCCGACACCGTGGAGGGGCTGGCCGGGGCGATCGATTCGCAAATGACGACCGGGCATGCTCAGTCGACGGTCGTACTTCACCCCGGCGGCACCAAGCTGATGCTGTTCTTCGTCGAGGCCTGGGACGAGGACGCCCTCGGGGTCCGCAACCTGGCGCGCCATCTCGCCCTCGACCAGCCGGTGTGCGGTTTGGGACGCCCCAACGGCGACGGGCCGCCTGAGCCCGTCCGGGTCGAGGACCTGGTCGAGTACCATCGCGCCACCATCCAGCGCATGCAGCCGAGCGGGCCATACCAGCTCTGCGGCTATTCGTTCGGCGGCCTCCTTGCGATCGAGATCGCTCACCGGTTGCGGTCTGACGGCGAAGAGGTCGGGCTGCTGGCGCTCATCGATGCGGCCCCCATCAACAACGCTTGGACAGGACTTCTGCGTCGTAAGGTGCGCCGCCTGTGGCAGGCCGGGCCCCATGAACTTCCCAGGCAGCTCGGCACAGGCGTCGGCTCCGTGGCTCGTCGCCTGAAGTGGCGGGTGGGAAACCGGGTTGCCGGACCCCATCACCCCGCTAACGAGCGAGCCAACGAAGCTGCCCTCGACCTCTACGACCATCCCCCGCGCTATGCCGGCTCGGTGTCTGTGCTGACGACCGATGAGAGCGTTCGCGGCACCGGCGACGAGGCTTTGGGCTGGCGGCAGTGGGTGGATGGAGACGTCCGGGCGATCGCCATCCCGGGGTCGCATGACCTGGTGCTGGCCGAGCCGGCGGTCGGGGTCGTTGGTCAGCGAATGGCTGAGCTGCTCGACGAGGCCGCCCTGGTCCTAGAGCCTTGCTGACCTGGCTGGTGCAGCCCTGCTGACCTGGCCTGCCTCCGACGCAGTGCATCTTTGGGCTCGTGGGCCGGACGACGGACAGGGCCGCGACGACTGGATCCGCTCGGTGCTGGCCGGCTACACGGGGGAGCGCCCGGCTGAGGTCGAGCTGGTGCGGAGCCTACGGGGCAAGCCTCAGCTCGCGGGCCAGCCGCGGCTCAGGTTCAGCCTGGCTCATTGCGACGGCCTGGCTGTGGCCGCGGTTGCCACTGACCGGGCTGTGGGTGTCGATATCGAGCGGGTGGACCACGACTTCCCGCACGACAAGGTGGAATCCTGGCTGGGGTCAATGCCGCGATTTGTTCCCAGCGGGACCATCGAGCCGCGCCAGGCCTTCTACGCCAACTGGGTCGCGACCGAGGCGATCTGCAAGGCAGACGGCGGCGGCCTGGCCGCCTACCTCGAGCGGGGCGGGGAAGCTGCCGGCCGCCACCGCGTCCAGTGGCTGGACATGGGGCGCGAATTCATCGCCGCCGTCGCGACCGAGGGTCCGAAGCCGGTGCACCTGCAGTGGCCGCAATCGACGCCCCGCCTCGACGGCGGAGCTATCTCAGCAGATAAGGGAGTCGCACAGGAACCCTGATTTCTGGGCCAGCAGGATCAACCCGACGAGGATCATCGCGCCGACAAACATGAGACCAATCAGGGTGGCGGCGAGATCGCCCCTGGGCCGGCGGTCCGGTTCCTTGGACATGGCCTACCAATTAAGAACCTCCGGGCCGCTGGCTGCTCTGCGCTTGGTGGTGTAGTCACCCGGGCCACAATCAGGCTGGCACACTGGCCCGCGCGGGCGCGCTTCGACAAGATATGAGCATGGAGCGGCATTGACGTGACGGCGCTGGATCGGGTACTCGCTCACTCCAGGTCGATCGCCTGGGCCAGTGTCGCCGTGGCAGCAGTCCTCCTGCTGATTTTCCCGGTTCTGCTCTACCTGGACCAGAACGCCTCGCAATTTGGCGGACTCCCAGGCTACAACGAGGTCGTCAACACGGCGACTGTCGTCGCCGGGGGGCTGATCATCACCCGCCAGCCGAAGAACGCCATTGGATGGCTTTTGATCGTCATCGGGCTCGCGGGTATCACCACCAGCGACGCCCAGCTCTACTCCTTCCTGGCCAACAACCTGCACCACCAGAGCCTTCCTGGTGCGGCCTTCTCCGCATGGCTGGGATCGTGGACGTTCCTCCTAGGGCTCACCCTGCAGGTGACCCTGGTACTCCTCCTGTTCCCCGACGGGCGGCTGCCGTCCCGCAGGTGGCGGCCGGTCGCCTGGTTGAGCGCAGCCGCCCTGCTCGTCTCGAACGGCGGGCTGGCTCTGGGAGCAATCCCGCGGCCGAACTACACCGTGGACAGTGGTGGCGTCCTCGACACGCCATCGCGGCTCGCCGACCTTAACGCGCTTTCCATCTTCTCGTTCCTGATCGGGCTGGTCTGTCTGGCCGGCCTCGTCGTCAGGTTCCGTCGGTCTCGCGGCCAGGAACGGCAGCAGCTCAAATGGTTCACGTTCGGAGGTGCCGTTTTTGTCGCGGGCATCATCGTGGTCGTGGTCCCGGTGATGCAGCCCCACACCAACAGTCCGCCGGAATGGGCCAGCACATTCCAGCAGCTGAGCACGGCGGCAATCCCGATCGCGATCGCGATCGCGGTGCTGAAATACCGCCTCTACGACATCGACGTGGTCATCAGCCGCACCCTGGTCTACGGCTCACTGGCGGCCTTCATCACCGCCGTCTACGTGGGCATCGTGGTCGGCATAGGGACGCTGATCGGGAGCGGCGGCCAGCCCAACCTGGTGCTCTCGATCATCGCCACCGCGATCGTGGCGGTCGCCTTCCAGCCGGTGCGCGAGCGGCTGCAGAAGGTCGCCAACCGCCTCGTCTACGGCAAGCGGGCAACGCCTTACGAGGTGCTGTCGCAGTTCTCAGAGCGGGTGGCCGAGACATATGCCGCTGATGAGGCGCTACCCAGGATGGCTCGGGTCCTGGCCGAGGGCACGGGCGCGGAGAGCGCCCAGGTGTGGCTGCGCTCCGGCGCCGTCATCCGCCCGGCGGCCACCTGGCCCGAGCCGATGGGTACGGCCGAGGCCCGGGAGCCGGTACCCGTCCAGGGCCAGCTCCTGCCCTCATTGAGTGCCGACCAGGCCGTCCCCGTTCGGCACCAGGGCGAGCTGCTCGGCGCGCTCACCGTGACCAAGCGGCAGGGGGAGTCGCTGACCCCGATCGAGCTGAAGCTGGTCGACGACCTGGCGCACCAGGCGGGGCTGGTGCTCAAGAACGTCGGCCTGACCGCGGAGCTGCTGGCGCGACTGGAGGAGCTCCGGGCATCGCGCCAGCGGCTGGTCGCGGCGCAGGACGACGAGCGCAGGCGCCTGGAGCGCAACCTCCATGACGGCGCGCAGCAGAACCTGGTCGCCCTCAAGGTAAAGCTGGGGCTGGCCGAGATGCTGGCGGACAAGGACGCAGAGAAGGCTCGTCAGCTGCTGACCGAACTCAAAGCCGACACCGACGAAACGCTGGACACCCTGCGCGACCTCGCCCGCGGTATCTACCCACCCCTGCTCGCCGACCAGGGCCTGGGCGCCGCCCTGGAGGCGCAGGCTCGGAAGGCGACTCTGCCCGTCGAGGTGCTGGCCGATGGCATCGGCCGGTATCCGCAGGAGATCGAGGCGGCGGTCTATTTCTGCGTGCTGGAGGCGCTCCAGAACATCCAGAAGTACGCCGGGGCCGGCGGCGCCACCGTCCGGCTGTCGGAGCGCGACGGGACCGTGACCTTCGAGGTCGAGGACGATGGCAAGGGCTTCGACCCGGCCACGGCCAAGCGCGGCGCGGGCATGACCAACATGGCCGACCGGCTTGACGCCCTGGGCGGCCGCATCGAGCTGGATTCCCAGCCAGGCGCCGGCGCCCGGCTCCGCGGCACGATCCCGGTGCCCCAGGCGGTTCCGGCCTAAGACCTGTAGCCTGCACCGTGTGATCCCTTCGCCGCCACGGCTGCCGGTGGTCCCCGACCTGATGCGGCGCTCCCGTCTGCCACGCCACCTGGAGGAGGTGATCTCGCTCGGACCCGAGGCCAACCCCGGGAGCGGTGGGCTGACACAGAAGCAGGTTGACCGCATCTGGAAGGCGGTCGTCAGCCTCTACCGCACAGGCATGCACCCAGCCCTGCAGTTCTGCCTCCAGCGCGACGGCGAAGTGGTGGTCAACCGCGCCATCGGCCACGCCAGCGGCAACGGGCCCAGTGACCGGCGGGAGGTCGACAAGGTGCTGGCCACGCCCGACACGCCGTTCTGCATTTTCTCGACGTCGAAGGCGATCACCGCCACTGTGGTCCACCTGCTGGATGAGCGCGGCAAGCTGCACATCGGCGACCGGGTCGCCGACTACATCCCCGAGTACGCCGCCCACGGCAAGGACGCCATCACCATCGGCCATGTCCTCTCTCACCGGGCGGGCGTCGCCCAGATCCCACGCAAGCTGGTCGACCTGGACAACCTTGGCGATCGCGAGCTGATCGTGAAAACCCTTTGCGAGGCCAAGCCGGTCGGGCGGCCGGGCCGAGCGCAGGCCTACCATACGGTCTCCGGCGGCTTCATCCTGGGCGAGGTGGTGCACCGGGCCACCGGCAAGAGCATCCGGCAGGTGCTGGCCACCGAGATCCTGAAGCCGCTGGGGTTCCGCTGGACCAACTACGGCGTCGCCGCGAAAGATGTCTCCAAGGTGGCCAGGGCCTACGTCACCGGCCCACCCCTGCTTCCACCGATCTCCACGATGCTGACCCGCGCCCTGGGCGTGCCATCGGACCAGCTCGTCGAGGCGTCCAACGACCCCCGCTGGCTCCGGTCCGTGGTCCCCGCGGCGTCGGTGGTGTCGACCGCATACGAGCTCTCCCGGTTCTTCGAGCTCCTGCGCCGGGGCGGCGATCTCGACGGCGTCCAGGTGATGGAGCCCCGCACCGTGCGCCGTGCCCTGACCGAGCAGTCCTACCTCGACGTGGACTTCTCGCTTGGGTTTCCGACGCGGTTCAGCAGCGGGTTCATGCTCGGGGCCAAGGTGCTCAGTCTCTATGGCCCGGATACCGAGCTGGCGTTCGGCCACCTTGGATTCACGAACATCATCGCCTGGGCCGACCCTGAACGCGCCCTTGCCGGCGCCCTGGTATCGAGCGGCAAGTCGCTGTACCCCGGTCTCATCGATGTGATTGCCACGATGCAGCGCATCGGGGCCGAGGCGCCGAAGGTCCCCCGAGCGGCGATCCACCTCTGATGGGGCCGACCGCGGGCGCTGTGAGCGACACCGACCCGGCGTGGCATGTCCACCTGCCGCCGGGGGTCAAGCCGGCGAGCGTGGACCTGCTCGGCAAGCGAAGCCTGCCGGCCGCCTGGCTGGCGGTGTGGGCTGCGAACCCGGACTCACCGGCGCTGCTGGGGCCGGACCGCTCGGGATGGCTCACCGCCGAGCAACTCGAAGCCGCCAGCCGGCGGGTCGCCGGCCGCCTTCTCGGCGCGGGGCTGACCCCGGGCGATCGCATCCTCTTCAGCGCCGGCACATCGATCGACATGGTGGTGGCCCACGTCGCCGCCCTACGCGCGGGGCTCGTCGTCGTACCCACCAACCCCGCCTACCAGGAGCGCGAGCTGAACCACATCGTCACCGACTCGGACCCGGCCGCGGCCCTGGTGGACGACGCCGAGCGCCGGGGCTGGATATTGGCGGCGGCACGGAAGGGCATGATCACCGTCCGGCCAGAGGTGGGGCTGCCTGACAGCGGTGAGCCGCCGATCGACGACCTCGAGCCGGCCCACCCGGCGCTGATCCCGTATACGTCGGGCACCACGGGCGCCCCCAAAGGGGCGGTGCTGTCCCACGCCAACCTGCTGGCGTCGAGTGAGTCCATCGGCCTGGCGTGGCGCTGGGTTGCCACCGATCGGCTGATCCTGGCTCTGCCCCTCTTCCACGGCCACGGCCTCTGTGTCGGCCTCTACGGCACCCTGCTGGCCGGCGCCTCAGCCGTCCTCCAGCCCCGCTTCGACGTCGACCTGGTCCTAGACGCCGCCGCGGAGCACGACGCCACGATGTTCTTCGGCGTCCCCACGATGTATCACCGACTGGCATCGTCGAAGCGGGTCGGCGAGCTGGCCCGGCTACGGCTATGCGTCTCCGGGTCGGCGCCGCTGTCCGCCGAGCTGCACCACAAGGTGGAGCAGCTGGGATCGCAGCGTGTGCTGGAGCGATACGGCATGACCGAAACGCTGATGAATGCCTCCAACCCGCTTGAGGGAGAGCGC
>DASZHA010000063.1:0-24216 GCA_035938265.1 Candidatus Dormiibacterota bacterium
ACCAGCACCAGGAGGCCAAACGTCGTTGTCAGGAGTCGGTCCCATGCGCCGATCTCGACCACGGCGCGGATCAAGCCCGTCACCCCGACCACCACCAGCGCGACGCCGGCGGCGGTGGAGAAGCGCTTTGCGGCTCTGCCCTTGGTCCCGCTGGCGGCGCCGCGGATGGAGAGCAGCAGCGCCAGCAGGCCGCCAATCCAGATCCCCACGGCGAGCACGTGCGCCCACTGAGCGAAACCGTTGAGAAGGGGCAGGCTGCCGGCGGCGGCGTGGCTGGCACTGACGTCGGCCAGCATCGCGCCGGCCGCTGCCAGCCCAGCCACCGCCAGCGAAACCTGCCGGGTTCGCCCTCGGATGAGAGCCGCGGCGACCACCGCCACCGCCGCCACTGCGATTGGGATGGCGCGCGCGATCAAGATACGGGCCTGGGAGGTTGCCAGGAGCTGGTCGTAGGTGACGCCGGCGTCGGCACGCTGGGCCTCGATCACCAGCGCCGTCCCGACAGCGGCGACAACCTCCGCGGCGATCGCCAGCGGCACCGATGACCGGGGAACGTCCCGGTAGGCGACGAGGGCGATGAACGCCATGCCCAGCATCGAGGCGAGCCCAGCGAACAACAGCCAGCGCCCGGCTACCGCCAGGGGCGTGAGCTGCGATGACGACGGCGGCGGAGGCCTGGTGCCCTGGCCGGCGCCTGCCGGGGAGACGCCGACGCCAAACGCAAACGAGCCGTTGGCGAGGTGGCCGTCGACGCTCGAGATCGTGCGCCAGGAGACCGTGTAGACGCCGGTTGGCGCCTTGGCCATCGCCTGCCGAAGCTGCTTGGGATCGCCGGGCACAACCTGGACCGCCCCCTGCTCGTACTCCTTGGCAGACGTGTCGAGGATCCGGACGGTCGACAACTTCGCATCCGGCGCCTCGCCGAAAGTGATCGTGATCGCCTGGGGGGCCTGCTGCAGGATGGCCCCGTCAGGCGGATCGGACGACTGCGCCAGCGCATGCGCCTGCGCCGTCAGGGGGAGCCAGATGACTCCCCCCACGGCGACCAGGACCGAAAGCGCCAGGCGGAGCCGTCGCATGGTCAGTGCACGCCCTGGATCACTTCTTGCGCATGCCCACCGCCAGGCCGGCGCCACCCAGGACGACCGCGAGCACGATGCCAACAACCCCGACGATGAGGGCGCGGTTGGCGGCATCCTTGGCGTCGTTCGACGACGACTGCGCGCTGTCCAGCCGCTGACTGACGCGGTCCAGCTTGGTCGAGAGGTCGGTCGCCGACGGCAGCTGGCTCGGCCACTGGGCGTCAGAGGCCGCGGTCACCAGGTTGAAGGTCTTGTCGCCCGCGGTCACCGTCTCATCGACAGCCGTCCCCTTGATGGTGCCCTTGAGGTGGAACGTGTACGCGCCTGGCACCGTGGGGATGATGTGGTACTCGTACTCGCCGGGAATGCCCAGGCCAGTGTCAGGATCAGCGGTCGGGACAAGCGGTTTGGCGTCCTGTTTCTGGCTGCCCACGCTGACCTCGACCGTAAGGTCCTTGTCGGTGATGTCGGTGAAGGCGTTGCCGGCCTGGTCCTTTACAAGCACCTGGACGGCATTGGGCTGGCCCACGTAGGCGGGCTCATTGAGCCAGCCGAGTGCGACCGTGTACTTCCCAAAGGGGTGCACATCGTGGGCGGACGCGCCCACCACGGCTGACAATGCGAGGGTTGCGCCGACCAGTACGGCGCCAAGACGAAGCACGATTCTCATTGGATTCTCTCCTGCAATAAAAACAGCTGGGTGACGCGCGCGCGCCACCGGCGGGCCGCTGCAGCCCGCTACGTCGAAACGCTCAGCCTGAGGAGAGGCGGAGGGCGCCGCCAGAGGTGACGGCCGAAGCGCTGGATCGGCGTGGCCAGCCAGACAGGCACCAGTCGGGGCGCGTTGTTCTGCCTTCGCAGCCGCCGGCCGATAAGGCGGACGAGGCGCTCCACCTGGTCGACGCCCCGGGCGCGTTTGACGAGCATGTGTAATGCCGCAGCCAGCAGGTTGCAGAGGATGAGCAAGATCGCCATGTGGACGAAAATGGCCGGCCAATGCACCCCGGTCACGACGCCGAGTCCTGGCGCGCCCAGGCCGATCCGCATCGCCTCGACGTTCTCCTGGATCACGTAGAGCGCCAGCTCCACCGGCGCCAGCATCATCCACAGGGAGCGCCCGGTGATGGCGCGGATCGGTCGCAGGGGCCTGCCCGACAGGTCGGGGTATTTACCCCGCCAGGCAAGCGCGATCGCGGCTTCGGCTTGCTGGATTCGGACCCCAAGCGCCCGCCACGCGCGGTAGAAAGCGGCCATGGCCAGGATGACCAGGATCTCGAGCACCAGGGCCAGCGGCAGCATGTATGCGTGCACCGACCCAAGCAGCTGCTGCCCAGTCCCATCGGCACCTCGTAGGCGCAGGTATTCCAGCGTGTGGCCGAGCCAGGTCGACGTCAAGACCGCCAGTGAAATCACCAGCCACGCCGCCAGCGACCGCTTGAGGCCGACCCTCATCTTGTCGCGACCATGCGTAAGTCTATTGCCCTCATTGTTAGGTTCATACGGTGGCCGGTTGCCGCCGGATGCGCCTTCAGGCTGAGAGCTCTTGGGCGAGCTCCGTTGTTAGTTCTGTGATCTGGTCGCGGATATCGCGCACTTTGTCCGGGGATAGGCCCGCAGGGTCCGCCAGCTCCCAGTCGATGTACCGCTTGCCGGGGACGTAGGGGCATTCGTCACCGCAGCCCATGGTGACGATGACATCGGCCCACTGGCCGAGGTCGTCGGTGAGCACCCGGGGCAGGCCGTTGGCGAGGTCGATGTCCAGCTCACGCATGACGGACACCACCTCAGGATGCACGTGCTTGGCGGGCCGGGTGCCGGCCGACCGGGCCTGGTGGCGGCCGTTGGCGGCGCGCTCAAACAGTGCGGCGCTCATCTGGGAGCGGCCGGCGTTCTGGATGCACACGAAGAGGACATGCGCCATCAGGGCGTCTCAGGTGCCGGCAGGCACCTCGTCTTCGATGGCTGATGTGGCCGGGGCGCAGCAAGCGTCAGCAATGGCATCGCCATTCGTCATTGTCGGCGCGTCGCCAAGCACCGTGTAGATCTCCCAGGGCGCACGGTCGGGATCGCTGACCCAGACCTTGTCCTGGACCGCGTAGCAGCAGGCGGTGCTCTTCTCTGTCGCGGTGGCTAGGCCGCTGGCGGCAAGACGCTGGGTGGCCAGGCCAACCGTCTCGGTGTCGGCCACTTCGACGCCGAGGTGATTGAGCGTGCCCCCGGCCCCCCGGTTTTCGATCAGGACCAGCTTCAGCGGCGGTTCGGCGATGGCGAAGTTGGCGTAACCGGGCCGCACCTTGGCCGGCACGGCGTCGAAGAGCTTGCCGTAGAAATCGATCGCCGCCTCGAGGTCCGAGACGTTGAGGGCCAGTTGAACGCGTGACACCAGGTGCTCAGCAGCCGCAGGTGGTGCAGTCCGGGCAATCAGGGCAATCGCAGGTCATGTCGACCTCCTTACATCGATGACTGTCAATGGGTCAAGCCTAGTCTGATCCATCGACATCTGTCAATATGTATGCATGCCAACCGCCACCAGGACCACAGCAGCTGCCACCGGGACGCGATCCGCGGCGCATTCGGGAAGGACGTTTGAGGAGCTCCCCGTCCGCACCCGAGGGTGCTGCTCGGACGTCGCCGCGCCGCTGCCGGAGGCCCGGGCCGACGACATCGCCGGCGTGATGCGCGCCCTGGCCGACCCCACCCGGGTACAGATGGTGCACATGCTCAAGGCGGCCACCGAGCCGATCTGCGTCTGCGACTTCAATGCCGTCTTCCACGTCGGCCAGCCGACCGTCAGCCATCACCTGGCCAAGCTCAGGGACGCGGGCCTGGTCGAGTCCGAGAAGCTCGGGATCTGGGCCTTCTACCGTCTCCGTGGGGACCTCAGCCCCGCCGCCAAGCAGGCGGTGGCGCTTATCCCCTAGAAGCAGCGCCCCGTAACCCAGCCTCTACCTTGGAGTAGCGTTTCGCCAGCAACTTGCGCAAGTAACTGGCAAAACTGCTATAGTCCCCGCCATGCCAAGACCCAGCCACGTTCGCGACGCCGTCGTCAGCGAGCTCAGCGCCGCCGACCACCACGTCTGGTCGGTCGACGAGGTGCTCGAGGCTATCCAGCGCCGGGGCGTGGCCGCCGACTTCTCGTCGGTCTTCCGCAGCCTGCAGTGGGCTGAGGAGCAGGGCGTCGTGCAGCGCGTCGAGCTGGGGGATGGCAAGGCGCGTTTCGAGGTCGCCGGGGGTCACCACGAGCACGCCCAGTGCGAGCGCTGCGGCACCATCGCCGAGATCCCTGAGTGCCTGGTGGAGGAGGCGACCGATCGGCTGCAGTCCGAGACCGGCTTTGCCATCCGCACTCATCGGATCGTGCTGGTCGGGCTCTGTCCCAACTGCCAATAGGGAGGGACAAGAGTGCGCCGCTTCCTGGTACTCATCGCCATCGCCGCGACCGGACTGGTGGGGTGCGCCAGCTCGACGTCGTCATCGTCGAGCTCATCAGGCTGCCAGAAGATCAAGGTCCTGACGACGGTGACCCAGGTCAGCGCCCTCGTTCGCGCGGTGGGCGCTGACTGCGTCGACCTGACCGCGCTGCTCAGGCCAACCGACGACCCCCACGCCTACGAGATGAAGCCAGCCGACGTCGGCGCCCTATCGTCGGCGAGGATCATCTTCAAGAGCGGAGCCGGGATCGACAAGTGGATCGACAAGTCGATCACCGCGGCGGCGCCGAACACCCCGACCGTGGACCTCAGTACGTCGGTCAAGCTGCGACAGAGCAGCGAAGGCGATGATCCCCACTGGTGGTACGACGTCGACAACGCCAAGGCGGCGGCGGACGCGATCGCCGCCCAGCTGGGGAAGATGGATCCCGCCAACAAGGACACCTACACCAAGAATGCGACCGCCCTCAAGGGCCGGCTGGACGACGCCGACAAGCAGGTGCACGCCCTGATCGACCCCATCGATCCATCGAAGCGCCTCTTTGTCGCCAACCACGACGCCTTCAACTACTTCCTGGCCCGCTATAACATCACCCTCGTCGGCGACATCATCCCGTCAACTGACACGCTGTCCGCGGTGAAGCCGGCGGACACCGCCAAGCTGATCACCGACATCAAGAGCAAGGGCGTCAAGGCGATCTTCACCGAGACAACCCTTGACTCCGGCGTTGCCAGCCAGATCGCCAGAGAGACCGGTGCCAAGGTCTTCGACGGCAAGCTCTACGGCGACGCCATCGGTGACGCCGGCAGCGACGGCGCCACCCTGGAGGGCGCCCTGGTGCACAACGGGCAGGCGATGGCGTCAGCGTTCAAACTCTGAGCCCATGACCGTCGCCACCGACCCGGCGCACAGCCACGAAGAGCACCTCTGCCTGGCGTCTGAGGAGAGCAAGCAGAAGCCGCTCAGGATCCAGGACTTGAGCGTTGGCTACGGGGGGGTGATCGCCCTCCGCGACGCCACCGCCGCGGCCGAGCCGGGAACGTTCGTGGCCCTGCTGGGTCCCAACGGATCGGGCAAGAGCACCCTCCTCAAGGCGATCGTGGGGGCGGCCAGTGTTCGCTCGGGAAGCATCAGCATCGGTGATGCCACCACCGTGGCGGCGCGCCGTCAGCTGATCGCCTATGTCGCCCAGCACGAGAGCGTGGAGTGGAGCTTCCCGATCACGGTGCTCAACGCCGTCGAGCTGGGCCAGATCGGGCGGTCGCCGTGGCTGCCTTGGCGGGGCCCGGGCGTCCGTCAGCGCGCCCGCCGGGCGCTCGCCGCGGTGGGGATGGAAGACCTCCGGCACCGCAGCGTCGGTGCGCTCTCCGGCGGTCAGCAGCAGCGCGTCATCATCGCCCGGGCGCTGATGCAGGACGCCGCCGTCTTCCTCCTCGACGAGCCCCTGAGCGGCGTCGACCCGGGCAGTGCCCAGGTCATCCTGGGGCTGCTGCGGCGCCTCACCCGCGAGGGCCATACCGTGCTGATGGCGACGCACGACGTCGACGAGGCCGCCCGTTACGCCGACCGCGTGTGGGGGATGAACGGCAGCATCGCCGTCGACGTGCCCGCGGGCGACGTGCTCCAGGCCGACGTCATGCGGCGGATCTACGGCGAGCACCTCGTCATCCTCGAGGGTGGCGTGGTGGCGCTGGGCGACCAGCAGCGTTGATCGAGCATTGGCTGCTCGAGCCCTTCCAGTTCGATGTCCAGCGCCGGGCCCTGCTCGAGGTGGTGATTGCGGGCGGCCTGTGCGGGGCCCTCGGCGCCCATATCATCCTGCGCCGTCTCGGCTTCATGGCCGACGCCCTCTCGCACGCGGTCCTTCCTGGGGTGGTGATCGCCTACATCCGGGTCGGCGTGGGCGGGGTGCTCTACGGCGCCCTGGCTGCGGGCGTCCTTGCCGCCAGCGCCATCGGGCTGATCACTCGTAACCGCCGCGTCCGGGAGGACACCGCCATCGGCATCGTGATGACCGGCGGCTTTGCCCTCGGGATTGTGCTGATCTCAACTCTCCGCTCGTACGCGACGGCGCTAGAGGACTTCCTCTTTGGCAACGTTCTCCTGGTTTCGCCCGAGGACCTGCAGATCACGCTGATCCTGGCCGCGATCGTCGGCACGGTGATGTTCGTCTTCCACCGCCGCTTCGTCCTCCGCGCATTCGACCCCGACACCGCCGAGGCCCTCGGCTTACGAGGCGATCTACTTGACCTGGTCCTGCTGATGACCCTGGCGGCCACGGTCGTGGTGGCGCTGCGGAGTATCGGCAACATCCTGGTGGTCGCCCTGCTGATCACGCCGGCAGCAACAGCGCGACTTCTCACCGACCGGGTCCTGCCGATGATGCTCATCGGCGCGGCGCTGGGCGCGGGGAGCGGAGTGGTGGGCATGATCGTGGCCTACCAGCTGAACCTTGCCACGGGTGCCCTCATCGTCTGCGTGGCAACCGCCATCTTCCTGGCGGTGCTGGTGCTGGAGCCTCGACGGGGCCTGGTCGGGGTCCTCCGGTCGCGGCGTCGGCGCGACGTCGCCTCCCCGACGGCTGGGTTACCTGAGGCTGCGGCCCCCGCAACAACCCACTCGCACTAGCCGGTGGCCAGACCTGGTTGCGACCGTCAGGCCGCGGTCGTCACCCTGGGGCGAGGCGCCGGCGCTGCCGGTATGAGCCGCTCTTCCAGGACAACCCGGGTGCCGTGCTTGGGCACCATGGTCACCATCCGGCGGGCGATGGGCTCCGGCCGCGGGTCGGCGGCGCTCAGCCTGGCCTCCGCCAGCACGGTCTTGAGCACCACCTTCATCTCGGTGGTGGCGAAGGCCGCGCCCAGGCAGCGGCGGGTGCCGCCACCGAAGGGAATCCATGTGTAGGTGTCGGCCGGCTTCTCGATGAAGCGCTCGGGCCGGAAGCGCTCCGGCTCAGGGTAGATGTCGGGTCGCTGGTGGGTGAGGATGATGTTGGGCACCGCGATCACCCCCTCGGGCAGCCTGGTGCCGTTGAACTCCATCGGCCGCTTCAGCTTGCGCCCCACCTGGGGGACCACGGGCCGCACCCGGAGCACCTCCTTGATCACGGCGTCGAGGTAGGTGTCGTCGCCGGCGGCGAGCTCGTTCTGCAGCCGTGTCATCACCTCCGGGTGGTGGAGGAGGAGATCGAAGGCCCACGCCAGTGAGGTTGCGGTGGTCTCGTGGCCGGCGAGCAGGAGGGTTATCAGCTCATCGCGGAGGTCGCGGTCGTTTAGCCCCGCGCCATCCTCGTAGCGCGCCTGGATCAGCATCGACAGGATGTCGCCGCGGCCCTCGATGTCGGGATCCTGGCGGCGCTTGTCGATCTCGGCGAAGAGGGCGGCGTCGATCTCCTTGCGCAACTCCAGGAACCGTGCCCAGGGGCTGAGGCCACCCAGGCGGCGGCGGAAGACCGGCAGCAGCAGCTGCGGGTTCATCGAAGATGTCAACATCACGTGGAGGCTGCGGCGCAGGTCCTCCTGGCCCTTCTCGTCGTCGACCCCGAAGATGGCGCGCATGATCACGTCGAGGGTGATGGTCTGGGTGTGAGGCCGCATCGCGAACGGCTCGCCCAGCGGCCAGGTCGCCATGTCGCGGCGGGTGGCGTCGGCCATGACCTGGACGTACGTGGCCATCCGCTCGCCGTGGAAGGACGGCATCATCATGCGCCGCTCCTTGAGGTGACGGGCTCCGTCGAGCAGGAGCAGCGAGTTGGTGCCCACGAACGGCTCCAGGACGGCGCCGGTGGACTCGCCGGCATGAAGGTCGTCGGGGCTTGCGGAGAAGATCTGCTTGATCGCCACCGGGTTGCTGAACATCACCAGGGTCCGCCCCTGGGGCATGCGGATGGTGAACGGGTCGCCGAACCGCCGCAGCGCCCAGGCCATGAACTGGTCCTGGCGCAACCCCATGGCGAGGGTCTGGATCGCGATTGGCAGCGAGGGACCGGGCGGCACCTTGACGCCGTGAGTGGTCATTGCGCTTCCTCCTTGGCGGCGCCGGCTGGCGCCTCGCGCACCAGCTCGAGGAGCCGGTTGATGTCGGGTGGCGTGCCCGTCGTGGCGGCATAGGGCAGGGCGGCCGCGAACAGCAGGATCATCTTGAGGCCGCGGTACATGCCCGCCGGGTCGACGCCACGGACGGTGGCGGAGACCGCGATGCCATCGACGGCGGCGACGATGGCACCGGCCAGGTCCTCGGCGGGTACCGGCGGCTCGACGCCGCCCAGCTCGCTGTAGTAGGCGCGGATCTGCTCGACCTGGCGCTGGATGCCGTGCTCCAGCATCTCCAGCCCCTTCTTCCGCAGCGAGGGCTGGCTCAGGCCGGCGCTGTACATGTCGTAGATCAGGCGGAAGAACTCAGGGTGGAGGTCGAACTGGGCGGCGGCCTCGTCGACGGTAACGGCGATGCGCTCGAAGGGCTCCGTCTCCCGCTCCCGAGCCGCGTCGACGGCACGGTGGAGGTTCTCCTGGACCGACGCCATGGTGGCGAGGAGGAGGTCCTCCTTGGAATCGAAGTAGTGGTAGATCAGGGCGGGGGTGACACCGGCCGCGTCGGCGATGTCTTTGAGCGAGGTGTGAGCGTAGCCGCGGTTGGCGATGACCGTGGTGGCGGCGTCGATGATCTGGGCCCGTCGATCGAGCCCGTCCGGGGTCAGGGTGGCCAGCGGGGGGCGGCCGACAGGGCGGCTCTTGGTCTTTGTCATCAAAATAATTGAACGCTCATTTAATACCTCAGCAGCCCAGCTCCTGTCAAGTCGGCGGTGGCATCACTGGCAGCCGCTATCCTTTTTCGACTCGATGGCGGATCGGAAGCGACGCAACAGCGATGAGATGCTGGCGGGCCCCAGCCGGGCCCCGGCGCGGTCCTACCTGCGCGCGATCGGTTTCAGCGCCGAGGACCTCCGCAAGCCGATCATCGGCGTCGGCCACTGCTGGATCGAGACCATGACGTGCAACTACAACCACCGTGAGCTGGCGGAGCACGTCAAGGCCGGCGTTCGCGCCGCCGGGGGCACGCCGATGGAGTTCAATACGATCTCGGTCTCCGACGGCGTGACCATGGGCACCGAGGGTATGAAGGCGTCGCTGGTCAGCCGCGAGGTCATCGCCGACTCCATCGAGCTGGTCTGCCGGGGACACTCCTTCGACGGCCTGGTCATGATCGTGGGCTGCGACAAGACGATTCCCGCCGGCGCGATGGCCCTGGCGCGCATGGACCTTCCCGGGCTGGTGCTCTACAGCGGCACCATCGCCCCGGGGCGCTACCAGGGCCGCGATATCACGATCCAGGACGTCTTCGAGGCGGTCGGGGCCCACGCTGCTGGGACCATCACCGACGCCGACCTGGAGGAGATCGAAGCGGCGGCCTGCCCCGGCCCGGGCGCCTGCGGCGGTCAGTTCACGGCCAACACCATGGCCTGCGCGCTGGAGTTCATGGGCATCAGCCCGGCCGGCGCCAACGGCGTCCCGGCGATGGACGAGCGCAAGGCGCAGGTGGCCACCGACGCGGGCCGGCTCGCGGTCAGCCTGGTGGAGCGCGACGTGCGGCCGCGGTCGATCATCACCAGCGGTGCGATCGAGAATGCCATCGTGTCGGTGGCGGCCACCGGCGGCTCGACCAACGGCGTGCTGCACATGCTGGCGATCGCCAACGAGGCCGACGTGCCTCTGGAGATCGATGACTTCGACCGCATCGCCTCCAAGACGCCGATCCTCGCCAGCCTCAAGCCGGGCGGGGCTTTCGTCGCCACCGACCTCTATGCCGCTGGCGGCCTCGGGGTGCTGATCAAGCGCCTGGTTGACGCCGGCATGGTCAACGCCGAGGAGCGCAACGTAGATGGCCGCACTCTGCGGGAGGTGGGGGAGGCGGCCGACGAGGTGCCGGGGCAGAGGGTGGTGCGACCGGTCGATGACCCGCTCAAGCCGAGCGGCGGCATCGCGATCTTGCGCGGCAACCTGTCGCCCGAGGGATGCGTGGTCAAGCTGGCCGGCCATGAGAGGCTTCAGCACACCGGGCCGGCGCGGGTCTTTGAGTGTGAGGAGGACGCCTTCGCCGCGGTCCAGGAGCAGCAGATCCAGCCTGGCGACGTCGTAGTTATCCGCTACGAGGGCCCGGCCGGCGGTCCCGGCATGCGCGAGATGCTGGGCGTGACGGCGGCCATCGTCGGCGCCGGGCTCTCTGACAAGGTGGCCCTGCTTACCGACGGCCGCTTCAGTGGCGCCACGCACGGCTTCATGGCGGGCCACGTCACCCCCGAGGCGGCCCGCGGCGGCCCCATCGCCGCGGTGCGTGACGGCGACACCATCAGCTTCGACATCCCCGGCCGCAAGCTCACCCTGGAGATCTCGGAGGAGGAGATGGCGCGCCGGCTGGACGAGTGGGAGCCACCTGTGCCCAAGTACCGCAGCGGTGTGTTCGCGAAGTACGTCGCCCTGGTCTCGTCGGCCAGTCATGGTGCGGTGACTCGCCCCCGCCGGGCCAGCGACAGGCTCGCCGACCGGGAGCGCCGGGGGACCTGAACGCCGGGGCGCCGGCTCCCGGCGTCCTCCACCTCGTCGTCGTCATGAGCGCGGCCGCAGGCCTTGGCGTCTATGCCTTGACAAAACCACACTATCGTCTATACTGGGGACAGGTTTTGTAGCGGCAAGCACACAGCAGTGCATAACTCTGGGGGGAGAGTGCAAAACGTTCGAGCGGCCCTGAGCTGGCGGGGGGTGGTCATCGCGGTCGAGGTGCTGGTGGCTGTGGGATGTTTCTTCGCCGGCTGGCGGCTCGTCAGCAACCATCCGCTGGGCCCGATCCAGGTTCAGCGCGGCGCGCCATCAACTACGACGTCCGATCCTTTCCTCCCCATCCCGCGGGCGCCGGGGCCAGCCCCGGTCTCTGGCGGCGGGACGGGCGCCGCTCCCGGCAGCGACCTGCTGACACGGCTGAACAGGGACGACCTGACCCTGTACCGGACCCAGTGGCAGGTCATCCAGCTGCTGGTCGACGGGACCAAGCAGTACATCGAGAAGCGGGTCCTGCCCGCGCTTTTGCCCGGCTAGCCAGCCGGAGAAGGAGGAGGCACACCAGTTGGGGGACATCAGCGTTCTGCAAGACGTCTTGAATCGATGGATCGCCATGGGCCAGGCCCTGGTCGCCAGCATCGGCGCCCTGGCCTTCGTCGCCGCCTTCCTATGGAAGATGGTCGCAATCGACACCCGTAGCGTGATGGAGTCGAAGCGCTGGATCGGTCGGATCGTCTTCGGCACCATCGGGGTCGAGCTTGCCGGCACGTTGGTCCGTGTCCTGGTGGGCGCGGCCAACGTTCATTAGGCCGCGGCCACGCCAGGAATGATCCCGATCGACCCCACGCCCCTGACGGGGCCCGCGCCGGGCGTCTTCGACCCGTCGGGCGGCCTGGGCCGGCTGCTGTTCGACCCGGCCAACATGATCCAGCTGGTCATCGGCCTGATCGACAACCTGCTCCTCGGCGCCAAGGCCATCGGCCAGCAGGTCATCGAGAGCTATTTCCTGTGGACCGGCAACTTCAGCGGCAACCCTGTTTTCTGCAACCTTCCCAACTACTCGCACGGCGACCCGACGCTGCGCGCCGGCTGCCGCTTCACCGACAACAACGTGCTGCGAGGGCTCTACGCGTTGACCAGCCAGATGGCCAACGCGGCGCTGGTCGCGATCGTGGTCTACAGCCTGCTGCGGAGCATCTGGGAGCGAGGCTACCGAGCCCGGTACACGCTCAAGGCGGTCCTGCCCAAGCTGCTCCTGGTTATCGCCCTGGTCAACTTTGGGCTGCCCATCCTCCAGGGCGCCATCGACCTGAACAACGGCGCAGTGCACGCCTTCTGGAGCTTCGACATCGGCTTCGGCCTGACCCAGCCGAGCAACCTCTGGGACATGCTGGTGATGCCCAACGGCAGCCTGCTGGTCAACTTCCTTGCCCTCCTGACCGCCGTCCTGCTGTTGGTCCTGGCGGTCACCTCGATTGCCCGGAACCTGCTGTTGGTCCTGCTCATCGGCTGTGCGCCGCTGGCGTTTCTCTGCGTGCTCCTGCCCGAGACCCACACCTACCTGTACGCGTGGCGCCGGCTGTTCTTCACCGCGGTCTTCATGCAGGCCGTCCAGGTGCTGGTCCTTCGGCTTGCGCTGGTGCTCCTCTTCGAGGACCGCAGTCCCATCTCCGTGCTGTACGGCCTGCTGGCGATGTACCTGGTGCTCAAGGTCCCGGGCGCCCTCCATGCGTCCAGCAAGGCCGAGTCGCGCGCTTTGATGTGGGCGAAGCACGGCGTCCACGCCGTCGAGAAGATGGCGACCGCCACCACACATCACCCGGCCAGCCGGGTCCGCGCTCACCCGGCGGCAGACTGATGGGGGCTCTCAGGCTGGGGTGGTTGGCGTGGCGCCATCGCAGCGGGCTGAGCCGGCTCCTGGTGGTCGCGGTCGCGGCCACAGTCGGTCTGCCGCTGGCCCTGGTGGGGCTGGCCATAGCGGCGCTGGCCCCGCCGGTGCAGGCTGCCCAAGCGCTCAGCCGCGGGGTTAGTCCATTGGCCCACTGGGTCACGACCCAGCCGTTCGGATGCACCGGCTTCTACCTCGAGCCGCCCCGAGGTTCATGCCCGCACTTTCACGCCGGCGTGGACATGGCGTCGGCTGCCGGCGACGAGGTTCGCGCGGTGATGGCGGGAACGGTCGAGATCAGCCCAATCGGCGGCTATGGCAACCACGTCTTCGTTCACCACGGCGGTGACCTGGTCACCCTCTACGCCCACCTCGCCGCCTTCGCTGTCGCGCCTGGCCAGGTGATCGACGCCGGCCAAGTCATTGGGTTCGAGGGCAGCACCGGGGCCAGCACTGGCCCCCACCTGCACTTCGAGGTCAGGAAGGGATTGGAGCCGGTCGATCCCGTCCTCGTCTTCCCGGGGGTCTTCTGCCCGGGTCTGCCGGCACAGCTGGCGGCCGGGAAATGTCCAGCCGCCTAGAAGGGGGAACCAGGATGATCAATCGCGTCACCATCGTCGGCCGCCTGACCCGCGACCCAGAGGTCCACGACACCGCATCCGGTGGCCGGCTCAGCAACCTGCGAATCGTCACCGACGAGGTCCGCAAGGACGCCGACGGCAACCGCAAGGAGGAGGTCCAGTACCACTCGGTGGTGGCCTTCGGGCGTCTCGGCGAGATCTGCGCCGACTACCTGCGCAAGGGCCGCCTGGTGTACATCGAGGGCAAGCTGCGCACCCGCGAGTGGGACGGCAAGGACGGCCTCCACCGCTACACCACCGAGATCGTGGCCGACACCATGAAGATGCTCAGCCCCAAGCCGAGTGACGACTCGGCGGTCGAGGCGGAAGCGGCCGCCACCGACAACGGGGTGCCGATGACGGGCGCCGTCGCCTAGCGAGCGCGGCCACCTGAGATGCGGCAGCTGACTCCACCAGCGAGCCGCCGAGGGTGCCGTCAGAGGGGGGACCGGGGAGGAGTGCCCGTGCGGGGGGACGGGCGCTCCGAACCGGCTCTGGTGGCAGGGCCCGCCCGCCCCTCATCGATCCCAGGCTCGTGTGGCAGGGCCCACCCGACCCTCATCGATCCCTGGCTGAGTCTCCCGCCATTCGATTCGTGGTGAGGAGCCGGCGAGTTCTCTCTGGACCGCTGGCTCCGACTCACCAGGGCTCGATGAGGGGCGGGCGGGCACTGTCCAGCATGACCAAGGCAGTTACCGCTACAGGCTCAGCAGCAGCTTAGGTAGCTGGCTCAGTACGTTGGCGGAGGGTGGGCTGTCTGGCGAAGACACGCTCCCATGGTCAAGCGTGGAGCAGGTCCGGGCTGGCGCGGGCTTTGAACTTGCGACACTTGCCGGGTGAGTGAGACCAACCAGGGGCGGTGCCTCTGGCCCGGTCCGAAGCGTCCCGGGAACCTGGCCGGTTACGTCCTCAGGTCGGGTAGCAGAGCGACTTCCAGCCGCCGCGGATGTTGACCACGTGGACGCTCTTCTGGACCACCACCTCGCGGGCGTTGTGCTGCAGCCGGTAGTCGACCAGCAGCTCGGCAACCTCCCGGTAGGTCTTGCTGGAGAGCTCGTCGGTCCAGGTGGGCAGTATCCGCACCTCGCGCACGGTGGAGTCCACGATGTTGGCCGCCTGGCGCAGCCTCATCTCCTCGATGAAGCGCGCCTTCTCGCCCCACGAGACCTGGCAGTCCGGGCTCAGCAGCTCCCAGGCGTCGGCGAAGCGGCCGTCGCGGACCAGCGAGGTGAACCGCTCCTCGCAGTCCGCGGGGTCGGTCGATACCGCGTCCTCGTGGAGTAGCGCGACGTTGAAGATTGCGGGGGCAGGTTCCATCGTGATCCTTGGGTCGGGCCGGTAAGGCAGCTGGGTCAGCTTGAACCGCTCGAACTCGACCGCGCTCCGGGTGCTGAACACGTTGAGGAAGGCGGTCCAGCCCCTGGCCGCAAAGGCGAGAAGCGTCACGACTATCGACATGCCCGGCTCCTAGGAAGTGGTGAAGTGGATTGTCTGGTGCTTTTGCTACAAGATGTTGGGCTGTATCAGGATCCTACACACAACCTGTGTAGTCAAGGCGCTAGCGCTTGCCGGTCCGCTGCACGACTTCCTTGGCCAGGGCCCGATAGGCCTCTGCGCCGGGGTGGCGGGGCGAGTACTCGAGGATCGATCGGAAACCGGCCGCCGCCTCGGGGAAACGGACCGAGGAGCGGACAACGGTCTTGAAGATGGTGTCGCCGAAGAACTCGCGAACGCTTTCTTCGACCTCGATCGAGTGCAGGGCCCGGGGGCGCGCCATCGTCGGCAGGATGCCGACCAGCTCGAGCTTGCGGTTCGTCGAGCTGCGGACCTCGGCGATGGTGTTGAGCAGCAGCTGCATCCCTTTCAGGGCCAGGAAGTCGAGCTGCAGCGGGATCAGGACGCTGTCAGCTGCCGTCAGCGCATTCACGGTCAGCAGTCCGAGGTTGGGCGGGCAGTCCATGACCACGAAGTCGTAGCTCCCCTTGATGGGGTCGAGCGCCTCCTTAAGGCGGTACTCGCGGCGCTGCCGGCGGCTGAGGTCGACCTCGCCGGTGGCCAGCTGGATGCTCGAGGGGATGATGTCAAGCCCGGTGTCCACCTCCTGGAGCGCGTCCGCCGCCATCGCCCCGGTGAGCAGGACGTCGTGGGCGTCCATGTCGCTGGGGGAGAGCTCGACGCCCGACATCAGCGTCAGGTGGGCCTGGGCGTCGAGGTCGACCAGCAGCACGCGCTTGCCCCGCTCGTGCAGGGCGTGTCCCAGGTTCAGTGCCGTGGTGGACTTGCCCACCCCGCCTTTCTGGTTGGCGACCGCGACTACGTGGCCCATGCTCAGACCTCGGCCGCGACCTTGCCTTCGTTCGCCTTCTGGTAAGCATCCACCAGGGCCTGGGCGACGTGGGCGGGGACCTCCTCGTAGCGGCTGAACTCCATCGTGTAAGTGCCCCGGCCCTGGGTCATGGAGCGCAGCTCCTTTGGGAACTCGTACATCTCCTTGAGCGGGACCTGGCCCTTGATCTGGGCCTTCTTGCCGGGCAGCATCTCGGTGCCCCCGATCTTGCCGCGCTTGCCGCTGAGGAGCGACATCACGTCGCCCATGAACTGCTCAGGCACCGTCACCGACACCTCCATGATCGGCTCCAGCAGGACCGGGTTGGCCTCCCTGACCGCCTCTCGCATGGCCATCGCGCCCGCGATCTGGAAGGCGATGTCCTTGCCGTCGACGCTGTGCGTCGAGCCGTCGACGAGGCGCACGTGGACGTCGACCACCGGGCTGCCCACCAGCACCCCGTCCTCCATCGCCTTGCGGACCCCCTTCTCCACTGACGGACGGAAGTTCTGGGGGATGGCGCCGCCGAAGATCTTGTCCTCCCAGACCAGCCCCGCGTCTCGCTCGGCAGGCTCCACCTCGATGACGGCGTGCCCGTACATACCCGCCCCACCCGACTGCTTCTTGTGCTTCTTGTCGACGCGGGCGGTGCCGGTGATCGTCTCGCGATAGGGCACCCGGGGCAGCTTCAGCTCGGCCTCGACCCCGTATTTGCGCTTCAGCTTCTCCAGGGCCACGTCAAGGTGGACGTCGCCGAGGCCACGCAGGATCTGCTCCTTGGTCGTTTCCTCGCGGGTCAGCTCCAGCGTGGGGTCCTCGTCGAGCAGCTTGTGGATGCCGCTGAAGACCTTCTCCTCCTCGCCTTTGGTCTTGGCGGAGACGGCCATCTGGTAGGTCAACGTCGGTAGCTTCGGCGGTGGCAGGGTGACCTGCTTCTCCTTGGCGCAGAGGGTGTCGCCGGTCCGCGTCGCGGCCAGCTTGCTCACGCTGCCGATGTCGCCGGCGACCAGCTCGGTGACCGGCTGCAGGGTCTTCCCCAGCGGCGACGTCAGGGCCGCCAGGCGCTCGGCCTGGCCCCTGGTCGTGTTCTGCAGCGTCTGGTCGGGCTTGAGCGTGCCCGACACCACCTTGAGGTAGTTGATCCGGCCCACGAAGGGGTCAGCCGTGGTCTTGAAGCAGAGCGCCACCACCGGCCCGTCGGGGTCCGGCGGCAGGCCCTCGTGCTCCTCGGCCTCGGCCGCGGGGACCTCCGCCGCGGATGGCATCAGCTCGACGATGGCGTCAAGGATCTGCCTGGCCCCCACGCCCGTGGTTGCCGCGGCGCAGAGGACCGGGATCACCTGGCCCGAGCGGATGCCCTCGTGGGTGGCGCGCACGATCTCGTCGTCGGCTATCTCCTGCCCGTCGAGGTAGTGCTCCAGCAGGGTGTCGTCGGCCATGCAGGCGGCCTCCACCAGCTGGGTGCGGTAGGTGTCGACCTCCCCGAGCATCTCCTCGGGGATGTCCCCCGCGGTCACCTGGCCTCCGTCGTAGAGGTACGCCTTGCGGTGGAGAAGGTCGACGACGCCCTTGAAGCCCGCCTCCGACCCGATCGGCAGGTGAAGCGGCACCGGCTTGGGTTCGAAGCTATCCTGGAGCGCCTTGAGCGTGCCCTTGAAGTCGGCGTGCTCCTTGTCCATCTTGTTGATCACGACCAGCCGGGGCTCCCCGCGCTCGGCCAGCATCTCCCACGCCGCCTCGGTGCCGACGGCGACGCCGCTGCTGGCCCCCACCACCACCATCGCCGCCTCGGCCGCCCGCAGCGCCGCGATCGCCTCGCCGGCAAAATCGGCGAAGCCGGGGGCGTCGATCAGGTTGACCTTGACGCCGTTGTGCTCCAGGTGACCGATTCCCGCGCCGATGGAGATGTTGTGCTTGTGCTCTTCGGGCTCGAAGTCCAACGTCGCGCTGCCGGTCTCGGTGGAGCCCATCCTGGGGATCGCGCCGGCTGCCAGCAGCAGCGCCTCCGCGAGCGTTGTCTTGCCGTCATGGCTGTGACCGAGGATGGCGACGTTGCGGATGGTTTCTGGCGTGTACTTGGCCATGTTCACCCCTGTGTTTTGGACTCTCCACCCCAGCGGGCACCGAACAAAAGCGGCGAAGGGTAATGCTAGTCCAGTGCCTTATCGGGCTGCCAGCGCTAGCGAGGGCTGCTGCTGGCGCGGCCGGGAGCGGTGGCCCCTGGCGAGGCTGCCGCCGTCGACGGCGTGGCTCGCGGACTCGGGACCGGCGTCGGCGAGGCCCCGGCGGAGCCCACGCCAAGGATGCGAAAGGTCTTGATGACGCGATCGAAGAGGCCGGCTGGGTCCTGGACGTTGGTCCCGACCAGGACCTCGTAGAGGAACCGGTGCCCGCCCGCCTCCAGCGTCCCAAGGTATGAGCTGATGGTGGCCACGCGGTCACTGGGCTTGATCGAGTACTGCAGCTGCTCCAGCGTCCCCGCTGGGACCTTGACCTGCTGACGCTTGACCTCGCCGACGAGGCCATCGGTCCGGGTGAAGAGGTTCTGCTTGGACGCCGCGATGCCCGCCAGCCCGGGTGCTGTGTCGCTGGGCCCGAGGTCGGTCTTGAACACACTGAGGCTGGTGACGAACCCCGACTGGATGCTGCGTGGCTCAGCCGCGATCAGCTTGAGGCCGCCGGCCTGCCCGTTCTTGAAGCCGTCACCGAAGAACTTGATGAGGTCGGCGTTGTTTAGCGCCTTGACGTCGGCATCGAACGTGCGCGAGTCGCGAAACACGAAGTTCCAGGTGTCAGGAAAAGCGATGGCGTAGCCCTCGCCGTCGTCGGCATGCAGCGTCCAGGCGGGATCGAGGTCCGGGGATGGCACCGGGGTGAGGAGCAGCGACACCGCCGGCCCAGAGCTTGGCGTCGAGCTGCCCGCCGGCGCCTGCGGCAGGCTGCAGCCGGCCGCCAGGACCAACAACGCCACGCCGAATCGCCTCATCGGCCGGTGGCGGGGCCGGGCGGCTGGTCGAGCATGATCGCGCTGACCGCGGCGCCGGCCTCGAGGCTGCTCGCCTCCGCCGGCACGTCGAGCAAGGCGTTGGCGCTGGCCATCGCTGCCAGCTGGTATGAGGCCTGTCCCACCACCGGCTCGGCGCTGAGGCCGCCGCCGGCGGAGGTGACGACGGCCCGGGCGAAGGTGCGAAGGCCGGGCGGAGTCGACAGCGCCCGGCTGAGGGTCGCCTGACGCACCGGCCGGGCCCAGCCGGCACGGTGCCCCATCGACATTACCGTCGGCAGCACGAACACCTCGAAGCCGACCAGCGCTGAGACAGGGTTGCCCGGCAGCCCGATGAACGGCGTGCCCTGGACCGTGCCCACGGCCAGCGGCTTGCCCGGGCGCATCGCCACCCGCCAGAAGTCCAGCTGTCCCAGCTCCTCGACCACGGGGCGGACAAGGTCGCGCTGGCCCATGCTCACGCCTCCGACGCTGATCACCATGTCGGCGGCCGCCGCGGCCTGAGTGAGCGCGTCGCGGATCGCCGCCTCGCGGTCGGCCGCTCGCGGCAATGCCAGCGCCTCGGCGCCGATGCCGGCGATCGCCGCGGTCAGCGATGGCGTGGCAATGTCGACCACCTGCGCCGGCCCCGGATCGACCGAGGCGTCGACCAGCTCGTCGCCGGTCGCGAGCAGCGCCACCCGCGGGCGGCGATAGCACTGCGGCAGCGTCACCCCCAGGGCGGCCAGGAGCCCCAGCTGCGACGGTCCGAGGACGGTGCCCGCGGTCAGCGCGGAGACTCCCGCGGCCAGGTCGCTGCCCGCGGCCCGGAAGCTGCGGCCCGGTTCGGGCGCGCGGAAAACCAGCACCTCATCGCCCTCGACGTCGGTTTCCTCGACCTCGATGACGGCCTCGGCACCCGCCGGGATGGGCGCGCCCGTCATGATCCGAACCGCCGTGCCTCGGGCCACCTCGCCCTGGGATACGGCGCCGGCGCTGACCTTGCCGACGACCCGCAGCCGGGCCGGCTGATCGCGGCTGGCACCCGCGACGTCGCCCACCCGCACCGCGAAGCCGTCCATGGCGGAGTTGTCGAAGCCCGGCAGGTTGCGCCCCGCCACCACGTTCTCAGCCAGCACCAGGCCGGCGGCCGAATCCAACGGAGTGGCCTCGGACGCCAGCGTGCCGGCCAGATCGACCAGGCGCTGCCGGGCCTCCTCCACCGTCAGCATGGGGGTCAGCACGGGTTAGAATCCCGCATGCTTGTAGACGACGTCCTGGGGGCCATCGAGGCCGCCCGCGACAAGGTCATGGCCGACGAGGTCAGGGCCCTCACCAAGCTGGGGTTGCCCCGCAACATGGCCCAGCAGACGGTGGCCGCCCGCTTCCACGTGAAGACTGATGACGAGGAAGGCGGGGGCAACCAGGAATTCGAGAACGGGCACTGGAACGATGTCTCCTGAGAGGACTCACCTGACCCACCGCTGAGCCGGTCTCAGGAGGTGGTCGGGGTCGGGGTGACGCCGGGCGGCATGGATCCGTCCTGGAAGGCTTTGACCAGCTTGGCAATGGCCGCGTTGTCCGGCACCAGCACCGCGCCGTAGGCCGCGTACTGCGCTGCGGTCGGGGCCTGCACATACCCCGGCCCGACGGCGTACCCCTGGATGTGGCCCTTGCCGACCGAGATCATGGCATTGCCCATGCCCAGGATCTGGGCCGGCGAGAGGTTGGTCCGGACGTTGGCCTTGATGATGTCCATGAACTGGTTGAACTGCGAGATCCGCTCTGGCTGCAGGACCTTGCGCGAGAGAGCGTCGATGAAGCGCTGCTGGCGCTGGTTGCGGCCGAAGTCGCTTAGAGGATCGTCGTGGCGGGAGCGAACGTACTCCAGCCCTCGCTCGCCGTCGAGCTGCTGCCAGCCGGCGGGCACGTACACCGGCATGTAGTCCTCGTTCTGGCCCGGGTAGTCGTGGTCGGAGATTGGACGCTCGACATTGACGTACACGCCCCCGACGGCGTCGACGGTTTGCCGGAAGCCGTCAAAGGTGGTGACGGCGTAGTAGGGAATGTGGATCCCGGTGAGCTGCTCCATCGTCTTCACCGCCAGCGCCGCCCCGCCACCGGGCAACTTGTTGGTCTCTCCCAGGGTGTAGGCCTCGTTGATGCGGTGGTTGGGGCCGTAGCCCGGAATGGTGACCAGCAGGTCGCGCGGCACGCTGAGCATCCGCGCCTGCTTGTGGGTTGCGTCCACAGCGACCAGGATCATGGTGTCGGAGTGGGGCACCTCTCCGGGTATGGTGTTGCCGTTCTTGTCCCGGCGCTCGTCCGATCCCATCACCAGCACGTAGGTCGTGCCCTGGGGGGCCTCACCCGCCTGCTGGCCCTGGATGGCCTCGATCGGGCCCGCCGAGCCCCCCGGTGAGATTGCGAATAGCGTCGAGACCAGGCCGTAGCCGAAGTACCCGACCGGGAGCATCAAGACCAGGAGCACCACCAACACCACCCAGGGCCACCGGCGGCGTCGGCGTGGCGAAGATGTCGGCCCGACCGCTGCGGGGGTTGCCGCAGACGTGCTCGGTCCCCAAGGAGTAGATCCGCGGCGGCCGCCCAAACCGGCGCGCCGTCGACGCTGAGCCATTGCGGGCAAGTATGCCAGCCGGCTTCAGGGGCGCTGATTAGAATTCGGTTTTGCTGGTCGGCTAGCTCAGTTGGTTAGAGCGCTCGGTTCACATCCGAGAGGTCAGGGGTTCAAGTCCCTTGCCGACCACGCCGCCGGACCATCCACCACGTCATCAGTCGGAGGACCCGTGACCGAGGCCATCCTGCTCTTCGGCGACAGCCGCAACCCCACCCTCAGCTGGCGGACGGGCTTCATCGCGCCCGACCCCGTTGTCTACATCGAGGTTGATGGCAAGGGCACGCTCCTGGTCAGCGCCATGGAGCTGGGCCGGGCCCGCAAGGAGGCCAGCGCCGGCGCCATCCGCAGCTACGACGAGTTCAGCTTCAGCGCGCGCTACCGCGAGGGCGGCGAGCGCCACGCCTACGCCGGGATGGTTCTGGCGCTGCTGGCCGAGGCGGGCGTCGACCGGGTTCGAGTACAGCCCGACTTCCCGGTGGCGCTGGCGCGGGCGATCGAGGCGGGGGACGTCGTCGTCGACGCGGACCAGCCCCTCTTCGAGTCCGAGCGCCGCCGCAAGCGCCCTGACGAGCTGGACGCGATCCAGGCCTCACAGGCCGCCGCCCAGGCGGGGCTGACGGTGGCACGCGAGCTGCTCCGGGATGCCGAGGTCCGCGAAGGCAAGCTGTACCACGGCGGCGAGCCGCTGACGAGCGCCGCGGTCAAGTCCGTCATCGAGGTCGAGCTGCTGCGGCTGGGCTGCGATACCCCGGAGGGCACCATCGTCGCTGGCGGGCCCGATGCCGCCGACCCGCACGTCGACGACAGCGGCCACCTGAACGCCGGCGAGGCGGTGATCGTAGACATCTTCCCGCAGGGCAAGAAGAGCCGGTATTTCGGCGACATCACCCGCACATTCGTCCCCGGCGAGCCGCGTGAGGATTGGCTGCGGATGTACGACGCGGTCCATGCGGCCCGCGCGGCCGCCCTGGAGCAGCTCCGCGCCGGGGTCAGCGGCCGGGAGGCCCACCTCGCCGTGTGCCGCACCCTCTACGAGGCGGGTTTCTCGACGCTGGTCGAGGGCTTCCAGCGCGAGGGGGTGCCCACCATGATCCACGGCACCGGCCACGGCGTGGGCCTCGAGATCCACGAGGCGCCGCGGGTCTCCGACGTCGACATCGAGCTGCAGGAGGGCGACGTGGTCACCATCGAGCCGGGGCTGTACAGCCCCGAGATAGGCGGCGTCCGGCTGGAGGACATCGTTGTCGTGACCAAGGACGACTACCGCAGCCTGACCGACTACCCACTGGACTGGAAGCCGTGAACCTCAAAGGCTCCACGATTCTGCTCACCGGCGCTTCCAAGGGCATCGGCGCCGCCACCGCCGTGGTGCTGGCCCACGAGGGCGCCAACGTGGCGCTGGTGGCGCGCCACCTGGAGGCGCTTGAGGAGGTGGCGCAGAGGGTCCGCGACGCCGGCACCGACGCCCACCCGATCGTCGCCGATATGTCGAAGGAGGAGGACGTTCGGCGCATGGTGGCGGAGGCCGAGGAGAAGCTCGGCGGCATTGACATCATCGTCAACAACGCGGGCCTCGGCCTCAGCGCGCCGGTCAAGGACATCAAGCCGGAGGACCTGCGCTACGTCTTCGAGGTCAATGTAGTCGCCCCCACCCTGGCCAACTCGCTGGTGCTGCCGGGGATGCTGCGGCGCAAACGCGGCCACGTGGTCAACGTCGGGTCGGTGGCATCCCACATCGCCAGCCCCGACCTCGGCGGCTACGCCGCCACCAAGCATGCCCTCAAGGCGCTCAGCGATGCGCTGCGGATGGAACTGCAGGGCACCGGCGTGGGCGTCACCCTGGTCTGTCCCGGGCCGATCGCCACCGACTTCACCGAGAACACCCGGGGCAAATACCCCGACCACTACCCCAAGCGGCCGGTCGGCGCCCCCGCCGAGGATGTCGGCCGCGCCATCGCCAGGGCGATCCAGAAGCGGCTGGCCGAGGTCTTCATACCCGCTTACTTCCAGCCGCTGGTGGGCATCGACGCGATGGTGCCGCAGATCATGCGTGTCGGAGGCAAGCGCGGAATGAAGGTCGCCACCAGGATCGCCGACCGCTTCATGTAGGCGGGGAAGTGTGCCCGGGGCGGCTCGCCGGGAGCGGGGACGTGTGTCCGTGGCGGCTCGCCGGGCCTCCTTGTCCTCCCACTAAACATTCAACTGCCCTTACCTCACCACCCCGGGCACACTTCCCCTTCAGGGGGAGAGCAATAGCTCTCGTCTGTTTCTACGATCAGCTGGTCAGCTGAGGGTCGCCATGCTGCCCGCCTCGCCGGTCATCGGCTAGGAGATCAAACGCTCTCCCCTTTGGGTTGAGAGAGTGTCCAAGGTGGCGAGGTAAGGGCGGTTTAGTTTCTAGTGCGAAGACAAGGAGGCCCGGCGAGCCGCCTTGGACACTCTCTCATCCCCCTTAGCACTCTTCGCAATGTTTGCCGGTGCGCGCCGCCTCTAGGGCCTCGTTGGCCTCGTTGCGGATCCACCAGATCATGGCCAGGCCGGCGATCGGGTCGGCCCACCACCAGCCGAACAGCCGGTTCAGGACCAGTCCTACGAGAAGGGTCGCCGCCATGTAAAGGCAGACCGCAGAGCAGGCGGCGTCGGCGCGGAGGGCGGCGCTGTGGATGCGGCGTGAGAGCGCCAGGCGCCACCGCCAG
>DASZHA010000064.1:0-6923 GCA_035938265.1 Candidatus Dormiibacterota bacterium
GAGGCTCTTCCCCGCATGGCCCGGGTGCTGGCGGAGGGCACCGGAGCCGAGCAAGCCCAGGTGTGGCTGCGATCTGGCTCGATCCTCCACCCCGCCGCGAGCTGGCCCGAGGCCAACGGATCGACGCCCGGCGGCGAGAGAATCACGGTCCACGGTCAGCTGCTGCCGGAGTTGCCCGCGGACCTAGCGGTGCCGGTGCGCCACCAAGGCGAGCTGCTGGGGGCACTGACCGTCTCCAAGCGACAGGGCGAGTCCCTGACCCCGATCGAGCACAAGCTGCTCGACGACCTCGCGCACCAGGCGGGTCTGGTGCTGAAGAACGTCGGCCTCACGGCCGAGCTGCTGGCGCGGCTCGATGACCTGCGCGCCTCACGGCAACGGCTGGTGGCGGCGCAGGACGAGGAGCGGCGACGCCTCGAACGCAACCTCCATGACGGCGCCCAGCAGAACCTGGTCGCGATCAAGGTCAAGCTCGGGCTCGCCGAGGCTCTGGCCGAGAAGGATCCGGCCAAGGCCAAGGAGATGGTCACGCAGCTGAAAGCTGACGCCGATGAAGCGCTCGACACCCTCCGCGACCTGGCTCGCGGGATCTACCCGCCGCTCCTGGCCGACAAAGGGCTCGTGGCGGCGCTGGAGGCGCAGGCACGCAAGGCCACGCTGCCCGTGAGCGTGGACGCCGACGGGGTCGGCCGCTACCCGCAGGAGGTGGAGGCGGCGGTCTACTTCTGTGTCCTGGAGGCGCTCCAGAACGTCCAGAAGTACGCCCAAGCCAGCCGCGCTGGTGTGCGGCTGTCCGACAGCGACGGCGAGCTGACTTTCGACGTCGAGGACGACGGCATGGGCTTCGACCCGGCGGCCGCCAAGCGAGGGGCGGGCACGACCAACATGGCGGATCGCCTCGATGCCCTGGGCGGCGTCATGGAGCTGAACTCCGCACCGGGGCAGGGCACGCGCCTCTCCGGCCAGCTGCCAGTCGGGTCGGGGACACCGGCATGACCAGGCGGCGGGGCAACCTGCTGCGACGGCTTGGCCCCCTGCTGGCGATCGCCATCAGCATCGTCTCAGTTGGGTTGGTCGCAGCCGATTTGACCATCTCCGGGATGTTGAACTCGATCCTTAAGGTCTACGGCCCATCGATCATCACGGCAGCCTCCCTGGCCATCGTCGGCGGCTTCATCGCGGCCAGGCGTCCGCGCCATCCGATCGGCTGGATCATGCTCTTCATCGCCTTCACGCAGGCGCTGGTCGAGTTCAGCGCGGGATACGCACGCGCCGGCGTTCTCCTGCACGGTGGCTCGCTACCGCTGGCTGAGATCGCGGCATGGCTCTCGGAGTGGATGTGGACGCCTGGGCTAGGGATGCTGGCGACGTTCCTCCTGCTCCTCTTCCCCACCGGGCACCTGCCGTCACCACGCTGGCGCTGGCTGGCGCGGGTCACCGCTGTCACGCTGACCATCGCGGTCACGCTGATCGCCGTCGGGACCTGGCCAGAGCGGGTTACCCGGCTCGCCAGGATGCTCAGTGGCGAGGCGACGAACAGTGCGCCTCCGCCTGGGCCGCTCCAGATCATCTTCCCCATCCTGGTGGTGGTTCTCGCGGGCTGCATGTTCGCGTCACTGGCGTCGCTCGTCGTTCGCTATCGCCGCGCGTCGGGCGACGAACGACACCAACTCAAATGGGTGGCCTACGCCACGGTTCTGCTCGTCATCGCCATCGCCAGTGACTTCATCACGCCTGTCACCGACGGCACGGTTCCGATAACCGACGTCCCCAGGACGTTCCTGGTGATCTTCTTCCCAGCGTCGATCGCGATCGCCATCTTCAGATACCGCCTCTACGACATCGACGTCGTTATCAGCCGCACCCTGGTGTACGGGTCATTGGCGGCCTTCATCACCGCGGTGTACGTAGGGATCGTCGTCGGAGTCGGTGCGCTGATCGGCAGCGGAGGGCAACCGAACCTGGTCCTGTCGATCATCGCCACCGCCGTGGTCGCGGTGGCGTTCCAACCGGTGCGCGATCGCCTGAACAAGGTCGCCAACCGCCTCGTCTACGGCAAGCGGGCCACGCCCTACGAGGTGCTGTCGCAGTTCTCCGAGCGGGTGGCAGAGACGTACGCGGCGGACGAGGCCTTGCCACGCATGGCGCGGGTACTGGCGGAGGGTACGGGCGCCGAGCACGCTGAAGTGTGGCTGCGAGCCGGCTCGGAGTTGCACCCAGCCGCTAACTGGCCCAGCACTTACGGCGCTGCGCACGCCGAGGAGCGGGTCCAAGTCCAGGGCCAGCTGTTGCCCGAGCTCCCCGCCGAGACCGCGATGCCAGTCCGGCACCAGGGCGAGCTGCTCGGGGCCCTTACCGTAACCAAGCGTGCTGGCGAGTCGCTGACGCCGGTCGAGGAGAAGCTGCTGGCCGACCTGGCCGCCCAAGCAGGGCTGGTCCTCAAGAACGTGGGCCTGACCGCCGAGCTACTCGCCCGCCTCGACGACCTCCGGGCTTCGCGGCAGCGTCTGGTGGCGGCGCAGGACGAGGAGCGGCGGCGGCTGGAGCGCAACCTGCACGATGGCGCCCAGCAGAACCTGGTCGCCCTCAAGGTCAAGTTGGGGCTCGCTGAGATGCTCGCGGATAAGGACCCGCAGAAGGCTCAGACAATACTCGCCGAGCTGAAGGGCGATACCGACGAGGCGCTCGAAACACTTCGCGACCTCGCCCGCGGGATCTACCCGCCCTTGCTTGCCGACAAGGGCCTGGCGGCCGCGCTGGAAGCGCAGGCGCGCAAGGCAACCGTGCCCGTCGAGGTGAGCGTGGACAGCGTCGGGCGCTATTCGCAGGAGGTCGAAGCAGCGGTGTACTTCTGCGTTCTGGAGGCGCTCCAGAACATCCAGAAATACGCGCAGGCGAGCCGCGCCCGAGTGCGGCTGTCGCAGACCGACGGCGCGGTGACGTTCGAGGTCGAGGACGACGGCAAAGGGTTCGAGCCGGCGACCGCCAAGCGCGGAGCGGGCATGACCAACATGGCCGACCGCCTCGACGCCCTCGGTGGCCGGATCGAGCTCGACTCGCAGCCCGGCGCAGGGGCCAGACTCCGCGGCACCATTCCCGTGGCGGAGGCGGTTCCGGCATGAGCACGCCCAGGATCGCCACCACCGATAGGGCACTACGGCGACTCGTGCTTTTCGCCGGAGCGCTCGCCGTAGGCACGGTGGCGATGGCTGCTTATGTGGCGGCTTTCACCCCCAGTCAGGTGCCAGCTGACGCAAGGATTTCGCCTCCGCAGATGGTGTTCGCGCTGGCGAGCGTCCTTTTCGCCGTGGTCGGATTCATCGTCGCCCGCCGGCAGCCACAGAACGTGATGGGCTGGCTGCTGCTGGCGATCGGGATTTGCATCCCTCTCGGATCCGCCAACAACTACGCGATCAACTCGCTCTACGACCCGGGGGCGTTTCCCGCGCCTGCCATTGTCCAACTGGTGGGCAGGATGGCGTCGCTGCTTGCCCTGGTGCTCCTTGTCAGTAGCTTCCTGTTTTTCCCCGATGGCCGGCTACTGTCGGGTCGGTTTCGCTGGTTCGTCTATCTGGCAGTCGTCGCGGGCATCCTGGTTGAGGCCCGCACCTTGTTCGATACGACCGCCCTCGACTATGGATCGGTCAAGCTGGCGAATCCCACCGGCATCCCGGCTGCAGCCGGCCTGGTGCGCCTGCTCGAGGTTGCGGCCCTCCCCGCCGGGTTCGCAGCCGCGGTCGCGGGTGTGGTGTCGCTGGTCCTTCGCTATCGGCGCGGCACCGCCGAGACACGGCACCAGCTCAAGTGGGTGGTGGCGGCGCTGATCTGGTTCGTGGGCTGCATGGCGTTTGCCTTCGTGGCCCCGGCGATGCTGAACACATCCACCAGCATCACGGACATCGCTGTCGCGGTCGGTTACCCGGTGTTGCCGATCTCGATCGGGATCGCCGTACTGAAGTACCGCCTGTACGACATCGATGTCGTCATCAGCCGGACCCTGGTCTACGGCGCGCTGGCGGCGTTCATCACAGCTGTCTACGTCGCGATCGTTGTCGGCATCGGGACCTTGGTCGGAAGCGGTGGACAGCCCAACCTCCTGCTTTCGATCGTGGCCACCGCGGTGGTGGCGGTCGCGTTTCAGCCGGTGCGGGAGCGGCTGCAGAAGGTCGCCAACCGCATCGTCTACGGCAAGCGGGCCACGCCGTACGAGGTGCTGTCGCAGTTCTCGGAGCGCGTTGCCGAGACGTACGCTGCCGACGAGGCTCTTCCTCGGATGGCTAGGGTCCTGGCCGAGGGAACAGGCGCAGAGCGCGCCGAGGTCTGGCTCCGCGGTGGCAACACCCTACGACAGGCGGCGTCGTGGCCGGCAGAGGCAAATGGCCGGGCCTCGTTGCCAGTGACCGGCCAGCTTCTCCCTGAAATTCCTGAGAGCGATCGCGCCGTGCCCGTGCGGCACCAGGGCGAGCTGCTCGGGGCGCTCACGGTAAGCAAGCGGCGAGGCGAAGCGATGACGCCAGTCGAAGACAAGCTTCTCGATGACCTGGCTTCGCAGGCCGGGCTGGTGCTCAAGAACGTGGGCCTTACCGCCGAGCTGCTGGCCCGCCTCGAGGACCTGCGCGCGTCAAGGCAGCGACTCGTTGCCGCCCAGGATGAGGAACGCAGGCGCCTTGAGCGCAACCTTCATGACGGCGCCCAGCAGAACCTGGTCGCGCTCAAGGTCAAGCTTGGGCTCGCCGAAACGCTGGCGGAGAAGGATCCCGAAAAGGCGCGCGAGCTGGTGGGGCAGCTGAAGAGCGACGCGGACGAGGCCCTGGAAACGCTGCGCGACCTGGCTCGCGGCATCTACCCGCCGCTGCTGGCCGACAAGGGCCTGACAGCGGCGCTGGCAGGCCAGGCCCGCAAGGCGACGCTCCCGGTGGCCATCGATGCGGACGGAGTCGGCCGCTACCCACAGGAGGTCGAGGCGGCGGTGTACTTCTGCGTCCTCGAGGCGCTCCAGAACGTCCAGAAATATGCGCACGCCAGCCGCGCCAGTGTGCGTCTCATGGCCAGGGACGGGACGCTCAGCTTCGAGGTTGAAGACGACGGTGACGGCTTCGACGTCCTCTCGGCAAAGAAAGGCTCCGGCCTCACCAACATGGCCGACCGGCTGGATGCCCTTGGTGGCACCGTGGATATCCAGTCAGCGGTCGGGGCCGGCAGCACCCTTCGTGGGGGGCTGCCTGTGATGGTTGCGACGGGCGTCGCGGCAGCGCCGTGATGGCAGTGGCGACAGCGCCGATCGACGGAACCAGCTCGATGGACCAGCGCCGGCTGCAACGGCGGCGCCGACTGGGCATGGCCCTGGCGGCTGCCGTCGTGGTCATTACCCCCGGTCACGTCTTCTGGGATCTCTTCGTCGCGTCGCGAGTCGTCCCTCCTGGGCTCCGGAGTCAGAACGTAATGGCGGGTTCGGTCGCAATCCTGGCATTCGCCGTTGTCGGGGCCCTGATCGTGCGGGCGCAGCCTCGCAACCGCATCGGTTGGCTGATGCTCATCATCGCCGTGGCTGCGACCTTCGAATTCCAGCTCTCGTTCGACTACACCGGGCTGGGGCTGTACGTGGCACCGGGATCGGTCCCAGCGCCGGAGGTCACAACCTGGCTTGCGGGGGTTTTCTCCGTCGTCACATTCAGTCTCTTCCTGGTCGTCATGCCCGCCATCTACCCGGACGGACGGCTGTTGCGTCCGTGGCTCAGGGTGGTCTGGGTGCTGCTGATGGTGACGACCCTGGCCGCCCTGCCGACGCTGCTTGATCCGACGGTCTCGCTCAGCGCATCCGGAAACACCACCTCGCTCAAGCCGCCCTTCTCTCTTGAGGCCGCGCGCGGGTACAACGACGCGCTGATCCCGAACATCCTGATCCAGGGCACCCTGGTTGCGGCGGTGGTCCTGGCCTGGGGCTCGCTGGTGGCCCGTTACCGGAAGTCCAGCCAAGATGGACGCCACCAGATCAAGTGGTTGGCGGCGGCGGTGGCCTTCATGTTCCTCGTCTTCATGGGAACCGGGATCTACTCGGCGGTCAGCGGCGGCAGCAAGGCGACACCGCTGCTGCCGATTGCTGCCGCGACACTGCCGATCGCGATCGGCGTCGCCGTCTTGCGCTATCGCCTCTATGACATCGACGTCGTCATCAGTCGCACCCTGGTCTATGGCTCGCTGGCGGCGTTCATCACCGCGGTCTACGTCGGCATCGTGGTCGGCGTCGGCACGCTCGTCGGCAGCGGGGGCCAGCCCAACCTGGTCCTGTCCATCATCGCCACCGCGATTGTTGCGGTGGCGTTCCAGCCGGTGCGCGAACGCTTGAACAAGATCGCCAACCGGCTGGTCTATGGCAAACGCGCCACACCGTACGAGGTGCTGTCACAGTTCTCGGAGCGGGTGGCGGAGACGTACGCGGCGGATGAGGCGCTGCCGAGGATGGCGCGGGTGTTGGCGGAGGGCACCGGCGCTGAACACGCGGAGGTTTGGCTGCGGGCCGGGTCGGCATTGCGCCCGGCTGCCGCGTGGCCGAGCCCCAATGGCGCAGCGTCAGTCGAGGAGCCAGTCCCGGTCACCGGCCAACTGCTGCCGACCCTCCCTGCCGAGACTGCCGTCCCCGTCCGCCACCAGGGTGAGCTGCTCGGGGCATTGACCGTCACCAAGCGGGCAGGCGAGTCGCTGACGCCGATCGAGCACAAGCTGCTGGACGACCTCGCCCACCAGGCGGGACTGGTCCTGAAGAACGTCGGCTTGACGGCCGAGTTGCTCGCCCGCCTCGACGACCTGCGCGCCTCGCGCCAGCGCCTGGTGGCGGCCCAGGACGAGGAACGGCGGCGGCTGGAGCGCAACCTGCACGACGGCGCCCAGCAGAACCTGGTCGCGCTCAAGGTCAAGCTGGGGCT
>DASZHA010000065.1:0-52660 GCA_035938265.1 Candidatus Dormiibacterota bacterium
CGCGTGTAGGGGTGGTCCTGCGAGCGATAGAGGTCCTCACTGGGTGCCACCTCACAAAGCCTGCCCAGGTACATCACCATCACCCGATTGCTGATGTGCCGCACCACCGAGAGGTCGTGGGCGATGAACAGGTACGTGAGGTGGAACTCGCGCTGCAGGTCCTCGAGGAGGTTGATGATCTGGGCCTGGATCGAGACGTCCAGGGCCGAGATCGGCTCGTCGCAGACGATCAGCTTGGGGTTCAGAGCCAGCGCCCGGGCGATGCCGATGCGCTGCCGCTGGCCCCCGCTGAACTCGTGCGGGTAGCGGTTGTTGAAGTAGGGGTTGAGGCCAACGATGCGGAGGAGCTCCTGGATCCGGGTGTCCTTGGCCTTGCCGCGGACGATGCCGAAGTTGACCAGGGGCTCGGCGATGATGTCCCCGATCGTCATCCGCGGATCGAGCGAGGCGTACGGGTCCTGGAAGATGATCTGGATCTGGCGGCGGATCTGACGCAGCTTCTCACCCCGCACCTTGGTCAGATCCTCGCCTTCGAAGAACAGGCTGCCCGCGGTGGCCTTGATCAGCTGGCAGACCACGCGACCCAGCGTCGACTTGCCGCAGCCCGACTCGCCCACCAGGCCAAGCGTCTCGCCAGGCAGGATGTCGAAGCTCACGTCATCGACCGCCCTGACCGTCTGGCCGACACCGACGTTGAAGTGTTTCGTGAGGCCAACGGCCCGGACCAGGGGCTCGCCGACCGCCGCCGCCGCGCCACCGACGTCGGCGACAGCCGAGCTAGCCACTCTTGACCTCCTCTGGGGCGATCAGGCTGGGGCCCTCCTCGGCAGCCTTGCGGCCGCCCGGATGAATACCGCTGGCCGCGCCCGGGCTGGTGTCGATGATGTCCCTGGCGCCCATCTCTTCATTGGCGCGTTTCATCGTCACCCAGCAGGCAGCCCTCTGGTTGGCCTCGACCTGCTCCAGTGGCGGATCCACCGTGAAGCACTTTTCGACGCGGAAGGGGCAGCGCGGGTGGAAGGCGCAGCCCTGGGGTGGCCTGATCAGGTCGGGGGGCAACCCTTCGATCGAGCGCAACCGGTCATGCCGGCTGGCGTCGATCCTGGGCAGCGACCGCAGCAGCGACCAGGTGTAGGGGTGCTGCGGGTTTTCGAAGATCTGGTTGACGGGGCCCTCCTCGACGATCTGGCCGGCGTACATGACGATCACCCGCGAGCAGATCCCGGCGACCACGCCGAGGTTGTGGGTGATGAGCATGATCGAGGTTCGCAGCTCCCGGTTGAGGTCGCGCAACAGCTCCAGGATCTGGGCCTGGACGGTGACGTCGAGGGCGGTGGTGGGCTCGTCGGCGATCAGGATCTCGGGCTCATTGGAGAGCCCCATGGCGATCATCACGCGCTGGCGCATGCCGCCGCTGAACTGGTGGGGGTAGTCGTCCACCCGGGTCTTGGCGCCGGGGATGCGGACCTGGTCCATCAGTGAGACGGTGCGGGGCTCGGCCTGGTTGCGCTTGAACTTGTGGTGCGCCAGCATCGCCTCCTCGACCTGGTAGCCGACCTTGAGGACGGGGTTCAGCGAGCTCAGCGGGTCCTGGAAGATCATGGCAATGTCGCGGCCGCGGATCTCCCGCATCTCCTCGGGCGAGAGCTTGAGAAGGTCTTCGCCATGGAACATGACCTGCCCGCCGACCACCCTGCCAGGCTGCTGCACCAGGCCCATCAAAGACAGCGCAGTCACGCTCTTGCCACACCCGGACTCGCCCACGATCCCCAGCGTCTCGCCGGGGTAGAGGTCAAAGCTGACGTCGCGAACGGCCTGCACCACGCCGTCATCGGTGAAGAAGTTGGTCTTGAGGTTTTTGACCTCGAGGATTGGGTTGGCCAAGGACCTGCCTAACGCTTCTGCCGGGGGTCGAACGCGTCCCGGAGCCCGTCCCCGAGGAAGTTGAAGGCCAGCAGCGTGACCATCAGCGCCAGGGACGGTGCCAGCACGATGTGCGGCGCCAGGCGTATGGCCTGCACCCCCTCGGACGCCATCGAGCCCCAGGACGGCGTGGGCGGCGCGACACCGACCCCAAGGAAGCTGAGGAAGGCCTCGAAGAGGATCGCGGTGGGGATGCCGAAGGTAGCCTGGACGATGATCGGCCCCAGGGCATTGGGCAGAATGTGGCCGAAGAGGATGCGGTGCGGTCGCGCCCCGCTGGCGCGGGCGGCCTCGACGAACTCGCGCTCGCGGATGCTCAGGGCCTGGCCACGGACCAACCGGGCCATGTCCATCCAGCGGGTGACCGCGATGGCGAAGATGATCGGGAAGAGGCCACGGGTGCCAAGGATGGTCAGCAGGATCAGCGCCACCAGCAGGTCGGGGATGCCGTAGAAGACGTTGAGGATCAGCGTGATGACGGTGTCGAGGATGCCGCGGAAGTAGCCGGCCACGAGGCCCACGACCACGCCTACGCTGATCACCAGGACCTGGGTGCCCAGTCCGACGATCAGCGAGACCTGGGCCCCCAGCATCAGGCGGCTGAGCAAATCGCGCCCGAGGGAGTCGGCGCCGAGGGGATGGGCCAGGGTGGGACCGTCGTAGGGTTGGAGGAGGCCGACGCTCGACATGTTGTAGGGCGTCCAGAAGATGGTGACGATCGCGTCCACCATCAGGAGCACGAGGTAGGCGGCCGCGATCAGGGCCAGGCGGTTGCGACGGAAACGACGCCAGCTATCGACCCAGAGGCTGACCTGCTCGCGGACCACCGTGCCGCCGGCGAGTTCGAGCTCTTCGGCGGTGGCGGCCGTGGCGGCGGTGGCCATCAGTACCTGATCCTGGGATCGATCGCGGTGTAGCTGATGTCGACCACGAGGTTGGCCACGCCGACCATCAACGCGTACATCGTGAACACCCCGATCGTGATGTTGTAGTCGTGGCGAAGGATGCTGCCGACGAACTCCTTGCCCAGGCCGGGGATGGTGAAGATCGACTCGATGACGACGCTGCCGGTGATGATGCCGATCACCAGGGGACCGAGGATGGTGGTGACCGGGATCAGCGCGTTGCGGAGACCGTGGCGAATGATCACGACGCGCTCACGCAGGCCCTTGGCCCGCGCCGTACGGATGTAGTCCTGGCGGATCACCTCGAGCATGCTGGCGCGCGTCAGCCGGGCCACGATGCTGGCATAGGGGAAGCCGAGCGCGAACGCCGGGATGCTCAGCTGGATGGGGTCGCCGTAGGTGCCCGACCAGTGCAGCGGGTAATAGAAAGCCCCGCCGGTGGCGCTGGCTAAGAACACGGCGAAGAAGAGGAGCAGGAAGCTGGCCAGGACGAAACTGGGCATGCTGTAGCCGATGACCGAGGTGGTTGTCAGCAGGTAGTCGATCCAGGTGTTCTGCTTGATCGCGGCGACCACCCCAAGCAACATCCCCAGGCCGATGGTGATCAGCAGTGCGGTTCCGCCGACCTCGGCGCTGACGGTTAGCTCGCGCAGCACCAGTGGCGTGATATCAAGGCCGCGGTTGACGAACGACTGGCCCAGGTCACCGTGGAGGAAGGCATTGGTCGCCCACTCCTGGTACTGCTCAAGAAGGGGGCGGTCGAGGCCGTATTCATGAAGCACCAGCTCGAGGCGATCGCCACGCACCCGCTCGCTGATGAAGGCGTTGCCGGGCAGCTGATGGATCCCGATGAACACCAGGGAGGAGACGGCAACAACCGTGAAGGCAATCAGGACCAGTCGCTGGCCGATGTAGGCCAGCGTGCCCCGCGTCAGCATGTGCTCATTATCAAACTTGGCACCGGAATTTGAGCCGAATCCGTCCTGGGAAAGAATTGAGGCCCCGGGGTAAACCCCGGGGCCCCATGCGCTACGACCTCAGTGTTGGAGGATCGAGATCTCGTTCCAGTAGTGGTCGAAGAAGTTGTTCGAGCCGGCTCCCTTGAGGTACGGCTTGAACAGGAACTGGCCGACCGAGTAGTACAGCGGGATGTAGACGACGTTGTCGCTGAGCTCCTGCTGTAGCTTCTGGTACTCCGGCAGGGCCTGGTCTAGCGGCAGAGCGTCCGCCTTGGCCAGGGTCGCGTCATATGTCTTGGAGTCGTACCCACTGGAGTTTGAGGTGCTGGTTTCGGCCTGCGCGCCCCAGAGGTTGTCGTACCAGTCCTGGGGGTTGTTGTAGTCGGCCTGCCAGCCGTCACGGCTCATGACGTACTTGCCACCAAGGCGGTCGCTGATGAACGCGCTGGCGTCTGGATGCGGATCCAGGTCCACCTTCACGCCCAGGTTGGTCTGCCACTGGTCCTGGAGGAAGGTCGCCACGTCGTCGTTGGGAGCACCCGTGTTGTACGAGTACTTCAGACCCTTGACCAGGGTGCCGTTGGGATCGGCCTTCTGAAGAAGGGTTTTGGCCTGCGAGGCATCGAACTTGCCCAGCGGGTCCTTGTCATCACCCCAGTACCCCAGGAGGCCCTTGGTGATCAGACCACCCTTGGCGGGCGAGCACGTGACGTTGGCGCAGACCACGTTGGCCAGCTTGTCCTTGTCCACCGCCAGCGCGAAGGCGAGGCGGAGGTCATGGGCGTTGCCGCTGGTGGCGGCAAGGTTAATGCCCTGTGCGTCACCGTTGATGGTCAGGGTGCTGGCCGTGCCGCTCTGGTCCGTGAACGGACCCTTGGCGGCGTGGCTGGAGTTGACGTTGAAGGTGACCCAGGTGGTGCGCACCTTGGGCTGCAGCGTCAGGTAGTTCTTCTCCGTCGGGTCCTTCTGGATCCGCAGGATGTCCGCCTTGGGCAGCTGGCTGTTACCGCCATAGCCGACCAGGTCGTACTGACCCTGCTCCCAGGCCGCGATGTCCGTTGACTGCGAGCTGGGATCGTGGATGTCCATGTGGATCTTGGTGAGGACCGGCTTGGGGCTGCCCCACCAGTTGGCCACGGGGGCGAAGTCCGCTGACTGCTTGGCCGTGTGCGCGGTCATCTTGAAGGCGCCCGTACCAATCAGGGTCTCGGGCTTGGTCCACCAGTCCCGCGCGTTGGTCTGGATGACCTTCTGGTCAACGACCATGCCGGTGGTCGACTCCAGGGTGATCGCCGACAGGAACCAGCCTGCCGGGGAGTCAAGCTTGGCGACCACGGTGTAATCGTCAGGAGCGGTCAGACCACTCATGGCGAACTTCGGGTCGTTGGCGGCCAGCTTGGTCTCCACCTGGGTCTGGAAGTTCTTGCTGGCGTCGACGAACGCCTGCTGCTCGGCGGCGGTGGCGGTTGCGCCCGGCTTCTTGGGCTTGAGGCCCAGCGCCTTGGTGGCCTTGGCCACGGCACTGAAGCCGGTGATGGCGCCGAGGTTGCTGGCGTACGGGCCCTGCAGGGCCGCGGCTCGGTTCCAGGAGTAGAGAACGTCCTTCGAGGTGACCTTGTCACCGTTGGAGAAGGTCACGTCCTTGCGCAGGTGGAAGGTGTAGGTCAGGCCATCGGCCGAAACGCCGCCGTTGCTGGCGGTGGGAACGTCGGTGGCGATATCGGGCTGGATCGTGAGGTTGTTGTCGAACCGCGTCAGGCCATTGAAGATGTTCTGCGCGATTTCGGAGTCGACTTCCGCGTCGAGAATGCCAGGATCCAGGGTCCCGAATTCCTGAAAGTATGGGAACTTCAGCGTCTGGTCAGACGCCAGGTTCTGGCTCTGTCCAGAAGAGCTCCCACAAGCGACCAGCAGGACGCCGGCCATGGAAGCCAGGGACAGCGCCCTGAGCTTGAACGCAGATAGTCGCAACTCTCTCCTCCTTGTGGTTGCTCAGTGCATCACCGATGCGCCTGCGTAACCCGCCTATTGAGGTACGCAGTACGTCCACATAAGGGTGTGCCTATCGGCACCATAGGTGCTTACCCGGAACTTTGTCAATCTCGTTCCCCTTTACATGTCCTTCTTCAGATTCCAGCGCGCGAAGGCGCGGACATCGCGCCCGCCGTCGACGTTAATAAGGTTCCCATCCCGGCCTGCACCGACGGAGGCAACCTCGCCGGGAAAGCCCTGGTTGATGTCGGCGATCAGAGCCCTCTGAACACCCGGCGCGCGGGTGCGAGGGGCTTAGATGCGGTCCAGCAGGGCCTTGCGCTGGGACAGGAACTCGGGACGAGTGAGCTTGCCCAGCCGGTAAAGGCGGGTCACCTCCCGGATGTCGCCCAGCAGCTGCGTCAGCGGAGCGTCCACGTTGTCCGGCGTCTGGAAGCCGGGAGGCCGGCTGTCCCAGGTCTTGACGAAGAACAGGGCCTTAAGGGCGGTGTAGGGGATGGCCAGGGTGTCCATGGTCTGCTTGTCGCGCGAGTAGAGGGTCAGCGAGAGCCCGTACCTGTGCTGCTCCAGGCTGCCGTTGAGGTAGCCGCGCACGACCTCCCCGTCCTGCAGCCTGATCGCCACCTTCTTGTCGGCGGCGGCGGCGTGCTCGTCGGCGGGGCCGGAGTCGAGCCGGATCTTCTTGACAGCGGGCAGCGGAACCAGGGCCGCCTCGTTGTTCCCCGCCCCCCGGGCCACCTTTAGGTGGAAGTCGGGGGACTCGAGGCTGAAGTCGTCGGCGGTCCCTTCGATGACCTCGTTGTCAACAAACCGCACGGTCAGATTGGCCAAGACCTACCCTTCACCTCCTTGGATTTCGAGCCGAAGGATACAACGCGATCCCCCGATATCCTGTCTCGAGCGTGTAACGGGAAAAGCCCCGAGTTCCTTGCACGAGCGGTGCCGTCGTCACACCAGGCACAGTAACGGTCAGGCAACGAGAATGCCGAACGGCACAGTAACGTATGTGGCACGATGCTATGATGCCGCCTGCCACTCCAGCCTTATTGGGGACTTCGTTGCAACCACAAACAGCCGAGTCTTCCGACCCGGGAGACATCGAGCTGGTCAGGGCCTTTCAGGCCGGTAGCGTCGAAGCCTTCGACCAGCTTTTCATTCGTTATCACCAACCAATCTCCGGGCTCACCAACCGTCTGGTGCGAGACCCGCTGCTCGCCGAGGACCTGACCCAGGAGACGTTCTTCCGCGTCCTGAGGTCGCTGGACCGGGTCGACGAGGGCTTCAACTTCTCGGCCTGGATACATCGCATCGCCACCAACCTCTGCTACGACGAGCTGCGGCGGCGCAAGCGGGGACAGGGGCAGACCAACCCGGAGGAAGGCCCGCGGGTAACGCCAACGGTGGTTGGCATCGACGGTCCCGACGAGGTCCTGCAGAGCATCCCCAGCACCGACATGGCCGGTCATCCGGAGGACGCCCTGGCGATGCGCGAGCTGCGCCGCGAGGTCTGGGACGTGGCCGCCAAGCTGCCCGAGAACTACCGCACCGTCCTCAGCTTGCGGGAGCTGCAGGGCCTCACCTACAGCGGTATTGCCCAGGTCATGGGGCTTTCCGAGAGCGCCATCGAGACCCTTCTCCACCGGGCCCGCAAGCGGTTCAAGGCTGAGTACCTCTATATGGGGTTCGTCGACGCCGACGGCGAGGACAAGTGCCTGGGGCTCCAGGAGCTCCTCGGCAGCATCCCCGCGCGTAGCCTGCGCCGGAGCCAGCGGCTGCTGGTCAAGCAGCACATCGACACCTGCTCCGTCTGCCAGGCGGCGCTGATGCCGGCGACGCCCGAGGGGGACGATGGCGTCGACCCCGACGCCGAGGCGGGCTAGACCAGCCTTGCCGCGGCGGCGCTGACAGCAGCCGCCGGGTCGTCAGGCCCCCACGCTTCGACCACCTCGTCGAAGGCATCCTCGAGCGAGTCCTGCCAACCGTGGCCCAGGCTTCCGGCGACGCAAACGCTGCGGATGCCCAGCGCGCGCGCACGCCGGCCGGCGATCACCGGCGCCTTGCCATGGAGGCTCTGGCGATCGAGGCGGCCCTCGCCGGTGACCAGCAGGCCGGCGACGGCCAGCCGCGATTCCAGCCCCAGTTCCTCGATCACGGCTTCCGCCCCGGGCGCGAGCCTGGCCCCCAGGAAGGCGACCATGCCCGCGCCCAACCCGCCGGCGGCGCCTCCCCCGGGGAGGGCGGCGATGTCCACGCCGAGGTCGGCACGCACCACCTCGGCCAGGCGGGCAAGCCCCTCCTCGAGTCGCTCGACCTGTTCCGGGTCGGCGCCCTTCTGCGGGGCGTAGACCTCAGCGGCCCCGTTGCGTCCCACCAGCGGGTTGTCGACGTCGCGGGCGGCGGTGACCTCCAGCAGCGCCCAGCTGCGGTCAAAGCGGGCGACGTCGATATGGTGCAGCCGCTCCAGCGGCCCGCCGCCCTCGGGCAGCTCGTGGCCGTCTCCGTCCAGGAACCGGTAGCCCAGGGCGCGTGCCATGCCGGTGCCGCCGTCGGTGCTGGCGCTGCCCCCCAGCCCCACGAGGAACGAGGTGGCGCCCGCCTGGCGCGCCTCGGCCATCAGCTCGCCAAGGCCACCGCTGCTGGCGCCGAGTGGGTCGAGGTGCTCGGGCGGAACCAGGGCCAGCCCCACCGCCTGGGCGCTCTCAACCACGGCCAGCGTGCCCCCAGCCTCGCGGCGGATCCCGTAGGTTGCCTTGACCGGCGCGTGCAGAGGGCCCCGCACCAGCAGCGCCCGACGGTCCAGCTCCAGGGCCGCGCCGACCGCCTCGAGGAAGCCGTCGCCTCCGTCGGCGATGGGGCAGATGTCGACCTCGACCTCGGGACGCGCCTGCCGCAGGCCGGCAGCCACGGCCTCAGCCGCCTGCAGCGGGGTGAGCGTGCCCTTGAACGCCGTGGGCGCGGCAACGACCTTCACGGGAGAAAGCTTGCCCGATCGGGCCGCGAGTTAGGGACCCGCGCCGGTCAGTAAACCGGGGTCAGCCAGTCCAGCTTCTCCTCCACGCGTCCTTTGCAGATGTCGAAGTACAGCGTCTGCAGGGACTTGGTCACCGGCCCGGCGATGCCCTCCCCGATCACCCGGCGGTCGATCTCCAGCACGGGGGCGACCTGGGCGCCCGTGCCGCAGAGAAAGACCTCGTCGGCGACGTAGAGCTCGCTGCGGTCGAGGGAGCGCTCGACCACCGTCAGGCCGAGGTCCTCCCTGGCGAGCTGCATCAGCACCTTGCGGGTGACGCCCTCGAGGATGTTATCGCTCTCCGGCGGGGTGATCAGGACGTCGTCGCGGACGATGAAGAGGTTCTCGGCGCTGCCCTCGCTGACGTGGCCGTCGTGGGTCAGGACGATGGCCTCGTCGAAGCCGTTGTCCATGGCGTCGGTCTTGGCCAGGGCCGAGTTGACGTAGATCCCCGTGATCTTGGCTCGGGCCGGGGCGGCGTTGTCGTCGACCCGTCGCCAGGAGCTGACCATGCAGCGGATGCCGTTGTCGACGTCGACGTAGGCGCCGAAGGGCGCGGTGTAGATGGCGAAGGAGTCCTTGAGGTTGTGCAGGCGGACGCCGATCTCCTCGGCCGACTTGAACGCCAGCGGGCGAACGTAGACGTCCTCCTGGAAGCGGTTGCGGCGGAGGATCTCCAGGGTGGCGTCGATCATCTCCTGGACGCTGTATTTGAGATCGATGCGAAGGATCTTGGCCGAGTTGTGCAACCGCTTGAAATGGGGCTCGACCAGGACCAGGAACATCTGCCGCTGGGTCTCGCTCCAATAGCCGCGGATGCCCTCGAAGCAGCCGGTGCCGTAGTGGAGGGCGTGGGTCATCAGCCCCAGGTGTACGTCCTTGTACTGCTTGAACTCCCCGTCGAAGTAAACCCACGATTCCGCCTGCGAAGGCGGGGCATACCCATGCTGCTGCTCTGCTTCTATCGCCATGTCGAAAGCGTAAGCGATTCCTGGCGCTGAAGCTGAGAACCTCTATAGACGTATACGTAAACAGCGGCGCCAACGACGCAACAGCCCGATCAACTTTTGGTAAATGTGGCCGAGATCGGGATTTTGCGATCTATATTGGCGGCGAGCCACTGCGATGAAGGAATCAAAGCGCCTAGCGGGTTTCATCCCTGACGCCGCGGCCCTGGCCGCGGCGCTGACCACCGTGGCCGCGGCCCTGCTGCCGGTGTCGCTGGCCACCAAGATCGAGATCCTCGCGGCCGCCCCCCTGCTGATGGCCCTCGGCTGGCTCTGGACGATGCACGAGCAGCGGGCCACCAAGCGCGAGGAGGAGGGCCGGGCGGCACGCCTGGTCGAGGAGAAGGTCGAGTTGGAGCGGCTTCTCGATGCGGCCATCAACTCTCAGATCGCCGCGACCGCCGACCTCGACCTCAAACGCACCCTGAGGGAGCTGGCACAGACGCTGGCCGCCGACCTGGCCGCCTGCTTCACGTTGGAGAAGGACATCGGCATGCTCCGGCCCCAGCCAGGCGCCTTCGGGGTTGGTCCGGGGTCGCTGCAGGACTACATGCTCGGCACCCGAGCCGATGACCCCGTCAACCGGGTAGTGGACTCGGGCAAACCCATGCTCAAAGGCCGCACCGGCGGCAGCAGCCCGCGTCTGCTGCCCAAGGGCTTCGGCGCCGGGGCCATGCTGCTGACGCCGATGCTCGTGGACGGCGAGGTCATCGGCCTCCTGGTGGTGGCGGCGCCGGAGCGGGAGAAGTTCTCAGCCAAGGACGTCGAGCTGGCCATGGCCACGGCGTCGAGCTGCGGCGTTGCCCTGGTCAAGGAGCGGGTGCTCAACGTCAGCCGGCGCCAGCTGCAGCACTCGACGGTGATCAAGGAGGTGGCTTTGGCGGTCAACTCCAGTCTCGACCTGAACCAGATCATGCACCTCTTCCTGGGCAAGGCCCGGGGGGTGATCGACTACGACCGGGCCAGCGTCATCCTCTTCCAAGGCGGGTCCTACGACATCGCGGCGATGGTCGATGCCGAGGGCCACCTGCGCCGCAAGCTGACCACCAAGACCCACGGCCGGGTCAAGGGCAGCGTTTTCGAGGCGGCGCTGGACGGCAGCCTGGTCAAGCGCACCGGCCTGGGGGTGAACCAGGAGTACGCCACCGAGGCCCCCGCCGAGCTGCGGCTGGGCGCCACCTTCAGCGAGGTAATGGTGCCGCTCCGGTCCAAGGGTGAGGTCGTTGGCTGCGTCGCCTTTCGGGGGTCGGGAGACAATGCCTTTCCCGAAACCCTGCACGCCGTGCTCTACGAGCTGGCCAACCTCGGCGGCATGGCCATCACCAATTCGCTGGCGCACGCCGGCGCGGCGCAGCAGGCCCGCCACCTCGATCTCCTGCTGGGCTCGCTGCCGGAGGTCTCGCGGATGCTCACCGCCACCACCGAGGGTCCGGCGGCGCTGGAGCGGCGCGCGGTCGAGACCGTCGCCGGCCTGTTCCAGAGTGAGGTCGCGGTGCTGACCCGGGTGGAGAACGGCGAGCACCGGGTGGTGGCGGTGCACGGCGGCAAGGGTGCTGGCCTGAGTCGCGCCGACAACCTGGCCGTGGTCTCCGGCGCCGGCCTGGTGGGGGCGGTGGCGCTGCAGCAGGGCGCGCTCCGGCTGTCAAGCGCCACCGAGAAGGACCTGGTGCCACCGCTACCGCTGGGCAACGGCGAGCTGACCTGCGGGCTGGCGGCGCCCATGTTTGTCGACGGCTCCCTCGAGGGTTCGCTGGCCGTCTTCGGCAATCACTCCTACGACGACAGCGAGACCGCTGTCCTCAGCACGGTGGCCAACCAGGTGGCGGTGGCGCTGCGCAACGCCGAGCTCTTCCACCGCAGCCAGCGCAGCCTCTGGGAGCTGGCCAACCTGCACGAGGGCCTGCAGGCGATCGCAGCCAGCCTCGACATGCAGGAGGTCCTCGACAGCATCCTCAAGAAGGCCGCCGCGGTCTCGGGGGCCCAGATCGGCTCGATCATGGTTCTGGAGGAGGGCAGGCTGCAGTTGCGCGCGACGTTCGGCACTGACGGTCCGACTGCTGAGTCGCTGACCTTCGGCGTGGGCGAGGGTATCGCGGGCAAGGTGGTCGCCACGGGCAAGCCGATCCTGGCCAACGACGTCGCCAAGCACCCCGACTTCCAGCAGCCGCCACCCGAGCCCGGCGCGATCGTGCCCAAGGCCCTGCTCTGCGTGCCCATGCAGCTGGGCGACGCGGTCATCGGCGTGATCAACCTGTCGAACTACCTGCGCACCAATGTCTTCGACGAGGACGCCGTCCGCGTGGTCAGCTCCCTGGCCAGCCAGACCTCGATCGCGGTTCAGAACGCGCGCCTCTACACGCACTTGCAATCAGAGCGTGACCGCCTCATCAGCCTCGAGGAGGTCCTTCGCCAGGACATCGCCCGCGACCTGCACGACGGCCCGGTCCAGCGGCTGGCCGGCATGGCGATGAACATCGAGGTGATCCGGACCGCCCTGAGCAAGGACCCGGAGCGCGCCCGCCTGGAGCTGCAGGAGCTCGACGACCTGGTCCGGCTCACGATCAAGGAGGCGCGCACCATGCTGTTCGAGCTGCGCCCCCTGGTGCTCGAGACCCAGGGCCTGGGCGCCGCCCTCGAGTCCTACGCCGAGCAGTACGAGGCCAACAACGGCGTCAGCATCGAGCTCGACGTCGACGAGGAGCTGGGCCGGCTGGCGCCCGCGGTCGAGCAGACCATGTTCTCGGTCGTGCAGGAGGCCCTCGGCAACATCCGCAAGCATGCCCACGCCACCCGCGTCGAGGTCAGCCTCAAGAGCGAGGGAGACACGGTCGTCGGCGTGGTCCGCGACAACGGCGAGGGGTTCGACGTCGCCGAGACCCAGGCCAACTACGACAAGCGCGAGTCGCAGTCGCTGGGGCTGGTCAACATGACCGAGCGCGCCGAACGCGTCGGCGGCACCTTCCGCATCGACTCGGCTGCGGGGCAGGGCACGACCGTCACCATCATCGTGCCCCGCCGTCAGCTCGAGGTCCGGAGCCTGAGCCAGGCCGGCTGACCGGTTAGGCCGCCACCGCCTGTGGCTGACCGCAGGCGGGTAGTTTCTCCCTATCAAAACGGGCACGCCACCATACTCCGCCGCTGATAGACTGCGCTCGATGAGTCTGCGCCGTCCGGGCAGCCTTCGCTGGCTCCAGCCCGGTCTTCATATCAAGCGCTGGCTGCTGTTGATGGGCGTTAGCGTATTCGCACTCAGCCTGGGTGCGGGGTACGCGCTGCGAGGCCTCTACCAGACCGGCTTCGTCATCCAGGGAGACCCAGGTACCCTGGCGCGCATCATCACGCTGGCCTTCCTGCCCAACTCGGTCCGTGCCACGATCTTCGCGGCCGTCGGGGTTGGGCTTCTGCTGCTGTCGATCCGGCAGCTGAGCCGCGCCATGCTGGTGCCCTTCCTCAAGGGTGACGAGGACCTCGCCGACGTCTACTACAAGCACAGGACGAGGAAGAAGGGACCCGACATCGTCGCCCTGGGGGGCGGCACCGGGCTCTCCGCGCTCCTCCGCGGGATCAAGGACTACACCGGCAACCTGACCGCGATCGTGACCGTGGCCGACGATGGCGGCTCCTCCGGCCGCCTCCGGGAGGACTACCGCATCCTGCCCCCGGGCGACTTTCGCCAGTGCCTGACCGCCCTGGCCGAGGCCGAGCCCCTGATGACGCAGCTGTTCCAGCACCGCTTCACCAACGGCGCCCTCGACGGCCACGCCTTCGGCAACCTCTTCATCATGGCCATGGCCGAGATCACCGGCGACTTCGAGCACGCCCTGCGGGAGTCGGGCAAGGTCCTGGCCGTCCGGGGCACGATCCTGCCCTCCACCCTCCACGACGTGGTCCTCGTCGCCGAGCTGGAGAACGGCCAGGAGGCGGTGGGCGAGTCCCGGATCCCGCTTTCGTCGATGGCGATTCGCCACGTCTACCTGGAGCCGACCCACGCCATGATCAACCCCGAGGCAGAGCAGGCGATCATGGGGGCGGACCTGATCACGATCGGCCCCGGCAGCCTCTACACCAGCATCCTGCCCAACCTCCTGGTCGAGGGAATGGTGTCCACCCTCAAGGCGGCCAGGGCACCAAAGGTCTACATCTGCAACGTCGCCACGCAGCGTGGTGAGACGGACGGTTTCACGGTTGGCGACCACCTGGAGGCCCTGGAGAACCACGTCGGCACCGACCTCTTCGACTACGTCCTGGTCAACTCCAACCTCAACATCCCGCTGCCGCCCTCGGCCCATGCCGCGGGAGCCCAGAAGGTCGTCTTCGACAAGAACAACACCGTCAAGCACGGTGTTCGCATCGCCATGGCCGACGTGGTGTCGGAGCAGATCAGCACCCACCACGACCCCCAGAAGGTGGCCCGGGCGGTGATGAAGCAGATCTACAAGAAGTAGCCCCGGGCCGCTGGGGCCCGCAGGTTGCCGGCTCGAGTGCGTATTTCGACGCAGTATTCGCCAGGACACCGGGGGTACGCTGCGGCACTAGAGGGGGGACTCCACTCGTCCCGTGTGGAGCCCCCGTTTTTCTTGCCTGGGATCCTCGCTGACGTCGTTCGCGGCTAAACTCTCCGGGCCGAAAAACAGCCCCAGGGAGGCGCAGTTTGATCGCCGAGCAGCTGACCACTGAGCAGAAAGAAATCGTCAGCATGGTGCGGACCTTCGTCGAGAAGGAGATCATGCCCGTGCAGCACGACCTCGAGCACGACGACGTCTACCCCGAGGACATCGTCAAGCAGATGAAGGAGCTCGGCCTCTTTGGCCTCGCCATCCCCGAGGAGTTCGGCGGCGGCGGCGTCAACTTCAAGACCTACGCCATGTGCATCGAGGAGATCTGCCGCGGCTGGATGTCGATCGCGGGCGTGATCAACACCCACTTCATCACCGCATACATGATCAACGAGTTCGGCACCGACGAGCAGAAGCAGCGGTGGCTCCCGAAGATGGCTACCGGCGAATACCACATGGCCTACTCGATGTCGGAGCCCGGTGCCGGCAGCGACGTCCAGGCGATCCGCACCAAGGCCCGCAAGGAAGGCGACGAGTACGTCATCAGCGGCGAGAAGATGTGGGTCACCAACGGGGAGCGGTCGACCCACGTCGCGGTGCTGGTCAAGACCGACCCCGAGGCGTCGCCGCCGCACAGGGGCATGAGCACCTTCATCGCGGCCAAGGGCGACGGGCTGGTGGTCAGCAAAAAAATCGAGAAGCTCGGCTACAAGGGAGTCGAGACGACCGCGCTGTCGTTCGAGGACTACCGCGTCCCCGCCGCCGACCTCCTCGGCGGCCAGGAGGGGCTCGGCTTCAAGCACATGATGTCGGGCATCGAGGTGGGGCGGATCAACGTCGCCGCCCGCGGCGTCGGCGTCGCCCGGCGCGCCTTCGAGGAGGCGATCCGCTACGCCCAGGAGCGGCAGTCGATGGGCAAGCCCATCGCCCAGCACCAGGCGATCCAGTTCCACCTCGCCAACATGGCCACCAAGATCGAGGCGGCCCACCTCCTGACCATGAGCGCGGCGGAGAAGAAGGACCAGGGCGAGCGCAGCGACCTGGCGGCCGGCATGGCCAAGCTCTTTGCATCCGAGACCTGCTACGAATGCGCCACCGACGCGATGCGCATCTTCGGGGGCTATGGCTTCAGCAAGGAGTACCCGGTGGAGCAGCTCTACCGCGACGCGCCGCTGCTGATGATCGGCGAGGGTACCAACGAGATCCAGCGCGTGGTCATCGCGCGCCGGCTGCTCGAGGAGTACGCGATCAAGTAATGCAGTTCGGTAGGTACTACGAGGAGTTCGAATCCGGCGGGAAAATCGGGCCGGAGGCCCCCGCCGGATATAGCCAGGGCAACGAAGTTGCACTGGCGTGCGCGATGGGAACGGAGCTACGCCCGAGGTTTGGCTGTGCAGTTCGGTAGGTACTACGAAGAGTTCGACGTGGGCGCCACCTACAAGCACTGGCCCGGCAAGACCGTGACCGAGGCCGACGACATGCTCTTCTGTGCGCTGACCATGAACCAGCACCCACTCCACTCCGACGCCTTCTACGGGCAGGAGAAGACGCAGTTCGGTAGGAACATCGCGGTGGGCAACTACGTGTACTCGTTGGTGCTGGGGATGAGCGTTGCCGATGTCTCCGGGAAGGCCATCGCCAACCTCGAGATCGAGTCGCTCAAACACGAGAACCCCACCTTCCATGGCGACACGATCTATGCCCAGACGACGGTGCTGGATAAGAAGGAGTCCTCGAGCAAGCCCGACCGCGGCATCGTCTACGTGGAGACCCATGGCTACAACCAGAAGGGCGAACGAGTGTGCTTCTTCCGGCGCAGGGTGATGGTCCCCAAGAAGGAGCACTACCCCGATCTGCAGCCGTCGGACCTGACTCCCAAGGAGTCGAGGGCAGCGGGCCTTATCGGCGAGGAGGCCCCCGCAACTTAGGTCGCGAGTGTTGTCCCGCGATCTACCCGTGTACCCCGAAAATCAACGCTGTTACCATCGGATGCGCAGCGGCACCGTCGCGACGGGTGGTTTGCAAGCTACCCGTCGCCATGTATATTGCGCGTAGCCTCTTGTTATATTGCGGTCGGAAATCACGCGTGCAGTTGACTGGTCACTGAGAAATCGGAGGAGATATGGCTCAACAACCCCCAGCAGCACCCCCACCCCAGGCACCACCCCCAGCTGCCAGTAGCGGAGGCACGGGCCTCGCGCCAAATGTAGCCAGCTTGCTGGCCTATCTCTTCGGCTGGGTCGGTGGGCTGGTCTTCGTCCTGATCGAGAAGGAGAACCGCGAGGTCAAGTTCCATGCTTGGCAATCGATCGCCTTCAATGTCGCGGTCGTTGCCGTGTACATCATCTACATCGTCTTCTCGATCATCCTCTCGATCGTCCACCTCGGATTCATCGCGGGGCTTCTGTACTTCGTCGTGATCCTGGGCCTCGGTATCGTCTGGATCATGCTCATGGTTCGGGCCTATCAGGGTCAGATCTGGAAGCTGCCTATCATCGGCGACTTCGCCGCCAACCAGGCAGGCCTCTGATCTCAGCAAGCGACAAGGGGCCCCTTCGGGGGCCCCTTCTTGTTTTTCACCCCCTGCGATGGCGCAAGGCGACGTGGGCCATCATTCTGTGGGTTGTCGGGGCGCTCGTCTTCTTCGCGGTGCAGCTTCTTGGGGTTCGCGCCACGGAGTGCTTCGCGGAGACCGGCTTCGAGTTCTTCTGCCGCTTCCAGGCGGTGTCTCGCGCCTACAACGGGATGCTGGGCGTGGCCACCGCCTTCTGCCTGGGGGTCGCCGTGTTGGGCGTGCTCTGGGTCTACACCATCCCCGAAAACCCGCCATGTCCCGAATGCGGTCATCGCTCCCGCACCGACTATGGCGTCTGCCGCTGGTGCGGCCACATCTTCCTGCGGCCGTCCCCGGCCCACACTGATTGAAAAATGAGGTGTTGTAAGCGATGGTGGAGATGACGATGAAGCCGGTCAAATCGCTTGCCTGGACAGACGACCCCAAGGCCGCCAAGCTGCTGGCCGAGGACCCGCTGGCGCTCCTGGTCGGCTTCCTGCTCGACCAGCAGGTGCCGATGGAGTGGGCCTTCGGCGCTCCCTACACGTTGAAGCAGCGGCTCGGCGGGAAGCTCGACGCCGGGGCGCTGGCGGCGATCGAGCCGGAGAAGCTGGTCCAGGACTTCCTTGCCAAGCCCCCGCTGCACCGCTACCCCGCGGCGATGGCCAAGCGGACGCAGAAGCTGGCCCAGGTGATCCGCGCGGACTACGACGGCGACGCTTCGCGGATTTGGCGAGAAGCCGCCGACGCCGGCGACGTGTCGAAGCGGATCGCCAAGCTGCCCGGCTTCAGCGTGGGCAAGGCGCGGGTGATCATCGCCGTGCTGGTCAAGCAGCTGGGAGAGGACATCCCAGGCTGGGAAAAGCTCGCCCCCGACTGGTACAGCCTGGCCGACGTCCGCACCAAGGAGGACCTGCTCCACTACCGCGAGATCAAGCGCGCCGCCAAGCGGGCGGGCGACTGGCCCCCGGGTAGCGCCAGGGCAAAGCCAAGAGCCAAGCGCGCCGGAAAGGCGGCGGGGAAGGCGAAGAAGGCCTAGCTCCTGAGCTGGGCCACCAGCTCGACCTCGACCGCCGCCCCCAGCGGCAGCTCGGCCACGCCCACGGCGCTGCGCGCGCAGCGGCCGGCGTCCTCGAAGACGTCGATCAGGAACTGGGACGCGGCGTTCATCACCGCCGGCTGGTCGGTGAAGCCGGCGGCGCTGTTGACGTAGCCGGTGAGCTTGACGATTCGCACCACGTCGGCCAGGTATCCGGCCTCCGCCCGGACCGCCGCCAGGGCGTTGGCGACGCAGAGCCGCGCTCCCTCCTCCGCCTCCTCGAGGCTGACATCGTCGCCGACGTGACCCCGCACCACCAGCTCGCCATTCTTCATCGGCAGGGCGCCCGAGGTGTACACCAGGTCCCCGACCCGCACCGACGGCAGGTACAGGCCAAAGGTGGCGACGTCGCGGGGCAGCGGATAGCCGAGGATGGCCAGGCGGGTCTCCAGCTTGCGATTGGTCATGACGAGAATTCATACGGTAGCTTGATCGAATGCAGGAGCGGCAACCGGCGCGAGGCGTGGAGGTGCGGGAGCTGGGGCCGGAGCAGACCGGGCTGGCCCACGCCGCCATGTTGGAGCTGGGCCGCGAGGTCGGCGACGCCGCGACTTTCGCTGCACGCGTCAACCGCGACATGCGGCCCGAGGGCTACCGGCTGGTGGCGGCCCTCGAGCCTGGCGAGCCCCAGGCGGTGGCCGCCGCCGGGTTCCGGGTCATCAACGACCTGGTCCACGGCCGCCAGCTGTTCGTCGACGACCTCGCCACCCTGCCCGCCTTTCGCCGCCGCGGCCACGCCGGCGCGTTGATGGAGTGGATGAAGGCGGAGGCCCGGCGGCAGGGGTGCCGCTTCGTCTCGCTGGAGTCAGGCGTCCTGCGCCACGACGCCCACCGCTTCTACCTGAACCAGGGTATGAAGATCACCTCGCACCACTTCCGGCTCGACCTGGCGGACTGAGCCTCCCCGGGGTCAGGCCCGGGCGAAGAGCACGTGGAAGGCGATCGTCACCCCGGGCTGGACGCTGGTGAAGGGCACCGACGGCAGCCGCACGCCGTAGTCGGTCATGTTGATGGCAACGCTGCCCTGGACCTCGAGCTTGTCGCCGTTGACCTGGCCGGTCATGGGGATGCTGACGTCCTTGGTCATGCCGTGGATGGTCAGCTTCCCACTGGTCGACAGCTGCTGCTGGCCGCCGGCGGCGGCGGCAGCGGGGATCGAAATCGAGTCGACGGCGTAGGTCGCGGTCGGGAACTGGCCGGTCTCAAGGTAGTTGGGGTTGACGAAGCGGTCGCGCTGGTTGGAGCCGTGGATGGCGAACTGGTCGCTGCTCTTCAGCTTGCTCATGTCCACCACCACCGAGAGCTGCTGCGCAGTCAACGCCCCCCCGTTGTCGACGATGGTCACGCCCCCGCTGACGCCGGTCGAGTCGGCCACCGCCTGGCTGGGGCTTGACTGCTCGAGGAACTTCTCGTTGGCACGGTACCCGGCCGACGACCCGCTGGTCACCGCCCATTTGCCCGCCAGGGTCCCCCCCACCGAGGGGCTGCTTGAGGGCGTGCTCAGCGGGGCGCTGGAGTCGGAGGATGACGACGTCGTCCGCGGGGTGAAGAAGTTGATGGCGTAGGCCCCCACCCCAGCGCCGGCGAGAAGCACGACCACGACAACGGCGCCGATCAGGACCTTGCGGTTCACGATGCGGCGACGGTAGCAGCGGGTTCTGAGATTCGGCTAAGTCAGACGATGGCTGGCGCGCGGTACTCGCCGAAGACCTCACGCATCACCCCACAGATCTCGCCGAGGGTGGCGTAGGCCTCCACCGCCGCCAGGATCGGGGGCATCAAATCGGTCTTGGCGTCCTCGGCCGCCCGGCGCAGTGAGTCCAGCGCCGCACTGGCGGCGCCGCTGTCGCGCTTCGCCTTCAGCGAGGCCAGCTTGGCTACCTGGGCCTTCTCCAGCGCGGCGTTGTCGGCGCGGAAGAAGGTCGGCGTTTCCTCGTTCTCGTGGCGGTACTTGTTGACCCCCACGACGACCCGCTCCCCCGACTCGACCTCCCGCTCGAACTTGTACGATTCCTCGGCGATGGCGCGCTGATAGTAGCCGTCCTCGATGGCCCGGACGGCGCCGCCCACGTCCTTCTCGACCTTCTCCAGCTCGGCCCACGCCTGCCGCTCCAGCTCGCTGGTGAGGTGCTCGACGTAGTAGCTGCCCGCCATGGGGTCGACCGTGTCGGTCACGCCGATCTCCTCGGCGATGATCTGCTGGGTCCGGACCGCGATCTCCTGCGCCTTCTCGGTGGGGATGGCCAGGGCTTCGTCATAGCAGCTGAGCGCCATCGATTGGACGCCGCCGAGCACCGCCGAGAGCCCCTGGAACGCCGCCCGGGCGATGTTGTTCTCAGGCTGCTGTGCGGTCAGCAGCGACCCGCCGGTCTGCGTGTGGGTGCGCAGCGTCAGGCTGCCGGGGTTCTCGGTGCCGTAGCGGTCGCGGATCAGCTTCGCCCACATGCGCCGCAGCGCCCGGTACTTGGCGATCTCCTCGAAGAAGTCGATATGGGTGTTGAAGATCCAGCTCAGCCGCCCCGCGAATTCGTCGATGCCGACGCCGCGCTCGAGGGTGGCGTTGATGTAGGCCATGGCGTTGGCGAAGCTGAAGGCGATCTCCTGGACCGCGGTCGAGCCCGCCTCACGCATGTGATAGCCGGAGAGCGAGATGGCGTTGAACTTGGGATGGTTGCGAGCGCAGTAGGCGATCAGGTCGGCGGCCAGTCGCAGCGAGGGCTCGGGCGGGTAGATGAAGGTGCCCCGAGCGACGTACTCCTTGAGGACGTCGTTCTGGGTGGTGGCGTTCACCTGGTCGTCGGCCGCGCCCTGTTTCTTGGCGACCGCGATGTACATCGCCGCCAGCACCGGCGCCGGGGCGTTGATGGTCATCGAGGTGCTGATCTCGCTCATCGGGATGCCGTCGAAGAGGGTCTCCATGTCGGCCAGCGAGTCGATGGCAACGCCGACCTGGCCGACCTCGCCCTCGGAACGGGGGTCGTCCGAGTCGAGCCCCATCTGGGTGGGGAGGTCGAAGGCCACCGACAGCCCCGGCTGGCCGTGCTCCAGCAGGAACTTGAAGCGCTTGTTCGATTCCTCGGCGGTGCCGAAGCCGGCGTACTGGCGGATGGACCAGGCGCGGCCACGGTACATGTTGGGTTGGATGCCGCGGGTGAACGGGTACTGGCCCGGCATGCCGAGGTCGCGCTCATAGTCGAGGTCGGCGATGTCGGCGGGCGTGTAGACGGTCTTCACCCGCAGGTGGGAGGGCGTCTCGAAGACCTTCTTGCGCTCCCCCCGGGCCAGCGACTTCTGCAGCGGACCCGCCTCCCACTCGGCCCGGAGCTTCTCCAGCCGGTCGAGGTCCAGCCCCCGGCGGCGGCCGTCGCCGCCTGCCCCGGCGCCAGGACCCGGGGTGGCAGGCGCCTTTTCAGCCTGTGCCATACCGGTTCAGTCTAGCGTCGGCCCAAATCGCCGGGCATTTGCATGGCTTTGGTGGCATTCTCGATACCCAGATGACAACCGCGATTGGAGCCGGTGAGCTGATCCGGCGAGAAGTCGCCAGCTGGCCCGGCGTAGAGGCGATCCCCCATCGTTTCGGCGGCACCGAGTATCGCTATGGCCGCAAGGAGCTGGGCCACGTCCACGGCGACCGGCTCGCCGACCTACCGTTCCCGCGACGCATCCATGACGAGCTGATCGCCCAGGGCCAGGCCGAGCTCCACCACGTGCTGCCCGACACCGGCTGGGTCAGCCGCTGGATCGGGTCGGCGGCTGAGGCCGAGGAGGTCATCGCCCTGTTCCGCATCAACTACGACAGGTACGTCGCCTCGGCGAGCTAGCCCGCCAACCCCGCGGCGCCGGTCGGATACCGCACAATGCAGCGGATGATGCATGTCCCGACGACGGCCGGCAGGCTCAACCCCAACCCCGGCGGCGACCTGCGGTGACGCCGAGTCCAGGCAAGTACCAGTTCACCGGGGTCATCGGCACCGGCGCCAGCGGCACAGTGCATATGGCCTACCACCATGACCTCGGGCGCTACGTGGCCATCAAGGAGCTCTCCCCTTCGCTGGCCCAGCAGCCCGGCTTCCTCGAGCGCTTCCGCGCCGAGGCCCAGATCATGGCCCAGCTGGAGAGCCCCAACTGCGTCAAGGTCTATGAGTTCTACGAGGCGGACGGCCGCGCCTTCCTGGTCGAGGAGCTGATCGAGGGCTCCTCCCTTCGCAAGGTCGTCAACCACGCCGGCACGCTCAACGCCGAGCAGTCGATGGGCGTCCTCAAGGGAGCCCTCAGTGGACTCGGGTACGCCCACGCCCTGGGCCTCGTCCACCGGGACGTCAAGCCCGAGAACATCCTGGTCGACACCGCCGGCGTCTCCAAGCTGGCGGACTTCGGCCAGGCCGTGTTCACCGGCATCGGGCCCGGGGCGGCCGGGGGCATCTCGCCCGGCACCCCCGCCTACATGAGCCCTGAAGCGGTGCGCGGCGCTCCCCTGGACGCCCGCAGCGACGTCTACTCGGCGGGAGCGATGGTCTTCGAGCTGCTGACGGGACGGCCCCCGTTCGTCGCCGACAGCCCCCTGGCGACGATGCGGATGCAGATGGAGGCACCCATCCCCGACCCGCGCGAGCTCAACCCGAGCATCCCCGACGACGTCGCCTTCATGGTCGGCCAGACGCTGGCCAAGGACCCGGCGCAGCGCCAGCAGAGCGCCAGCGAGTTCTTCAACCAGCTCAACGCCGCGGCCGTCGCCGGATACGGCGCCGACTGGGAGTCGCGGGCATCGATCAAGCCCCTGGTGGCGGCAACGGTGGCAGCTGCCGCCGCCGGGCTGGCGGCGGCCCCGGTGCTGGCCGCGGACGCCGGTGGTGCCGCCAGTGGCGCGGCCCAGGTCGGGCAGGCGAACGTGGGGGCCGCCGATGCCCAGGGACCGCCGTCGCCGGAGCTGGTCCAGAAGGTGGCCACCGCGGTCAACCCACCCAAGGTGCGCCTGGCGCGCCTGGTCCTGAGCGGCATCGTGGGCGCCGGCCTGGTCCTGGGTGGGATGTTCTACGGCGCCAACCATGGGGTGCTGCCGACCTCGCTGGCCGCGGGCACACAGAAGTGGCCAGTTGTCGGCGCGGGCGCCGAGGGGCCTCCGACCGGCAGCGGCGGGGGCGGTCCCGGCGGCTCGAACACGCCCAAGGTCACGGCCGCCGGGACCGGCGGCAACGGCGCCAGCACGGTCGTGGTCCTCGACGTCTCGGGGTCGATGGACAGCCCGGCGCTCATCCCGCCGGGGTTCCCCAAGGCCCAGGAGCTGAAGGACGTCACCGACGCCGTCAGCAGCGTGCTCGAGCAGTGGCAGGGGGGCAAGAAGCTGCCCGCGGGGGCGCTGATCAACGGCGCGGCGAGCCTCACGCGGCTGGTCCAGCTCCAGCAGGAGCTCCAGGCCTATGAGCAGGCCAACGGCATCGACCCCAAATCCACCAGCAAGCTGGCGGTGATGAAGGCGTCGGCCGACGCCCTCGCCGACCGGTTGAGCGTGGAGACCAAGGTCGCGGGCGCCAACAACAAGCTCGGCGCCATCACCTTCTCGACGACCGCGGCGCAGCTGGCGCCGCTGGCTGGCAACCCCGCCGGCCTCAAGCCACAGATCGACGCCCTTCAAACCGATGGCAGCACCGACATCGGCGACGGGCTTCAGCAGGCGGTGCAGATGCTCAACGGCCAGCAGGCACCCGCGATCGTCCTGCTCACCGACGGTTGGAACAACGAGGCCATGACCAACGACCAGATCATCAACGGACCGGTCGCCGCCGCCGCCGCCAAGGGCATACCCATCTGCACCATCGGCCTGGGCATCTCACCCAATGACGTCGACCAGCTGCTGTTGACCACCATCGCCGGCAACACGCACGCCAGCTATTACTTCGTCGGCGACGGGGTGTCGCTGGCCGACACGATGCTGGAGTGCCACGGGCGAGTCAGCGGGCAGCCGGTGGCCGACTTCCACGGCAAGGTGACCCAGGGCCAGACCGTCGACGTCCCCGCCTTCCAGGTGCCGTCCGGCAAGAGGCGCCTTGACGCCGCCGTCACCTGGCTCGGCAGCGACCTCGACCTCCAGCTCGTCAACTCGAGCGGACAGACGGTCAAGCTCGACCAGACCAACTCGATCCACCGCAAGGGCTTGATCACGACCACGATCGCAAATCCCCCGGGCGGCTCCTGGAGCGCCCGGGTGGTGGGCACCAACGTGAGCAACCCGAACGGCGAGGACTTCTTCGTCAACGTGGCCACCGACGGCACCAGCCCGGACCAGCACTTCTCAACACTCAGCGCCAGCCAGGCCAAGGCCTCGGGGGCGTTGGGCCAGGTGCGCGAGATCATCCGGCTGGTGCTGGTGATCGCGGCCATCGCCGGCGGCATCGCCATCGTCCTCCTGGGCATCCGGGGCATCCTCCGCCGGATGCACGGCCGGCGGCTGGCCAAGAAGGGCGAGAAGCTCAAGGGCAAGTTCCTGGTGCCCTTCCTGCTCTACACGGTGGCGATCCTGGCTCTGATCGCCGTGCCGATCGCGTTCGGCGCCGACTACCTCTGGAACACGCCCCTGATCTCGATCCCCAAACCCTGATGACGCAGCCGGCTTAGCCGGCGCCGGCTACTCTGCCTTACCCAGGCCCGCCTTCTCCGCCTGCACCAGGATCGCCGTCTTGCCGGCGTGGGCGTTCTCGTACATCTTCTGGTGCGCATCGGCGACCGCGTCGAAGGGCAGGGTCTCGGACAGCACCGGGTGGATCTTCTTCTCGATCACCAGCTGGTTGGCCCGCGTCGCCTCGTAGGAGTTGGCGAAGTGGCTGCCGATGATCCGCTTCTGCCGCATCCAGAGGTGGCGGACGTCGAAGTCGAGGTTGAAGCCGGAGGTGGCGCCCACGATCACGATCTTGCCGAAGCGCGCGCAAACCAGCACCGAGGTCGGGAAGGTGGCCTGGCCGACGTGCTCGAATACGATGTTGGGCTCCTTGCCGTCGAAGTAGGTGCGCAGCTCCTTGCGGAAGCGGTAGGCCTCCTTGAGCCGGGCCGCCTCCTCCTCCTCGGTCTCGCCGCCCTTGCGCTCGAAGCCGTAGTCCTTGCGGTTGATGGCGCCAATCGCGCCGAGGTCGAGGATCATCTGCTTCTTGTCCTCGCTGGAGACGACGCCCACGGCGTTGGCGCCGACCAGTTTGCAGAGCTGGATCCCGAAGACGCCGAGGCCGCCGGCCGCGCCCCAGATGAGGACGTTGTCGCCCGGCTTGAGCTCGCACTGGTCGATCAGCATCCGGTAGGCGGTGAAATAGGTCAGGCCGTAGCTGGCCGCCTCCTCCCAGCTGAGGTGCTTGGGCTTGGGCACCAGCTGCTGGGCCTGCACCAGGGTGAACTGGGCGAAGCTGCCCCATGTCGTCTCGTAGCCCCAGATCTTCTGCCACTGGCAGGCCAGGGGGTCGAGGCCGTTGCACTCGGGGCACTGCCCGCAGGACTGGTTGCAGTGTATGGCGACCTCGTCGCCCGGCTTCCAGAGCCTGACGTTGGAGCCGACCTTCCAGACGATCCCCGATGCGTCGGAGCCACCGATGTGGTGGTCGAACTCGGGGTGTGAGTCGAAGACCGAGACCGGCTTGCCCAGGGCCGCCCAGACGTTGTTGAAGTTCACGCCGGCGGCCATGACCATGACCACGACCTCGTCCGCGCCCGGCTCGGGGACGTCGATGTCCTCCAGCCGGAAGGCCGTGATCGGCTCCCCCTCGCGGTCGCGCCGGATCACCCAGGCACGCATCTTCCGGGGCAGCGTCCCAAGCTCCAGGTCCTTGGGTACCTGGCCCAGCGGGATCTGCTCCACGGTGCGGTCCTGGGTCACGTCCGCGTCAGCGATGGCCATTCAAGCTCCTCATCTACTCCCCTTCCGTTTGGGCCCTCAAATACTAGGACTAGCGCCGCAGGGGTGCGCCGACGGGGGGATCGGCCCGATCCCGTGCGAGAATGCGCCCGTGCTGAGTGCACAGCTCCCCAACCCCCAGTTCGACCGCTTCGGACGGACCAGCATGCGCTACCTCGCCGGCATTATGCTCCTGCGGCTCCAGGGGTTGATATTCCTGGCCCTGTTCCTGGCGGTGACCATGTTCAGCAACCTCGTCGGCAACCTGGGCGTGGTGCCGTTCGTGGGCCGCGTCGCCTACCTGCCGGCCGTGGTCCTGGCGATGGCGGCGGCCGGGGGCCTCGTCCTGGGCCTGACCAAGTGGGGGCAGACCAGCGCCGTCGCGCTCTACGAGGGACTCCTGGTCGCCGGGGGGATCGCCTTCGCCATCGTCGACCAGCCGGGTGGCGGCCAGACCCAAGCGTTCCGCGACCCCGCCTCCGTCTTCCACCTGCTCCTTCTCCCGATCGCGGTGGCCCTGGTCACGTACTGGCCCGTGCTCTTCGCCATCCGCAGGGGCGGCCTCGCCGCCCTCAACCAGCCGGTGATACCCGAGTACAAGGAGGTGGAGCCGCCACCTGCGCCACCCGAGGTCTACATCCCCCAGCCGCGTGAAGAATCAAGCGGGCTGCCCGAGCGCCGTGGCACCGGGTCCACCACCATGTCGAGCGCGTACGCAGAGGAGGCCCTCGCCATCCCCGAATCGACGCCGGGGACGCCGCCGATGGCGCCGCCACCGCGGCCCGAGCAGCCCCCGGCCGCGGATCAGGTGGAGGAGGCGACGCCGACCGAGGCCGAGTCAGCCCCGGGGGACATCGACCTGAACCCGGCGGTTCCGGGGCGGGTTGCGCCAGCGGCCACGGCGACGGGTCCGGCGGTCCCGATCTGGCAGGAGGAGCCGCCGGAGGTGCCCATGTCAATGGAGTGGCTCAAGCTCCCTGGCATGCAGCGGATGCGCTCCCAGGTGAGCGGCGGATTCCCGCCCGCGTCATTCGCCCGGCTCACCGGCATCAAGACCGTGTCCCTGGAGCCGGGCGAGGCTCGGGTTGAGATGCCGGTCAGCGAATGGCTCCGCAACTCCACCGGGCTCATCTCTGCCGGGGTCATCGGCTACCTGGCCGACTCGCCGATGGGCTCGGCGGTCTTCACCGAGCTCGGCCCGGGCCAGGTGATCACCACATCGGAGATGGCGGTGAATTACCTCCGGCCGGTGTCGCGCGACGCCACCAAGCTCCTGGCCGTCGCCAGGCTGGTCCAGATCGGCCGCTCATACGCGTTCACCGAGGTCACCATCACCGACGACAAGGACAAGCTGGTCGGCCACGGCACCGCTCGCAACCTGCTGATCGAGGTCTCGGTCCCGGAGGGCGAGTTCGAGGCGCCGCCGCGCCAGGAGCTCAAGCCAGGGTACGTCGACCCCTACCTCAGGCCGGTGCGAGGCGAGGTACTGCCGCCGCAGATATGGACCGAAAAGAGTGGGCTCGAGATGCAGCGGATGTGGCTCGCCGGCGAGCTACCCAACTCGCCACTGGCCGAGCTGGTGGGACTGCGTCGCACCACGGTCAGCGAGGGCTCGGTGACGATGACCGCCCCCGCGAGCCACTGGCTGGAGAGCCCGGCGCGGCGTCTCTATGGCGGGGCGCTGGCGCTCCTGGCCGACGCCGGCCTGACCAGCGCCGTCCAGACCACGGTGCCGGCGGGCACCGCCATCGCTCCGCTCGACATCAAGCTGCAGTTCCTGCGCCCAGTACGCGCCAACGGCCGCGACCTGACGATCAAGGCCGACGTGGTCCACCGCGGCCGCACCCTGGCGGCGGCGAGCGCCGAGGTCCTCGTCCCCGGCGGCAAGGTCGCCGCCCTGGCGACCTCCACCTGGCTGATCGTCCCCGACTTCTCCTGGGCCACCGACCCGTGGGTGCCCACCGACCAGGTCCGAGTCACGGAAGACGAAGCCGATAATTAACCTTCCAGCTGAAGGAGGATGGGTGGCATGAAGGTATTCGTAACCGGCAGCACCGGCTTCATCGGCGGCGAGGTCGTGCGCCGACTGGCGGCCCGGGGCGACAGCGTCAAGGCGCTGGTGCGCACCCCGGCCAAGGCGGCTGAGCTGGAGAAGCTCGGCGTCGAGCTGGTCAAGGGCGATGTCAACGACCAAGCCGCCCTGGAGAAGGGGATCAAGGGCGCCGACGCGGTCATCCATATCGCCGCCATGTACGAGATCGGGATTCCCAAGTCGCGGCGGCCGGCGATGTACGAGGCCAACGTCCGGGGCACCGAGCAGGTGCTGGGCGAGGCGCTCAAGCAGAAGGTCAAGAAGGCGATCTATGTCTCCACCGTCAACGCTTTTGGCAATACCGAAGGACGCGTCGTCGATGAGAAGCACCTCCACAACGAGCGTTACGTCTCCTACTACGACGAGACCAAGCACCAGGCCCACAAGGCGGCCAAGAAGCTGACCGCCGATGGTCTTCCGCTGGTGATCATCCAGCCCGGCGGAGTGTACGGTCCGGGTGACACCTCGCCCCAGGGCAAGATCATGAACCAGTTCCTGGACGGCAAGCTGCCGGCCATGATGTTCCCTGAGACCGGCTTCAACCTGGTCCACCGCGACGACGTCGCCGACGGCATCCTGCTGGCCCTGGACAAGGGCAAGCCGGGTGAGGCCTATGTCCTGGGCGGCGAGATCACCACCATGGGTGAGGCCCTGCGGGCGCTGGGAAAGGTCTCGGGACGCAAGCCGCCTCGGATCACGCTGCCCTCGATCGTGATCAAGGCGGTGGCGCCGTTGGGGCCGCTGATCGGTCCGGCGCTGGGGCAGGGCCCCAACCTGGGCGAGATCATCAGGGCCACCGACCAGGTCACCTACTGGGCCAAGGACGACAAGGCCCGCAAGGAGCTGGGGTACAAGCCAAGGGGCATGGAGCAGGGCTTCCGCGACATGCTCGAGGCCGACGGCCGCCTTCCCGCGACGACCAAGCCCTAGGCGTATCTCCCACGATCCGGCTGAGGGCAGATCCGCGTTCTTGGGTTAGACTCACGGGCACAAAATCAGTCCTGAGCCGCGCCAGGCGCTCGGCACTTCTTAGAGCCAGGGTCATTCGAGCCCGGCATGGAGGTAACCCTTGACGATCAGGCTCCGTCGCTCGTGTATCGCTGTCCCAGGCAGCTCCGAGAAGATGCTTCGCAAGGCAGGCGAGAACGCCGCCTTCGGCGCCGACCAGTTCTTCCTCGACCTCGAGGACGCGGTCGCCCCCGGCGTCAAGGAAGCCGCCCGAGCCAACATCGTCGCCGCCCTCAACGAGTACGAATTCGGTAACGCCATCCGCGTGGTCCGGGTGAACGCCGCCGACCATCCCAACGCCTATGGCGACATCATCAGCGTCGTCGAGGGCGCCGGGACCCGGCTCGATTGCCTGATGGTGCCGAAGGTCGACAACGTCTCCCACGTCCACTTCGTGGACCGGCTGCTGGACCAGCTGGAGGCGACCCTGCGGCTCAAGAACCGCATCGGCCTGGAGCTCCAGATTGAGACCGCCGAGGGCCTGGTCAACGTCAACCAGATCGCGGGCGCCTCCGACCGCACCGAGACCATCATCTTCGGCCCCGGCGACTTCAGCGCCAACATCGGCATGCCCCAGCTCACGGTGGGCGCCATCGACGACCGCTACCCCGGCGACATCTGGCACCACGTCAACATGTCGATCCTGATGGCGGCGCGGGCGCACGGCCACCAGGCGATCGACGGCCCCTACGCCCAGATCCGCGACGAGGCGGGACTGCGCGAGGTGGCGATGCGGACATACCTCATGGGCTTCGACGGCAAGTGGGCGCTGCACCCAGACCAGGTCGCCGCCCTCAACGAGATCTATTCGCCCACCCTGGAGTCATACGAGCGGGCGGTGGGCATCCTCGAGGCCTACCGCAAGGCCACCGAGGAGGACAAGCTCGGCGCTGTAATGTACGGCGACGAGATGATCGACGAGGCCAGCCGCAAGATGGCCGAGCAGCTGGCGATCAAGGGCCGAGCCGCCGGCCTCGACAAGAGGCTGGCCGAGAAGCAGGCCGGCGCCGCTCCCGAGCCCGCCCCCGCCGGTGCGGTTGCCGGAGAGCAGGCGTGAAGGTCCACAGCGGAGTCCCCCAGGCCACCGAGCTGACCTGGAACCCAAGCGCCGAGGAACTGCAGCGTCTCACCGGCGAGATGCCCAACGCTCGCAAGTCGGCCTTCGGCAACTGGAATGTCCAGAGTGCGGTCGACTCCCGCTCCACAGCGTCGACGTATATCGTCACCGACAACCCCGACGAGCACCCCAATCCCGCCCAAACCCTCACCCGCGAGGAGGGCCAGCGCCTGGCCGCGATGCAGGACGAGTACATCGCCGAGAAGGAGATGCTGGTCATCGACGGCTACATCGGCAACGACAAGGACTTCCGGACGCCGGCGCGGCTGATCATCGAAAAGCACAACGCCAATGTCGCCGGGATGCAGAAGACCCTCTACTACGAGGCCGAGGACGCCGGCGAGGACTTCGAGCCCGAGGTCACCGTGATCTACACCCCCAACCTGGCGGTGATGGGCTATCCCAAGGAGCGGGTGATCGCCTGCGACCTGGAGGCCAATGTGACCCGCGTCTTCAACTCCGACTACTTCGGCGAGTCCAAGAAGGGCGGCCTCCGGATGTGGAACAAGATCGTCTACGACAAGGGTGGCCTGCCCCTCCACGCCGGCTGCAAGGTGGTGCCCACCGACTCGGGCGACAAAGTGATCCTGGTCGTCGGGCTCTCGGGCACCGGCAAGACAACCACCACCTTCACCCGCCAGAACGACTCCAAACCGGTGCAGGACGACTTCGTGGCGATGATGCCCGACGGCAGGATCTACAGCACCGAGAACGGTTGCTTCGCCAAGACATTTGGGCTGGACGAGAACTTCGAGCCGACCATCTACCACGCAGTCACCCGCCCCACCGCCTACCTGGAGAACATCTACCAGGACGAGAACGGGGTGGTGGACTTCTTCAACACCGACTACACGCAGAACGGACGGGCGGTCTTCGCGATGCAGGACCTGGGCTGGTCGGCTGACGCCCGCGACATCAAGAAGGCGGACATCCTGCTGATCCTCAACCGCAACGAGAACATCATCCCCGCCGTGGCGCGGCTGAGCCGGGCCCAGGCGGCCGCCTACTTCATGCTCGGCGAGACCCAGGGCACCAGTGCCGGCGGCGCCGACGAGATGGGCAAGTTCCTACGGGTCCCCGGCACCAACCCCTTCTTCCCCATCCTCCACGACTACCAGGGCAACCGCTTCCACGCCCTCCTCGACCAGCACAAGTTCGAGGTCTTCCTGCTCAACACCGGGCGCGTCGGCGGCGGTGACAGCGACGAGCGCAGCCGCAAGGTCGGCATCAACGACAGCTCGGCGGTCGTCAAGGCCATCGCGGAGGGAACCATCGGGTGGGAAACGGATCCGGACTTCGGCTACGAGGTGGCCACCTCGCTGCCGGGAATCAGCGACGAGCAGCTTCTCCAGCCACGGCGGCTCTACCATGCCCAGGGCCGGGAGGACGAGTACGCCAAGCTGGTGGAGCGCTTCAAGCAGGAGCGCCAGGAGTTCCTGGCCAAGTTCTCCAAGCTCGACCCCGAGATCGCTTCCGCCATCTAGCCCAGCCCAGGGGTCCAACCGAAACCGGGAGCGACGTATAGTGGGCTGCGACCCACTTCAACGCTTTGCTAACGTCGCCTGATTGAACCCAACCTTCCTACCACCGAAGGTATTCACGGCCTTCATGACCCTGGCCGGGGTCGCGCTGATGATCCTGTCGTCAAGCGCCACGGTTCGAACGCTCCCCGGCGATCCCGGGTTGATGGCCAAAATCGCCAAGGTCCTGCCGGCAGTCTCGCGCGACCAGTACCGGCCCTGGGTGCGGTTCAGCTCGCCCCATCACAGCGTCGCCGCTGAGCCCGACACCGCCACCCTCGACATCCCTGGCCCCGGGGGTGCCTTCTCGGTCCCCTACATCCAGACCGGCTCCGACCTGCAGTACTCGTTGGAGACCAACGGCCCAGCTGATCGCACCATCGTCGATGTCACCCTCGACGCCGGCGGGCCCAACCGCCAGGTCCAGCGCCTCAGGGGCTCGAACCTGGGCGGTACCTTCCACGACGTGGGCTATGGCGAGCACACCCTCGATGCCCGCATGTACGTGCCGGAGGAGGAGATCTTCGCCGCCTTTGCCCTGGCCCAGAAGCCGCTGGCAACCGCGCGCCTGGGGCACATCGGCCGTGGCGACGTGATCGTGGCCATCGGCGACTCCATCACCGAGGGGCTGAGCGGCGGCCCCTACCCGCCCGGGGCGATCGACCGCCTGGGCTACTTCACCGACTGGATCGCGGCCCGCAACGCCCTCCAGGGGGTGGATCCGGGGTTGGTCAGCGGTGACGGCCGCCAGTTCCCCCAGGCGGGCGCGTCACTCCACCCGGCCAGCCGCCCCAGCTTCGTCGTCCAGCTCTCCCAGATGCTGGAGGCAGGGCGGGGACACCCGGTCCTGATCGTCAACGAGGGCTGGTCCGGGATCACCTCCGACGGCTTCGACCACGTCAGTGACAGCCAGCACTTCAAAGACCTGGTGGCCGCCGCCCATCCCAATGGCTGGCTGATCAACCTCGGCGCCAACGACGTCAAGGTCAAGCGCCCGGCCGACGAGTACCAAGCTCGGATGGCCGTCCTGGTGGGCAACCTCAACCGCCTGGGCGCTCCCGGCAGTGCCATTCACCTGGCCTGCCCCAGCTACCGGAACGATGCCGACCAGCAGAAGAAGGACCTGGAGGCCACCTACCTGCCCGTTGTCGACGGGCTCCGGTCCCAGTTCGGCCTGGCGGCGGCGCCTGATTTCTTCGCCCACTACCGCGACCGCAGCGGCGACCTGGCCGACGGGGTCCACCCCAATGCCGCCGGTTACGCGGCGATGGCCCAGCTCTGGAACGACGCCCTGGTCGCGGGCCACGGCTCGACCTGCGTGCCGCCGCCGACCGCGTAGGTCCAGGCCGAGGGGTGCCCCGGTGACCGGGGCTCGGGCTACATGCCCGGGGGTGCTTGGGTCAGGGTGAACTTGCTGGCGTTGGCGCCGCAGCTGGGGCACTTGTCGGGTGGGTCAAAGCCCCGCTCGGTATAGCCGCACTCGCCGCAGTGCCACTGGCGCGTGGCGAAGAAGCGGACGATGTCGGACCGGCTGACGATCCCAACCAGCTTCTCCCCGTTCATCACCGGCACCCGGCGGATACGGTGCTTGACGAAGAGCTTGGCCGCGTCCGCCACCGGCGCGGTGTTGGCGATGGTGATCGGCTTCTTGCTCATGATGTCGGCCACGGTCTTGCCCTTCTTGTCGATCACGTCGAACTCGGAGACCACGCCGGCGAGCTTGCCCTTGTTGTCGAGAACCGGCAGGCCCGTTATGCGATGACGTGTCAGGATCGCCGTCAACTCATCGATGGTTGCTGACTGCGAGATCTTGAGGACGTCCTTGGACATGATGTCCTTGACCTGAACCACGAATGGAATAGTGCCTACTCCGGCGGCAGAGAGCAAGTCGCCGCGGTTATCATCCCTACCGCCGCGCGGCCTGAGGGGCCCGGCAACCCCGGGTCGTCACAGGTCAGACCCAAGCTCATCCCAGGCATTCCAAGGAGGAGAAGTGGAAATATCCAGGGTCAGCGTGGTCGGAGCGGGCACGGTCGGTTCCCAGCTTGCCTACCAGTGCGCGCTCTCCGGGCTGGAGGTGCGCATGTACTCGCGGCGGGCGGAAACCCTGGAGAAAGCCGTCGCCAACGCCGAGCGGCTCCTCAAGCGGCGGGTGGAGAAAGGATCCCTGGACGAGAAGGACTGCGACGCAGCCCTGGGCCGGGTCCATCCCACCATAGAGATCGACGAGGCGCTCCAGGACGCCCAGATCGTCATCGAGGCGGTGGCCGAGGAGATCAGCACCAAGCACGGGGTCTGGAAGCAGATGGACGAGTTCGCCCCGCCGGACGCGATCCTGGCCTCAACCAGCTCCACCATCGGGGTCAGTCACCTCGCCCACGTCACCGGCCGGCCGGAGAAGTGCCTCAACGCCCACTTCTTCAACCCCGTCCTCCTCATGGACCTGTGCGAGGTGGTGCGGGGTCCGAAGACGTCGGACGAGACTTTCAAAACGGTGGTCGCCTTCTGCGAGCAGGTCGGCCGGCACCCGGTACCCGTGAACCACGAGAGCTACGGCTTCATCGTCAACCGCGTCGTCTTCACCGCGATCCGGGAGGCGCTGCGGCTCCTCGACGAGGGCGCCGCCGCGGCCGAGGACATCGACGATGCCTGCAAGCGCGGCCTCAACTGGCCGATGGGACCGATCGCGCTGGCCGATTTCATCGGACTCGACGTGATCCACGACGCCTGGCACCTGGCGCTGGAAGAGACCAAGGACCCGCTCTGGCAGCCGACCGCTGAGCTTGAGGCTCACGTCCATGCGGGCGAGCTGGGCAACAAGACCGGCAAGGGCTTCCTCGTCCACGAGAAGAAGTAGGCGGCGGCGCTGTGAGCGCGTCCATCGCGATCATCGGCGGCACCGGCAAGGAGGGTCGCGGCCTGGCCGCCCGCTGGGCCCGCGCCGGGCACCGGGTGCTGGTCGGCTCCCGTGACCCCGACCGGGCCCGCCAGGCGGCCGCGGATCTGGCCGAGCTGGTCGGAGCAGGAGTCGAGGGTGGCGGCAATGCCGATGTCGCCGCGGGCGCCGAGATCGTCGTCCTGGCGACGCCTTTCGAGGGCGTGCTCGATACCGTCGGCGGGTTCGAGGGCGCCCTGGCGGGCAAGCTGGTGGTCAGCGCGGTGGTGCCGATGCGGTTTGTCGACGGTCGGCCGCTGATCGACGAGGTGCCCGAGGGGTCGGCGGCCCAGGCGGTGGCGGCGCGGCTACCGCGAAGCCGGGTGGCCGCCGCCTTTCACACAGTCAGCGCCAAGAGCCTGCTTGACATCGACCATGCGCTCGACGAGGACGTGGCGATCGTCGCCGACGACCAGGCCGATCGCGAGGTGGTGCTTGGGCTCTGCGCGGACATCGGCGCCCGTGGCGTGGTGGCGGGCCCGCTCAGCCTGGCGCACTACGTCGAGTGTCAGACGGCTGTCCTGGCCTCACTCAACAAGCTCAACCGGACCCAGAGCGGGCTGCGCTTCACCGGTCTGCCGTAGGCGGGCGTATACGGACTCGACGCAGAAATAGGCGGCGCCGGCGACCAGCGTCCCAGCGATCGCGTCAGCAAGGTAGTGCTCGCCGAGGTAGACGATGGTGAACGCCACCGCCACGCACCACAGCGCCAGCAGCCAGCCGCGCCGGCCGAAGTGGCGTACCGCGTACAGCAGGCCCAGCACCGGGTAGGCCATGTGCAGCGACGGCATCGCCGCGACCGGGTTGGGCTCGAGCTGCTGGTAGAACCAGGTGGTCGCGCTGGGAAGCGTGTGGTCGATGATCTTCTCGACGTGGGGTAGGTATCCGCTCTGCGAGGCGAGCCAGGGCGGAGCCACCGGCACCAGCAGGAAGAAAACGAAGGCGGCGTAGCTCATCGCCAGCATGGCCGCCGCATAGCGGCGGAACAGGCTGCGGTCGCGGAGCCAGAAGACGAAGCCGAGCGTCAGCGGGAAGGCGAAGTGGAGGAAGTAGACGAAGGTGACGGCGATGTCCAGCGGTGACACCCGGCCGGCACGGAACAGGTGCTGCTGCAACCACACGGTTGGCACCGTCCCCCAGCCCACCAGGGTGTCGAATGCGATCGGCGCCGTGAAATGGGGCTCGATCCCAGAGGCGCCGGCCAGGCCGCGCAGGGCCTCATAGCCAAGGAAGAGGACAAGGAACGGCATCCAGTCCAGCAGGAAGGGCTTGACCCGGCCCAGGACCGCCGCGCCCAGCAGCATCACGATCAACAGGTAGTCGGGCGAGACCGAAATCCCACGCCAGACCGAGAAGACGCACACCGCGACGACGTAGACAACGACGGCCGGCACAAGGATGGCGCGGAGCCGAAGGAGGGGCGACGCGCTTCGCATTTCCCGGAGTATGCGAAGGCAGGCTAAGAGGTCGATAAGAGGCTCCAATGGGAGGCGTGATGGGGCCCTGAGAGGCGGCTGAGAAGTGGGCCCCATATGTCGTCAGGGGCGCCGACCGGAAATACAATCGCGCCATGGGCAAGCCCACAGACAACCTCGGTCGCGAGGGCAAGGTGCTGGTCGTCGATGACGAGCAGGGCATTGTCGACTTTGTCCGCCTCGGGCTCCAGTACGAGGGCTACGAAGTACAGAGCGCCAACGATGGCAAGGCGGCGCTGATCGCCATCAGCGAATTCAAGCCCGACCTGGTCATCCTCGACATCGCGATGCCCCGAATGAACGGCTACGAGGTCTGCGAGGCGGTCCAGGGCGCCGACATGGGCATCCTCATCCTCAGCGCCAAGGACGGGCTCGAGGATCGCCTTAAGGGCCTGGAGGTCGGCGCCGACGACTACCTGGTCAAGCCCTTCCACTTCGAGGAGCTGCTGGCCCGCGCCAAGGCCATCCTTCGCCGCCGCCGTCCCACCGTCGGCGAGGACCTGCGCGTCGGCAGCCTGGTGCTCAACGACGGCACCCGGCAGGTGAGGCTCGGCGACAGGCCGATCGAGCTGACCACGCGGGAGTTCGACCTGCTCAAGCTGCTGATGCAGCACCCCAACCAGGTCCTGGCACGCGACCGCATCCTCGACCAGGTGTGGGGCTACAACTTCTATGGCGACGAGAACAATGTCGAGGTCTACATCCGCTACCTACGGCAGAAGCTCGGCGACGACAGCCGCCAGCTCATCCAGACCGTCCGTGGGGTCGGATACCGCATCGCCACGGTCGCTTAGCCTGCGCCGGCTCAGCCTGCAGGCGCGCCTCTCGGCCCTCAGCGTCGGCACCCTCCTGGTGCTGCTGGTGGGCGGTGGGGCATTGCAGTACTTTGCCCTCGGCCAGTACCTGCGCTCCGATGAGGCGGGCGTGCTGCGGCAGCGGTATGCCGCCACCGTTGGCGCCAACCTCCAGCCGCTGCGGGCCGCGGCCCGCTGCCGCGTCGCCAGCGGGAGCGAGGTGGTCAACAACCGTGTCAGCGCCACGACGGCGCAGTGCATTGTCGACGTGGTCTCCAACAGCAGCATCTCGGCAGTGCTGATCGATGCCGACGGCCGGGTCAACTCGTCGGCGCCGGCGGACAACGTCTACCCCACCCTGCCTCTACGTGACTACCTGGACGCCGCCCAGGGTCGCACCAATGCCTACTACCTGGTGGGCAGCGGCGCCGACCAGGCCATGGTCGTGCTCCACCCGTTGGGCAACCGCAACGGCAAGTCGTTGGGTGTGGTCCAGCTGAGCGAACCAACCCAGCCGCTGCAGCAGACCCAGCAGCGCCTGCTGACCGTGCTCGGCATCGGCACCGGCGTCCTGATCCTGCTCGCGGTGGTGCTCACGCCTCTGCTTGTGAGGCGCGGCCTGAGACCTCTGCGGCGAGTCACCGAGGCGTCCACGGTGCTGGCGGGCGGAGACTTCAGCCGCCGGGTCGTCGAGCCCGAGAGCCAGGATGAGGTCGGCCGACTGGCCCGCGCCTTCAACGACATGGCCGCTGCCGTGCAGGCCGCCTTCACCGTGCGCGCCGACAGCGAGGCGGGGATGCGCAACTTCGTCGGTGACGCGTCCCACGAGCTGCGCACGCCGCTGACCACGATCCAGGGCCAGCTCGACCTGCTGCAGCGGGGGGCGGCCACCGACGTCGAGGCCGAGCGCGCGTCGCTGGAGTCGATGCAGCGCGAGGTCCGCCGGATGTCGGTGCTGGTCGAGGACCTGCTCACCCTCACGCGGCTCGACAGCGCCGCCAGCCCGGACGCCGTGCGAGAGCCCGTCGACCTGGACGCCCTCATCGCCGAGGTCGTCGAGGAGGCGTCGGTGCGAGCGCCCGACCAGCGCGTCGAGGTGGTCTCCGAGAGCCCCGGGGAGGCCGTCGTGCGCGGCGACAAGGAACAGCTGCGCCGTGCCGTGCTCAACCTCGCCAACAATGCCCTGTCCCACGCGCCGGGTGGGACCCACACCTGGAGGACGCGGCTCGACGGCGACGAGGTTGTCGTCAGCCTCAGCGACCAGGGGACCGGCATCGCCAAAGACGCCCTGCCCCGGGTCTTCGACCGCTTCTACCGCGCCTCCGACGAGCGTCGCTCCAACGGCTCCGGCCTGGGGCTTGCGATCGTCAAGTCAATCGTCGAGGCCCACGGCGGCCGGGTCGAGGCCGACAGCGATGCTGGCGGCACCACCATGACGGCCCGGTTTCCCAGGCAGGCTACTTCAGCCGGCGAACCCGCAGCCTGAAGTAGCCGCCGGCGTCACCCAGGTCGGTGACCTCCTGCCCGTCCATCCTCAGCGAGCGGGGCACCTGCTCGGCGGGCTCACCCAGGTCCAGCCAGACCTCAAGCGTGGCGCCCTGCTCCATCCGCTCCAGCTGCAACCGTGTTTTGACGTAGTTGAGCGGGCACCTGGTGCCGCGCAGGTCGAGCGTGGGGGCCTTGGTCGCGCTCATCCCTGGGGTAGGTAGGGCGCCAGCGGCCCGAACCACTGGTTGATCTGGGCGAACTGCCCGGTGAAGAGAAGCAGGCCGACCACCACCAGGAGTGCTCCCGAGACCGACTCCACCACCCGGGCGTGCCGATTGATGGCGCGGATGATGGGGCGCCCACGGTCGATCGCCAGGGCCACGAGCATGAAGGGGATGGCCAGGCCGGCGCAGTAGATCAGCATCAGGCCGGCGCCGCCGGCGAGGTCGTGGGCGGAGGCCCGCAGGATGATGGCGGTCAGGATCGGCCCCACGCATGGGGTCCAGCCGAGCCCGAACGCGGCGCCGACCAGCAACGCCGAAACCGGGCTGCCCCCCGGCAACCGGTGGGCCAGCTGCAGGCGCGCCTCGCGGAAGAAGATCCCCAGGCGAAACAGCCCCAGGAACTGCAGCCCCAGGAAGATGACAAGCACGGCCGCCACCTGGGTCAGCAGGTCCTTGTAATCAAGCGGCAGGCGGATGACCAGGGCCCGGAAGACAGCGAAGAGGAGGATGAAGACGGTTGAAAAGCCGGCGATGAAGACGGCGGCGTTGACCAGCAGGCGACGCTTGGTCACCCCCGCCTCAACGCTGGCGCCGCCGAGGTAGGCGAGGTAGCCCGGAACCAGGGCCAGGACGCAGGGAGAGAGGAAGGAGAGGAGGCCGCCGACGAACGCGGCGATGGGGTCGGCGCTCTGCAGCATGCCATCCGAGAATACCCGCGCCTGGCGGGCATCTCCGAGGCGCCTACCGCTTACGCGAAGCGGAAGATCGCCTCTACCTGGACCGAGGAATCGTGCGGCAGGTCGGCGGTTGGCAGCACCGTCCGGTGATGACGGCCGCGGGAGCCAAAGAGCTGGTAGAGCGCTTCGGACGCCCCGTCGGCGACCCGGCCGGGGTTCTCAAAGCCCTCGGCGCAGCGCACCAGGACGTTGATCGTCATCACCTGCTCGACGCGGTCGATGGTACCCAGGTCACTGCGGACCAGGGCGATGATGTTGTGCACGCAGAGCTGAGCGGCACGTGCAGCGGTACGGACCGAGACATCCGATCCCACCCTGCCGGTGTGGCGGATCTCATCACCCCAACGTGGCAGGACGCCAGGCGTGTAGAGCATCTGCCCCACCCTTCGGACCAGGGCGAGGTCCTCTTGATTGACCGGTGGAAGGAATAGGGTAAGGCCGCTAAGGACCTGCTCGGGCGTGTTTGTTGGAGGCGTTTGTGCAGGTGCAGGCATCAAAGCTAGCGTATGAGCAGCACCCTTTAAAGGCCACTGCTCGGTGGCAAATTTTTGTGAAGTTCTGTGACGGCTCTGCACGGCTTGCAAAGCCGCTGCAACACGACTACCGGCGTGTGAAGAAGATGCGGCCAACGAGCACCACGGCGAGGATGGCAAGCACCCCCAGCGCGATCACGATTGGTACGTCAGGCCCGGGTTTGGGCGGCGAGTCTGAGCCGGGCGTGGGGGTGGCGCAGCCGAACGGAACATTGCTGGAGCCGGCCGATGGGCTCGCCGAGGTCAGCGCAGCCGACGGCGTGGGGATGATCGACGCCGACGGCGACGGCGAGGGGCTGGCGCAGGCGTCCTGGGGAGCGAAGGCGGATGGGACGTTTGCCGGGGTGCCACCGCTCAGCGCGGTGCACTGGCTCTCGGTCCCGGGTTCGGGACAGACCCCGCCCTCAGGCTGGCCCTGGGGAACGGCTTGCGTGTCGTTGAGTACGAAGGCCGGTGCTGTCGGCGTGTCCGGGTTCCAGGCCGCCACCGCCAGAGTCGCCGGTGAGTTGCGCCCCAGGGTAAGGGCGGTCACCGATTTCTCGCTGAGCCCCGCGCTGAGCGCAGTCCAGGTGCCGCCACGGTCGGTGCTGCGCCATACCCCACCGCTGCCCGCGCCGCCGCCGTCGCTGGCGACATAGATGATGTTGGCATCGTAGGCGCTGGTGGCCAGGGTGTTAAAGCCCTGCTGGGGAAGGCCCGAGAGCTGGGCCCAGCCCTGTCCGCCGTCGTCTGACTTGTAGACGCCGCCGCTCCCCGCCACGAACAGTGGTCTCAGGTTCTGGCCGGTGGGCACCGGCCCGGCGGCGATGGCGGTCACCACCAGGTCACCCGGGATGCCCTGCGTCAAGGGGATCCAGTTGGCCCCCATGTCCACGGTGCGCACCAGCCGCGAGCCGGCGTCCCGGGTGCCGTCGATGCCGGCAAGGATGACGGTCGGGCTGGAGTACTGGGCGAACGTCACGGCGCTGACGTCCAGCCCTTGGAGCCCCATAGCCTGCCAGGACTTACCGCCGTCGGAGCTCTTGAAGACGCCGTCGGAGGTCCCGATCACGATCATCTGCCGCCCCAGGGCCAGCGCGCGTACGTTCTGCGAACCGGGGCTCTTGAGGCCGTTGTTCAACTGTTGAAAGTTGGCGCCATTGTCGAGGCTTTTGTAGAAGCCCTGGCCGGCGGAGCCGATGTAGATCGGACCGGGGCCATTGTTGGGACCCTTGGCGGGGTCGGTCGTGATCCGCCATAGGCGCTTGGGGAGGACGCTGGCCCCGAGCTGGTTCCAGCTCTTGCCGTCGCTGGTGCGGAGCAGGCCAGAGCCGAGTGTGGCGGCGTACAAGGTGCCGGGGGCGGCCGGGTCGCTGGCCATGCTGAAGGCCGGGCTGTTGCCGATGAGGGTTCCGTAGGAGGCCCATTGCAGGTCGGCCCCACTGGCGCCGAGGGCGGCCGGAAGGGATACGGCGGCGAGCAGGGCGGCAGCAAGGACGCGAGGGAAGACAGCCATCCGCGGACGAGTATAGGGGCCGTTTCTGGGTGGCCCCCAGGCGACGCCCAAACTCCGGCCGGGTTGGGCCGGCGATCGTCGTCAGACATAATTCGCGGGTGGAGACCGAAGCGAGAGAGGGCGCCGCGCGCCCTCGGCCCGCTGCTGCGGACCGGCTTTCGGCAACCCTGGGCAACAGTGACGGGCTCGATGAGTCACGCCTGCGCCTGGGGATCGCCGTCCTGCTCAGCCTGGGGGCGCTGTACTTCTTCCGACTCTCCGCCGCAGAAACGCTGGGGGCGGCGGTGGGCAGCGGGCTGGTGGTGCTGGTGGTCCTTTACATCGGGTTCCACCAGGTCGGTGTGCGCCAGTTCAGCCGCCTGTGGCCGGGGGCATCTCGCGGCCTGGCCACCGCGCTCCTGGTGGCGTGCCTGTGCCCGCCCGGTCTGCCGCCAGCGCTGGTGGCCGTCCTGGGCGGCCTGGCGGTGCTGAGCGAGGGGGTGCAGCGGCGGCTGGCGGCGCCGGTGGCGCTGAACGGCGTCCTGATCGCGTGGGGGATCGCCTGGCTCTGGTGGGCGCGCACCGACATGACCCTGCTGGCGCCCATCACGATGCGTCCCCAGGACGAGCCGATCATGCTCTGGACCCAGTTCCAGCTGCAGATCGACCCGCTGAGGCTGTACGCCGGCAACGTCGCCGGACCGATAGGCGCGACCTCCTTTGGGCTGGCCACTGTCGGCGTCCTGGTCCTGGGCTACGCGCGACGGGTTTCATGGCTCTACCTGGCCGGCTTCCTGGTCGCGCCGGTCGCGGCCCTGGCCGCCAACCACCAGCCGCTCGAGGTCTATCTGCTGTGCGGCGAGGGAGTCGTCCTCGTCGGCATCGTCGGCGCCGAGGTGGGCCGGCTGCCCCAGGCCTGGCACTTCCGGCTGGCCGCCGGCCTCCTCGGTGGGGCCATCGCAGCGGTCCTGTTTGTCCGGGGCCTAGGTGCCGTGGCCTACGGCATCGGTGTGCTGGGGGCGGCGGTGGTGCTGACCGCGCTCCAGGCCTTCGACATCCTCGGAGCCCGAACCCCGACACCGGTCGGGGCGCCGACGGCCAAAGCCGCCACGGCCCGCGCCACCTCTCCCCTGGCGCAGGGCAGCTTCAGCCCACTGCAGCTGGCGCTGCTCGTGCTGCTGCCGCCGGTCGGCCTGTTCTTCCTCTGGCGCAACCAGTCGGTGCCCGACACTCAGCGGATCGGCCTGGTGGCAATGGGCTCCCTTCTCTACGTCGCGGCAGTCGCAGGTTCGTTCGCGTGGCTCTGGCTCCTTCGCCTGCCGACCTGAACTGGGGCTAGGAAGCGCACCCACTGGTGTTCACGGCGTTAGTCGCGCTGATGCCGGCGCTGATATCGGGGGCCACCTCGGCGTCGGTCAGCGCATAGCCCTCGCTGGGGTCGGTGGTGCTGTTGGCGAAGACCAGGCCCACGACCCGGCCGTTGGAGTCGACCATGGGGCCACCGGAGTTGCCGGGATGGATGTCCGCCTGCAGCACGTAGATCTCGCGGCTGACCTGGGCGGTGCCGTAGATGTCACGACCGACGGCGGTGACCTGCGCCCGCACCGCCGCCGCGGCGACGACCTCGTTGCCACCGCCGGGGTAGCCGATGGTGGCGCCTGAGGTGCCGCGGCTGGCCGCGGCCATCGGTAATGCGGACAGGTTGAGGCCGGGCACGCGGATCACAGAGACGTCGCGCTCAGGGTCGAAGAGAACCACGGTGGCCTGGAGTCGACGCCCGTCGGGGACGAAGACCTGGGTGCCATGAGTGCCGGCGACGACGTGGGCGTTGCTGATGATGTAGTCGCTGGCCACCGGGAAGCCGCTGCCGAAGACCTCGCCGCCACAGCCGACGCTGCGGATCTTCACCGTCTCCTTGGCGGCGTTGACGACTGCGGGGTTGTTGGCCACCGCGGGGTCGACGGTGACCGGCCCGGGCAGGTTGGGGTTGGAGATGGCGTCGAAGACCTTGGGGTAGGGAACGCCGGCGATGATCTGCTCGGCGTTTGCCAGGAAGCCTGGCGGCCGCGGGAAGATCGAGTCGAGCACCCGGAGGATGGCCGACTTCTGGATCGCGTCGGCAACCGGTGGGAAAGGACCGCGGTCGAAGGACTGGCCCAGGAACCACGCCGTCGCCAGCACCGTGAAGATCGAGAAGATGGCGCCGAGGATGGAGTCGACCTGGCCGCCCTTGCCCAGCCGCAGCAGGCGCAGGCGCACCGGCTCCCCCAGCGCGTAGCCGATGCTGCTGCCCAGCAGCGCCGCCACGAAGATCAGCCCCAGGCCGATGAAGGGCCCGTTGGTGGTGCCCGCGTTGAGCAGCCGCTCCACCGGCGAGGCCAGGGCCGCCCCCAGCGCCACCCCCGCCACCAGGCCGATGTACGACAGCGCCGAAAGCGACAGCCCGCGGCGATAGCCGTTGCCGAGCGCGCCAAAGATGAAGGCGATGATGACCAGGTCCAGCAGGTTCACTGGACGGTAAGACTACCGATCGGGATTAAGTCGCGGCTAGAACGTCGGGGCCCGGTTCCCTAGTAGGGAAGCTTGCGGAAGATGGTCTGGTCGCGGCTGGCGCCGACGGAGATGATGTCGACTGGCGCGCCGATTATCTCCGCCAAACGGTCGACATAGCTGCGGCAGTTCTCGGGCAGCTCCTCCCAGGTCTTGGCCTGGTCAATCGGCTCCCGCCAGCCGGGCAGCTCCTCGTAGACCGGCTCGCAGTGCTTCAGGTGGCTGATGTTGCTCATCGGGAAACGGTGCAGCTCGCCTCGGAAGAAGTAGCCGGTGCTGACCTTGACGGTCTCGTACTCGCTGAGGACGTCGAGCTTGGTCAGGGCGACGGAGTCGACACCATTGAGCAGCGTGCTGTAGGCGGCCACGGCGCCGTCGAACCAGCCGACCCGGCGGGCGCGGCCGGTGGTGGTGCCGTACTCGGCGCCCCGCTCCCGCATCTGCTCACCCTCCTCGCCACTGATCTCGGTCGGCATGGGGCCGTATCCGACCCGCGTGGTGTAGGCCTTGAAGACCCCGATGGTGGTGTCGACCTCGCGCGGGGGGATGCCCGAGCCGGTAAGGGCGCCGCCCGCCGTCGGGGATGACGATGTGACGTAGGGATAGGTGCCGAAGTCGAGATCCAGCAAAGCGCCCTGGGCGCCCTCGAGGAGGATCTTCCTGTCCTCAGCGATGGCCTCCTGGACGATGGGGAAGATGTCCGTGATGTAGGGGTTGAGCCGCTCGCCCAGAGCCGCGTACTCGTCCATGATCGCGGCCTCGTCGAAGACGTCATGGTGGTAGAGGTCGCGCAGGATGTCGTTCTTCAGCCGCAGGACGAACTTCAGCTTCTTCTCCATGAAGCGTGGCTTGGTCAGGTCGCCGATGCGGAAGCCGATCCGCCGGATCTTGTCGGAGTAGGCCGGGCCGATGCCGCGGTAGGTGGTGCCCAGGCGATCGTCGCCCCTGGCCTCCTCTTCCAGCTGGTCGAAGATCGGGTGGTAGGGCATGATCATGTGCGCCCGGTCGGAGATGAGCAGGTGGTCGGTGCTGATGCCCTGGTCGTGGAGGGCGTCGATCTCGTGCAGCAGGACCCGCGGGTCGAGCACGGTGCCGTTGCCGATCACGCACTGACAGCTGGGGAAGAGGATGCCCGACGGGATCAGGTGGAACTTGTGGGTGACGCCGTCATGGACCACGGTGTGGCCGGCGTTGTTGCCGCCCTGGGAGCGGATCACCATGTCGGTATGGGAGGCGAGGATGTCGATGACCTTGCCCTTGCCCTCGTCGCCCCATTGGCCGCCGACCAGTATCGCTGTAGGCATTCCTGTCGTCCTTGGCCGGGTTAGCCCTGGGGGCCCTGGGGTCCCTGCGGCGACTGGCGGGTGGTGTTGACGAACTTGGTCTGGTCTTCGAGGAAGAGGAGCGGGACCTCGCCGATGGGACCATTGCGGTGCTTGGCCACGATCAGCTCCGCCTTGTTCCGGTTGACCTCGTCGTTGTGTAGTCCCTCTCTATAAATAAACATTACAACGTCGCTATCCTGCTCAAGCGCGCCACTTTCGCGAAGGTCCGACAGCTGGGGCCGGTGGTCGCCGCGCTGCTCGGAGGCGCGGTTGAGCTGGCTGAGGGCGATCACGGGGATGTTCAGCTCCCGGGCCAGCGCCTTCAGTGCGCGCGAGATCTCGGAGACCTCCTGGTTGCGGTTCTCGGCCCGGCCGGTGCCGTACATCAGCTGGATGTAGTCGATGACCACCATGCCGATGTTGTATTTGATCTTCAGCCGCCGCGCCCTGGCTCGTAGTTCCAGGGCGGTCAACGTCGGCCGGTCGTCGATGTAGATCTGACCCTCGGAGAGCGTGCCCATCGCGTTGGCGATCTTCTGCCAGTCGGTTTCGGACAGCTTGCCGGTGCGTACCAGCCGTGAGTTGACATTGGCCTCGGCGCAGAGCAGCCGGGACGTCAGATCGTATCGCGACATCTCCAACGAGAAGACGGCGACCGGCACCTTCTCCTTGACGGCGACGTTCTGGGCCATGCAGAGCGCGAGACTGGTCTTGCCGACGCTGGGTCGAGCCGCCAGGATCACCAGCGAGGCAGGCTGGAAACCACCGGTCATCTCGTCGAGCTGGTAGTAGCCCGACTTCACCCCGATCGCCGAGTCCGGGTCCTCGTGCAGCTTCTCGATCTGGTCCCAGTACTCGCCCAGCGAGGTGCTCAGCGGCACCGCGTCATCGCTGGTGCGATCCTGGGCCAGCCGAAAGATCTCCTTCTCGGCGGCGTCCAGCGCGGCGTCCACCTCCAGGGTGGCGTTCTGCCCCAGCTCCTGGATTCGCGTCGCCGCCAGCAGCAGGCCACGGCGCACCGCGGTTTCCTCGATGCGCCGCGCGTGGCTTTCGATGTTCGACGGAATACCGGCCGCGGCCTCAAGCGTAGCCAGGTACTCCGGTCCGCCCGCCGGCTCCAACACCCCATGCTTCTCCAGTTGCGCCCGCACGGTGATGCTGTCGACCGGTTCGGTGGCCTTGAAGAGCTCCACCGCAGCCCGAAAGACGTGCCCGTTTCGCGGGTGATAGAAGGACTCGGGCTTGAGCACGTCCGCGACCCGCTCCATCGCGTCGGCACTGACCATGATCGCGCCCAACACCGCCGTCTCGGCGGCGAGGTCCTGCGGCGGTGTGTTGCCCGGCGGGGTCCGGACCTCGACGCTCATCTCAGGCGACCACGCATCGCCATCCCCGCGGACGCGCCCTACTCGGCTTCGACGTTCAGGTTGACGGACGCGTTAACGCCGTGACCGAGGTCAACATCCGCGATCCACGAGCCAACGGCCCGAACCGGGTCGGTGAAGCTGATCTTGCGCTTGTCGATGGTGATGCCGTACTGCAGCTCGAGGGCATCGGCGACATCCTGGTTGGTGATCGATCCATAGAGCTTGCCGTCCTCCCCCGCCTTGGCAGTGAGGTTGACATAGGCGGCCCCCAGCTGCTGGGCGAGGTCATCGGCCTGGTCCTTGGCGGCAACGACCCGACGTTCCGAGGCCGCCTTGCTCCTCTCCACGTGCTCCAGCGCCTTGGGGGTCACGTGGGTCGCCAGCCGGCGGGGGAACAGGTAGTTGCGGGCGAACCCGGGCGTGACCTCTTTGACATCGCCGCTCTGGGCCGTGCCCTGGACATCCTTCAGGAACAGAACCTTCAACTCAGCGTCCTCCGGGCACGGTACTCCATCGCGGTCTCGCGCGCCTTGGCCAGGTCCTGGTGCCAGAGGCTGTCACCACGCGCAATGGCGGCCTCGTGCTCCTCGACCAGCTCGCTGGGAGCCCGGCTGACGGCGATCCGGATCGCCAGCAGGGTGAGCGCGACCCACTCCATCTGGCCCAGCACGGGGACCGCCTCAGGGATGTTGATGAAGGGCGTCCAGATCACGCCCAGTGCGAGACCCAGCCCGACCTTCCACCAGCGCGGGGTGCGGGGGTCCCGATAGAGGCAGTACACGATCCGCCCGTACTTGGGCAGAGCCGCGGCCAATCTCAGGACCAGGGCAAAACTCATCGGGAAGCGGGACCTCCATGTAATGACGTGGGGAACAACCCCTGGAAACAAAAAACCCCTGCACCACGGGGGGTGCCGGGGGAAATTCCTCGGCGAATTATATCAGCGGCAAGAGGCGTCACAGCCCTCGCACCAGGGGTCCGTTGAGAGCGTGTGTCGGCATTTGTGACACGCCCGATTTAACCGTTTTGGATTGACCCCTGCTTCGGTGGATGCTACGGTCGAAGCATGATCCGCACCGAAGGGACGAATACCGCGGAGCTCGACGAAGAGGTCTCTGACGCGACCGCGAGCCACCAGCGCCTCCTCGCCATGCTGGTGGAGCGCCAGGAGGTTCGAGTCGATCCTGACCCCAGCCTTACCCAAGACGAGAGCGAAGCCTTCGACCAGCTCGAGTCTCGCCTGTTCCGCTTCTGAGCAGGGCGTTCGAGTACGCCTCAGACCACCTGGGGCAATCCATCGAGGAACTTTTCGAGCTCCTCCGCATCCCCAGCATCAGCGCTCTGCCCGACCACGCCGACGACGTCCGCGACGCCGCTGAGGCCACGGCCGGCGCCCTGCGTAAGGTGGGCATGGAGAACGTCCACCTGGCCCACGCCTCGGCGGGCGGCTCCCCGGTGGTTCGCGGCGACTGGCTGGGGGCGGAGGGCAAGCCCACCCTGCTTCTCTACGGCCACTATGACGTCCAACCCCCCGACCCGCTGGACGAATGGGAGTCTCCTCCCTTCGAGCCGGCGGTCAGGGACGACAAGATCTACGCCCGCGGCTCCTCCGACAACAAGGGCCAGTTCTTCGCCATCCTCAAGGGACTCGAGGCGGTTATGCAGTCGAGCGGCGCCCTGCCGGTCAACGTGAAGTGGGCGATCGAGGGCGAGGAGGAGATCAGCGGCAAGGCCCTCGAGCGATACCTGAAGGAGAACAAGGAGGAGATGGCGGGTGACGCCGTTTTCGTGGCTGACAACAACTTCCCCGCGCCGGGGCTGCCTGCGGTGCTCACCGGCCTCCGGGGGCTGGTCTACACCGAGATCGAGGCCGTCGGCGCCGCCGCCGACCTGCATTCCGGCACGTATGGCGGCGCCGCGCCCAACCCCCTCAACGCCCTCGCCTGGGCGCTCGCCGAGCTCAAGGACCGGACCGGGCGGGTGCAGATCCCGGGCTTCTATGACAAGGTCATCGACCCCACGGCCGAGGAGATGGAGTCGTGGAAGCGACTTGGCATCGACGAGGACAAGCTCCTGCGCGAGGAGATCGGCAGCGAGTCGTTCTTCGGCGAGGAGGAGTACGGCGTCCTCCACCGTTCTTACGCGCGGCCCACGCTCGACGTCCACGGCATCCGCGGCGGTTTCGTCGGCGAGGGCCCCAAGACCGTGATCCCCGCCCGGGCGCTGGCCAAGGTGTCGATGCGGCTGGTACCCGACCAGGACCCCGACGAGGTCTATGACGCCTACGTCAAGCGGGTCGCCGAGCTGCAGTCCCCGGGAGTGAAGTTCACGGTGCGACCGATCAGCCTCGACCCGCCGGTGAAGGCGCCGATGGACGGCCGCGGCGTCCAGGCGGCGGCCCGTGCCTTCAAGCGTGGCTTCGGGCGCGACCCCGTCTTCGTGCGGATGGGCGGCAGCATCCCCGTGATGTCCGCATTCCAATCAGCCCTGGGCGTTGAGCTGGTGGCCAGCGGTTTCGGACTGCCCGATGACCGGCTTCACTCGCCCAACGAGAAGATGGACATCGCCCAGTTCGAGGGCGGGATCAAAACCGCGGCGGCGTTCGTAGAGGAATACGCCGGCTAGGACCTAGGAGGCGACGGCGACCTGGTCTGACTCGCAGGCCTTCTGGCAGTCGAACGCCCGCCGGTAGGCGAGGGGCGACGTCCGCAGCACCTTCTGAAAGTGGATGCGCAGCATCGCCGCCGATGGGAACCCGCTCTGGTCGGCGATGCGCTCGACCGAATCGTCGGTGGTCTCGAGGAGGCGCTGCGCCATCAGCACCCGCTGGCGCATCAGCCACTGGTGCGGCGTGGTCCCGGTGACGTCGCGGAAGCGGCGGGCGAAGGTGCGCGGGCTCATGTTGGCCTGGGCAGCCATCGCGTCGACCGGCAGCTCCTGGTCGAGGTGCTCCTCCATCCATAAGAGCGTCGCGGCGAATGGGTCGGTGTCAGGGAAGGCCGGCAGCGGTGTGTTCACGTACTGGGCCTGGCCGCCGTCACGGTGGGGCGGCACCACCATCCTTCGGGCCAGCATGTTGGCGACCTCGGCGCCGTAGTCCCGGCGCACCAGGTACAGGGAAAGGTCGATCCCGGCCGCGGTTCCCGCCGAGGTGAACACCTGCCCGTCATCGATGTAGAGCACGCCCGGGTCGACGGTGACTTCGGGGTACATCTCCTGCATCTGCTTGGCCCACATCCAGTGGGTCGTCACCCGGTGGCCGTCGAGGATGCCGGCGGCGGCCAGGGCGAAGGCCCCGGTGCAGAAGGAGACCATCCGGGCGCCGCGATCGGCGGCCCGGCGCAATCCGGCGAGCATTTCCTCGGGGAGGGGCTGCTCGACCGGGTCCCAGCTGGGAACGATGATGGTGTCGGCCTCGTCCAGGTGCATCAGGGTGTGCGAGGTGTTGATCGTGAAGCCACTGTCCGTCTGGATCGGTGACTTACCGACCGCGCAGACGATGAACCGATACCAGGGAACGCCAAACTCCTGGCGTTCGATGCCGAAGACTTCGGCGGCTATGGAGAGCTCGAAAGGACTGACATTTTCACCGGCGATCACGGCCACTGTGTGCATGGCAGTAATTTAGCACATATTGTCTTTTCTGCCACTTGTTGAGATCAACCAGGGGGCGCAAAGTGGGGTCATGGAAGATTTGATGTTTGCTCTCGGTGGAGTTGCAGTCCTCGTGGCGTTGGAGGTGGGAGCCTGGTTTTTCGGAGCCGACTCCCGCAGCGACGAGGCCGGAAACGCTAACCCTGAGCTCGGCCCGGGTCACCGCCCTACCTGGTTCTAGGTAGGGCGGCAGCCCTCTCTACCCGAAGGCCTAGGGTAGGGCGGCCGCCGGGACCTCGCCGCGGAAGCGGCGCTCGAATCGATACCCGAACCCCGGGACCGACACGATGTGCTGGGGCTGCTTGACGTCCTGCTCGATCTTCTTTCGCAGCCGGCCGACGTGGGTGTCGACGGTGCGGGTCTCGACCTCGCCGACGTAGCGCCAGACATCCTGGAGCAGGCGCTCTCGGCTGATCACCTGGCCGGCGTGGGTGGCGAAGTACTCCAGCAGCCGGTACTCGAGGGGGCTGAGGCTGATCGACTCCATGTCGAGGGTTACGCGGTGTTCGGCGCTGTCGATGATCAGGTCGCCGAAGGCCATCGGCTGGTTGACCAGGGCACCGCCGCTGTGCCGCTTGGTGAGCTCCGAGCGGCGCAGCTGAGTAGCCATCCGCGCCTCCAGCTCGCGCAGCTTGAAGGGCTTGATCAGGTAGTCGTCGGCGCCACGGTCGAGGGCGACCACCAGGTCCGCGGTGTCGCCGCGAGCGCTGATGATGATGATCGGCGTCACCGGGTCGAAGCTCCGGATCGCCCGGCAGACCTCAAAGCCCGAGATGCCCGGGAGCATCAGGTCCAGCAGCATCATCGACGGTCGCTCCTCGCGGAACTGCTCGATGGCCTCCTGGCCGTTGCCCACGAGGACGGGCTTGTAGCCCAGCTGGTTGCAGAAGCTCTCCAATACCGTCGCGATGTCGGGGTCGTCCTCGACGACCATGACGACGACGGTCTCGGCGCCTTCGGTGGTCTGTCCCTGCGCGTTCACATGGCGCAGTGTAACAGCCAGATCACAAATGGGAACCCCCCTCGAATTTGGTACGGTTCCGCTGTCACACAAGCATCCTCCGAGAAGCAACGCAACGAGGGAAACCAGCCCACCGCGATCACCGCTTCGAGGACTGCGGCTGAGCTGACGACGTCGCTCGTGCCGCCGCCGTAGACTACGCGGGATGCCGCAGCGCTTCATCATCGTCGGGAACGGGATTGCGGGGACGACAGCGGCGGAGATCCTCAAGCAGGAGGCCCCCGATTCCGAGGTCCTACTCGTGGGCCAGGAAAAATACCCGCTGTACAACCGCGTGTCGCTGCCCCGCTACCTCAAGGCGGGCATCCCCCGTGAACGCGTGATCCTGCGCACCGTCGAGCAGCACAAGGAACGGGGCATCGAGCTGGAGCTGGAACGACTCGCCACGTCCCTCGACGTTGACGGCAAGACCGTCCACTTCGACGACGGGTCCGAGCGTCCCTTCGACGCCCTGATGATCTGCACCGGGGGTCGCCCCAACCCCTACCCCGCGCCCGGCGCTGACACGGTGCGTGACAAGATCTATGGCTTCCAGACCCTTGACGACACCGACGCCCTCAACGAGAAGATCGTGCACTCCACGGCGGCCGTCGCGGTCGGCGGCAGCTTCATCGCCTACGAGCTGGCCGAGGGCTTCCGCCATCGAGGCCTGGACACCTACTGGATCATGCGGGGACCCTGGTTCCTGCGCTACATCCTCGACGAGGACGGCGCCAAGATGGTGGACTTCCTGGCCAAGGAGGCCGGGGTCGAGATGCTCTACAACACCGAGGTCGCCGGTGTCGACGCCGTGAACGGCCACATCGGCGTTCACACCAACACGGGGCGCGACATCAGCGCCGACCTCCTCGGCTACGGGTTGGGGCTGAAGATGTACGAGGACTGGATCGCCGACACCGGCATCGAGCATGACAACGGCATCGTTGTCGACGAGTACCTCGAGACCAACATCAAGGGCATCTACTCCGGCGGCGATATCGCCCGCTTCACTGACCTCCTGCTCGATGGACGCAAGAACCAGATGGGGACGTGGGACAACGCCGAGGCCCACGGCAAGGTGATCGGCCAGAACATGCTCGGCGGCCACGTCGCCCACCGCGATGTCCCCACCTACACCACAACCATGTTCGACTCCAACCTCGCGGTCATGGGAATCACCCCCGACACCGGCGTCGAGTTGGAGAAGGTCACCAAGCTGGACATCGAGAACCGGCTCTACCGGGCCCTGTTCTTCTTCAAGGGACGGCTCGCCGGCGCCGTCCTGATCGGCACCCCCAAGGGACGGAAGAAGCTGATCGCGATGATGGAGGAGCAGGTCGCGGTCCCCCCCGCGGAGCGCGAGAAGCTCCTCGACCCCCTCAACCTGGTCTAGCGCCGCCCGGCTGCGCCGGTACTAGCGCCGCTTCTCGGCGATCACGACCACCACGGCGAGCACCAGCATCCCCAGGACCACCGCCACGATGGTTGC
>DASZHA010000066.1:0-50809 GCA_035938265.1 Candidatus Dormiibacterota bacterium
CCGTTCCCAGGAAGGTCAGCTCCATGTCAACTCCTCATCGCCTGATGCGTCCGATTTTGCGCCCGCAGACCGCCGTCATGCCGGTCGCAGCGTTGCCGGGTTCATGATCCCATTTGGATCGAAGGCCTTCTGGATGCGGACCAGGTAGGGAGCGAAGCCATCGATCTCTCGTCCCAGCCACGGTGCCTTGAGCTGTCCGACACCGTGGTGGTGGGTCATGGTCCCGCCGGCGTCAACGGCGGCGTCGAGGGCCGCGGACCAGGTGGCCGCCAGCGCCGCCTCGCGGTCATCCGACCGCACCAGGAACGTGTAGTAAAGCGCGCACCCGGTCTCGTAGGCGTGGGAGCAATGGCAGCCGACCAGCTCGGCGTGCGCGTCAAGGGCGTCGTGGACCGCTTGGTAGAGCGCCGGGATCCGTGACCAGATGCCGGCCACCTCGATGGTGTCGGCGGCGACATCGGGCCCCAGCAGCTCGCCCGAGAGCACCTGCTTATACGTCTCCACGGCGTCGTTGCGGTGCTCCCACCAGTGCCCCGCCAGGTCGTGCTCGGAGGGTTGGCCTCCGACCAGCTGCAGCGCTCTCTCCATCCGCGCCGGCACCAGCACCTCGTCGCCCTCGGCGACCATCAGCCCGACCGACCCCTGGGGCGCCGGGTCCAGGCTGCGAAACACGATTGTGGTGTCGGCCTCGTCGTAGACCCGGACGCAGTCAGGCAGGGCGCCGGATTGGGACAGCCGCCGCACGCCCTCGAGGCCCTCGGCGAAGGAGCCGAAGGCCAGCGACGCCATGTTGCGGGTGGCCGGCGCGCGACGCACTCGCAGCCAGGCCTCTGTGACCACGCCCAGGGTGCCCTCGCTGCCCACCATCAGCTGGTGCAACTGGGGCCCGGCGGCGGTCCGCGGCGCCAGCCGGGAGGTCGCCAGGGTGCCGTCAGGCAGGGCGGCGGTGAGGGCGACCAGGAAGTCCTCGATCGCACCGTAGCCGCTCGAGAGCTGGCCCGCGGACCGCGCTGCGATCCATCCGCCCACGGTCGACAGCGACACCGACTGGGGGAAGTGGCCGTGGGTATGGCCACGGGCGTTGAGCCATGCCTCCAGGTCGGTGCCAAGGATGCCCGCCTGGACGTGCACGATGCCGCTGACCTCGTCGAGGTCGATGACCTGGTCCAGGGCGCGCATGTCGAGCACGATCTCGCCGCCGTGGGTGACGGTGCCACCCGACACCCCGGACCGTCCCCCCGCGGGAACGATGGCAACGCCGTTTTCCGATGCCCACTGCAGGGCTCTGGCCACGTCCTCCGAGCTCGACGGCCGCAGCACGGCCGCGGGCGGTGTGAGGCCACCGCGCAGGCTCTTCAAAATCGCCGCTGACGACCAGTCGCCGGCGTACTCCGTGATGGCCGCGGTGTCGGTCAGGATTGTCGCCGACGGTAGGAGGCCCGCCAGCGCTTCGACGTTCATGGCCCGCACAGTGTACCTGCGGGCTAAAGGACAATCAGAGGATGCAGGAGACCGCGCCCCGGCTGACATCCTTCTCGCACGGCGGGGGGTGCGCATGCAAGCTCAGCCCCGCCGACCTCGCCGAGGTCCTCGGCAGCCTGCCCCAGGCCGCGCACGAGAGCCTGCTGGTGGGCGCGGAGACGCGTGATGACGCCGCCGTCTTCGAGGTCTCGGACGAGCTCGCCGTGGTCCTCACCGCGGACTTCATCACGCCCGTGGTCGACGACCCCGCCGCTTACGGGGCGATCGCCGCCACCAACGCGATGTCGGACATCTGGGCTATGGGCGGCGAGGCGCTGCTGGCGCTGAACCTGGTGGGTTTCCCCCGAGACGCCCTGGACCTTTCGGTTCTGCACGAGATCCTGGCCGCTGGGAACGCCGCCGCCCACAACGCCGGCGTGGTGGTTGCCGGGGGCCACACCATCGACGACCCGGAGCTCAAGTTCGGCATGGCGGTCGTCGGTCGCGTCCGGCCCGCTGATGTGATCCGCAACAGCACTGGGCAGGACGGTGACGTCCTGGTCCTGACCAAGCCGCTGGGCGTGGGCATCGCCAGCAGCGCGGCCAAGAATGGCGAAGTCGACGCGGAGCTGCTGGACGCTGCGATCGCCCAGATGACCCACGCCAATCGTGCCGGTGGCCGGGTGATGCGCGAGGTCGGCGTCAGCGCCGCCACCGACGTCACCGGGTTCGGCCTCCTCGGCCACCTCGGCGAGGTCGCCCGTGGCTCGGGCCTCGGCGCGGTGGTGGAGTACGAAGCCGTTCCCGTCCTCATCGGTGTGCGCGAGCTGGCGCGGAAAGGGGTGGTTTCTGGGGGGACTCGCCGCAACCTCAAGGCGGCCTCGGAATTCACGATCTTCCCCGAGGATTTGGACCAGTCCGACCGCCTGGTTCTGGCCGACGCGCAGACGTCCGGCGGGCTTCTCATTGCGGTGCCGGAGTCGCGCGTCGAGACTCTGTGCGAACGCCTTCACCAAGAGGGTGAAATTGCCGCTCTGATTGGGCGCCTGGAACGAGGCCAAGCCGGGACAATTCAGGTCCAGTAAAGCGCGCCCGTTTTCGGGCCGTTTCCGGGCCCCGGGTTCACCTTCTCAAGACGCCTGACATTCCAGGGTCCAATTGGGCAGTATTGGGCGCCTTCGTTTGGACGCCCAGGCACCTCGTTTTTGAGGCCTTGCGCCACGCGAATGACGCAGCCCTTGCGTTATGACGCAGTGTGTTATAAACTATGACGCAATGCGTGAGAGGTTCGACCCCTAGGCGGGGTACGAGCGCAAGGAGGTCCCCATTTTGATCAGAGAAACGGTAAACACGTCGATCGGCGCCGCGGCCCTGGCCGTGGAGTTCGCCATCCAGCCCCATAAGCAGCAGAACTGGCTCAAGAAGGCCGAGCGCCGGGGCAGCAAGCTGACCCGCTCGTCCGAGCAGCTCCTCAGCAAGCAGGTCAAGCAGGTCGAGTCGGTCATCGAGGACGTCACCAAGTCGTCCCTGCAGGTCCTCGGTCTGGCCGAGGCCCCGACCCCCAGGCCGGTGCGGGCCGCCAAGCCCCGCCGCAAGGTTCGTCGTCGCCGCGCCGCCAAGCGGCCGGTGCGCGCCACCCTGACGGTGTCGAGCCCGGTCTCGCAGGCCAGCTAGCACACCTCCCACCCCGCGGAGAGGGCGTCCCTATGGGGCGCCCTCTCCTACTTTTGGGCGCAACCAGCACTGGCGCATCTATCGCGGGCGATCCTTCAACGAGACCGCCGGGCTTCCCCGGCTCTGCCTACTGGTGGAGGTTCTTGAGGATCTTGATGACCAGGTGCTCGGGAGCCCGTTCAGGACAGCCCTTGTTGTGCACCAGCCGCTTGACCTGCTCCTCGAAGAGGAAGTGCTTCTCGCACGGCGGGCAGTCGTCCAGGTGGCGCTTGACCTCGATCATCTCGACCTCGGTCAGCTCCCGGTCGACATATGCGTGCAGGCGGAAGAGCGTCTCGTTACAGCCGAAGCCCTCCGTAGGCTTCATGTGATCACCCCGCTTTCCTTGGCGTATTCATAGAGTTTCTGCTGAAGCCGCTGCCGGCCCCGGTGAAGACGCGACATGACGGTGCCTACCGGCACCTCCAGGATCTCCGCAGTCTCCTTGTAGCTGAAACCTTCCACGTCGGTCAACAGCACCGCCGCCCGGTACGCCGGCGGCAGGTCCTCGATGGCCTTGCGGACCTCCTCGACGCCGAGCCGGTCCAGTGCCTCCGCGGCGGGATCCTCGCCCGACGGGTTGGCGTTGTCGGGTCCGAGGTGCTGGTAGAGGTAGAACTCCTCGGTGTCGTCCAGGCTCTGGGGCGCGTTCCACTGCTTGCGATAGCGCGAGCGGTAGAGGTTGGTCTGGATCTTGAACAACCAGGCCTTGAAGTTGGTGCCGGGCTGGAACTGGTGCCGGAACCGATAGGCGCGGAGGAAGGTCTCCTGGACCAGGTCCTCCGCCTCCTGCGGCTTGCCGGTCATGCGCAGGGCGCCGCGGTAGAGCGCGTCGACGTTCTCCTGGACGGCGGCTTCGAAGTCGAATTCTGGAGGGGCGTCGCTGGCGGCTTCCGGGGTCATGGGTGGCAACGCTAGGCCCTTCATATCCCCCGGCGCAACTCGCAACATTCCCAGCTCTTCGAGCGGGTCGGCCCGGTCGAACCTGGGGCCGCGATCGAGGTCGCGAAGCGCCTCCATAGAATCAGTCAACATGCCGCAGCCCGGGTTTAGTCCCGCCAGCGACCAACCGCTCGAGGGGTTGACCAGCGCCATGCCCCCCCTTGACCCCGGAGAGAACATCGTCGTCGAGGCCGCTGGCGTAACCCTCGGCTGGCAGCCCCAGACGGTGTTGATCTGGTGGGTACCGGGGCTGATCTTCATCGGCCTCGCCTGGCTGGAGTTCCGCTCCCTGATCGTGGTCGCCGGGCTCACCCTTTTCTGCGCCGCGCTCTTCGCCTTCTACGCCAGCGACCGCGAGGTTCGGCCGCGCAGCCGTCGCCGGAATTACGTGCTCACCGACCGGCGGCTCTGGGTGGGAATCCCCGGTCCGTCGATGACCTGGCGGCCTCTCCAGCTCGACGGCATCGCCTCCACCCGGATGGAGACAGGCCTGGCCGACCGCGTGGTGGGGCGGCTGTCCGCCGCGGCAACCATCGTGCTGGTGATGCGCGATCCCGGCCCCAAGGGTGAGCCGCGAAGGGTGCGGATTGGGCCGATGCGCAGGCCCGAGGCCTTCCGCGCCGCGATCGACGCCCAGCTCGGAGGCTTCGCCGCACCAGCCTGAGCCACCGAGGGAGTGGAGCGGGTCAGCTAGCCGCGGGTCAACTGAGGTTGATCGGGATGCTGACGCTGGTTGATTGGCCCCTGGCCACGAACGTGGCCAGCAGGGTGTACGTCCCCGGCCCCTGGGTTCCCAGGGTGCTGACCCACCGGAAGGTGAAGCCCTGGTCGCCGCCGGCGCGCACCACCAGGTTGCTGCCGGACGAGGAACCCACCACCGTCGAGCTGCCGGCCGGCTGGCCGGGGAGTACCGCCAGCGTCAACGAGTAAGCGCTGAAGGCCTGGTCGCCGGCGGCTCCACCGAGGCTCACGCCGACCGGGACGGTGTCACCTCGGCGAGCGCTCTGGGAGGGCGCCGAGATGGCCAGTGTCATGCCGCCAGCGTTGGGCACGGTCACGGCGCGCTGGTTGGCGGCCGCCTGCTGGGCCAGGCTCCCGGGCGCAGCGCCGCCTTCCGCCGGCGCCTGGCCCCGGGGCGCCGCCTGGTCGCCAGAGGTGGTGCTGGCCTGGCCGCCACCCGCGGGCGCCAGGCCTCCCGCCGGCCCGGACACGGTGCTGGCTCCACCGCCGCCGGGGAGGTGCAGCCCGGGCGCCACCGCCACCGCCAGGACAACGACGGCCGCGGCGGCCAGCCCCGCCGTCGCCCAGGCCGGCGTCCGGGCGCGGAGGAAGCGGGTGGCCAAACCCATGGATGGTCCCGGCGCCGAGCGCGGGCCGGTCTCAGCTCCAGCCGTCGCGGCGGGCTCGCGGATGAATGTGAAGTCGACCGCTCGCGGCATTTCCTCGACCGGTAGCCCGCTGACCGCGCGGCTGGTGGCTTGCAGCTGTTCGAGGCGGGCGCCGCAGTCCCGGCAGGCGAAGAGGTGCGCAGCCACCGCCGCCGACTCGGCGGAGTCCAGGGCGCTGTCGATGTGCGCCGACAGCTGCTCCTCGGTGAGATGGGGGGCGAGGGTCACACGAAGGCCTCGAGGATGCCAGGATCCTGCCGCAGCAGCTCGGTCTGAAGGCTCAAGCGAGCGCGTGCCAGCCGCGAGCGCACCGTGCCCACCGGGAGGTCAAGCGACTCGGCGATCTCCTCGTACGACAGCCCGCTGAGGTCGCGCATCAGGATGATGGCGCGGTGGTCGGCTGTGAGTCGCGCCAGCCCGGCCTCGATGGCGCGGACTCGATCCCGGCTCAGTGCCATCGACTCCGGGCCTGGTCGCGGATCGGGCAGGGGGATGACCTGGCCCTCTTCGCCATCCAGCGCCACGCTGGGCCGACGGGAGCGGATCCGATCGAGACAGGTGCGTGCCACGATGCTGCTCATCCAGCTCCTGAAAGCGCCGCCGCGCATGGTGCCGATGCCGCGCCAGGCCTTGACGCAGGCATCCTGGAACGCGTCCATGGCCTCGTCGCGGTCGCCCAGCATTCGGACCGCGAGGTTGTAGCAGACCACCTGGTGACGCTGGACGAGGATCTCAAAGGCTTCGCCATCGCCGCCGCGGCAGAGATCCACCAGGGCTTCATCTTCCATGTCACCTGCAGAGTAAGACGAGACCGGCCCGAATTTGGTTCCCTGCTCTGGTAGGTTCGGGGCATGACAGCCGCGGGCGCCTGGTCCGGCAAGGTGGAAGCGATCCATGTCGCTGATGGTCGGGAGAGCCCAATGCGGGCTGTCGAAAGCGTCGAGGCGGTGGCTGGCCGCGGTCTCGACGGCGATCGTTACTACGACGTCGCCGCCACCTCCGACCCGCCGCGGCCCGATCGCCAGGTGACCCTGGTGGAGGCGGAGGCGCTCGAGGGTCTCCGGCGGGACTACGGCATCGACCTGCCGCTTGGCGACAGCCGCCGCAACATCACCACCCGCGGGGTGGCGCTCAACCACCTTGTCGATCGCGAATTCATGGTGGGCGGCGCGCGTCTCCGCGGCGTCAAGCTCTGCGAGCCGTGCGAGCACTTGGAGCGACTCACCGGCCTCACCCTGCGACCCGGCTTGAAGCACCGCGGTGGGTTGCGCTGCGAGATCCTTGCCGGCGGCACCCTTCGCGTGGGCGACCTGGTCAGCCCCGCCTGACCCGTCGGCGGCACGCCCGACTGGGACAAACAGTTGTCGCAGTCCAAACCTAGAATCGGAAAATGAGTCGGATCCCGCGTAGACCCCTCGACCCGGAATTTGTGGCCCCCTACACCCGCGTCAACCTGGTGGCGGACCCCATCTATGGCTACGTCCAGATCACCAAGAGCCCGCGTGGCAATCGCGACTGGTCAGAGGCGACCGACCGCGGACGTGTCACGGCCGAACAGGACCTTCTCGATCATCCCTGGCTCCAGCGGGCCCGCCGCATCCACCAGCTGCAGAGCGCTTGGTGGGTGTTCCCCGCCGCGGAGCACTCCCGCTTCCAGCACGCGATCGGCGCCATGCACCTGGCCGGCGAGTGGACCCGCCACCTTTACGCTTCGCTGAAGCTGGCCGCCGACGTCCCCAGCGAGTACCTGGTGGAGGAGACGCTGCGCCTCGGTGGCCTGCTCCACGACGTCGGTCACGGGCCGTTTGGCCACTTCTTCGACGACCACTATGGGGCCACCTTTGGCATCACCCACGAGACCATCTCGCGCCACGTCATCACCGGCGACCTGGCGCCTTTGATCAAGGGGCTGGAGGCGAGCCCCCACGGGGCCTTCGCCCCGGGCGAGGCGATCGACCCGGCCTGGGTGGCCTACGTCATCTCCAAGGAGGAGTTCTCAGATTTCACGCCACCGCGCTGGCTGGAGCTGCTGAAGCCCGTCCTCTGTGGCAGCTTCGCCGCCGACAACATGGACTACGTGCCGCGTGACGCCTATGCCTGTGGCGTCAGCATCGGCCCCGTCGACATCCGCCGCATCATCCACTACACCTTCATCTCGCCCGAGGGGTTGGCGCTGCACCAGCACGGCGCCGAGGCCATGCTGCTCTTCCTCAACTCGCGGATGTACCTCTACACCAACCTCTATCACCACCGCACCGTTCGCCGGATCGACCTGCACATGGGCGAGATCTTCCACGACACCATCGCTGAACTGCTCGAGGGCAAGAGCCCTTTGGACGACCTGGACGCCTACCTCGGGCTCAACGACTGGCACCTGCTCAACGAGGTCGACCGCTGGCTCCGCACCGCGCCACCCGGAACCCGCCGCCACGACCTGGCCCAACAGTGGGCGCGAATCACCGGGCGCGGCCAGCTGAAGTGGAAGCTCGCCTACGAAGCCGCCTTTGAGCTTCGCCAGCCGGCGCTGGGGGTCCTCATGCCCACCGCCGACGAGCTGCGGCGGCGGATCATCGAGCGCATGCCCGCCGACCTCCGAGACATCACCTTCGAGGTCGACGTCGCCTCGTTGGACCCCCGCCCTCAGGCACCTGAGACCGATCGTTACTCGGCCCTGCTGTTCGATCCCCTGGACCAGAGTCTGCGGCCCGACGCCGCCGCGGAGATGTTGGCGCGGCTGCCGATGCGGAGTACCACGATCCGCGTCTTTACCCTCGACGAGGCCCACCGCAGCGTCCTGCGGGAGGCGGTGGAGGGGGTCCTCTCCGGGGAGCTTAGCCCGGCGCTGGCCACCAACACCTGACCGGGTCCGCCATCTTTCGCGCAATTCTTTACAAGTGTTTGCCGACTCTTGAATACATGTCTGGCCGCGGCTCCTACATTGAATTGGTGATTCAAACAAGCGTTGATCCCCGGACCCGAAGCGGTGAAGACATCGTTCGCCGCGTCCGTTTGCGCGAGCTCGACCTCCTTCTGTCCGAGCTCGAGGCGCTGAATCTCCGTGACATCGACCTGCTTCCTGAACGCCTGGGCCTGCGCCTGCGCGCGGCCGGCGTCGGTCATCGTTCCGACGCCAGCGTCACAGAGGTTCTGGATCTAGTCTTCCGCGCCCAAGAGGCGTACCTTCGACCCGGCCATGGCACGCGCCGATGGACAGCCGCCTAGTGTCAGTCCTTTAGGCCTTAGAGGGGTTGGGGACGACATCCCGCGGCCGCCCGCCATTCGAGCGGGCGGCCTAAGGGATCACCCAGGGGCTGTCACTTTCTCCGCCAGCACGGCCTTGATCTCGCCGGGCCGGTTGGTATAGATCGCGTCGACACCCAACCGGAGGCAGCGCTCCAGGGTCTCGACGTCATCGACGGTCCAGACCCCGAGCACCGCCCCGGCGGCGTGGACCTCGGTGACCGTCTCGGTGTCGACAAAGGACCAATGCGGGGAGTAGATCTGCGCGTGGGCGTACCGGAGCAGCTCGGGCAGGAGTAGCGGCCGGCCCGCCACCAGCACCCCGCCCACCAGCTCGGGTTCGATCTCGAGGGTCTCGCGAACCACGCGGTGGTCGAAGCTGATGACGGCGCTGTCGTCGACCATCTTCTCCTGGCGCAGCTTGTCCACCAGGACCTGCTCAATGCCGGGATACTTCACCGGCAGGCTCTTCACCTCGATCGCGATCCCGACCCTGCCTTTCGCCAGATCGAGCACCTCTTCCAGGCGGGGTATCTTTTCGCCACTGCCCGCGTCCAGCTGCTCCAGCTCGGTCATCGTCTTCCTGCCCACCAGGCCCTTGCCGTTGGTGGTGCGCTCCAGGGTGTGGTCGTGAATCACGGCCAGCTCGCGGTCGGTGGTCAAGTGGACGTCGCACTCGATGACGTCAACGCCGATTTCGATTGCCGACCGGAAGGAGGCCAGCGTGTTCTCGGGATGCTCAGCGGGGTTACCCCGGTGTCCGCCGAGCAGGACCGACCCCGGCGAGAAGCGGTCCCTAAGGCTTATGGCTGGTTGCTCTCGCTCGGCGTGGCGGACGGGGCCTGGCTTTCCTCGACCGGTGTGGCGCCGTTGGTGATTGGCGATGACCCGGTGATCGGTGACGAGCCAGAGATCGGCGATGAGCCGGAGATCGGCGATGAGCCGGCCTGTATCGGCGAAGAACCGGCCCCAGAGGTCGCGCTGCCGTCGTCCTCGTCCGCCGCCGCCTCACTCGACGGCGGCGCCGGGAAGGTGATGGTCCGCTCCTCCTCCTTGCCGTCGTGCCAAACGCGGAAGGCGATGCTGTCGCCTGGCGACTTGGCCGCGACCACGCTCTGCAGCTGCCCGAGGTTCTGCAGCGTGTAGCTGCCGACCCCGACGAGGACGTCGCCTTCCTCGATACCCGCGGTCTCGGCTGGGCCTCCCTGACGCACCGGACCCACGAGGACGCCGAAGGGTGCGGGCAGGCCCACCTCCTTGGCCTTCTCCGCGGTCAGCGACTGCGCCGCCATCCCCAGGCTCACCTTGCCGCTGCCGTTGGCCCCGGCACCGTCGGTGCTGGTTGGGATCAGCTTGGCCAGCTGCAGGGGATCGAAACCGACAACCAGCTGCTGGCCGACGCGGATCACCGGCACCGCGTTCTGGCCCGTCAGGCGGTAGAGCTCCGCGGCCTGCGCCGGGTCGCGCGATACGTCGACCTCGGTGTACTTGACGCCGTGGTCCTTGAACCAGCGCTTGGCGGCGCCGCAGTAGGTGCAGGTCGGCGTGGTGTAAATCACCACTTCTGGCTGCTGCATAAGTCGATTCTATTGAGAGATCGCCAGTATCTTTGCCCTCACCCATGGTGAACCAAACTTCGCGCACATGGCGCTGATCCTGGCCGGGCTCGCCGGCGCCATTGCTGCCTTGGCGCTCCTGGTCGGCGTGATATACCTCGTCATCTTCCGCCGTCCCCTTCCACGCACCCGCGGCAGCATGCCTGCGGCCGTCTCCGCCGTGGTCGAGATCGTGCGCGACGAGGCGGGCGTGCCCCACGTTACGGCCGCCTCCTGGGCCGATGCCTCCTATGCCGTCGGCGTGCTCCACGGCCAGGAGAGGCTCTGGCAGATGGAGCTGCAGCGGCGCATTGCCGCGGGGCGCCTGAGCGAGGTCATCGGTGAGCGGGCAATCCCCGCCGACCGCCTCTTTCGTCGCCTCGGCCTGCGCCGCGTCTCGGAGGCGGAGTGGCATGTCACCCACGCCGCCGGCGAGCTCCGCCCCCTGCTGGAGGCCTATGCCATGGGTGTCAACGCCGCCATCGGTGACCGGCCCTTGCCCGCGGAGTTCACGATGCTGCGCCATCGCCCCGAGCCGTGGACGCCGGAGGACAGCCTCGCGGTCGGGCGCCTGCTGAGCTTCGGCCAATCCGGCAACTGGGAGGCCCAGCTGGTGCGTATGCGCCTGCTCAAGGACATCGGGCCGGAGCTGCTGGCGGCCCTTGACCCCAGTGTGTCCGAGCCCGCAGCCGCAAACGTCCCGCCGGCTCCGGCGGCTGCCGCAGTGACGGCGCTGCTCGATGAGCTGCAGGCGGCCGAGGACATCCTTGAGCTCAGCACCTGGGCCGGCGCCAGCAACAGCTGGGCGCTGGCCGGGTCCCGCACCGCCACCGGCAGGCCGATCCTGGCCAGCGACCCCCATTCGGTGATCACCATGCCCAGCCCCTGGTACCAGGTCCACCTGACAATCGCCGACGACGCTGAGCTGGCCGGCGTCAGCTTTTGCGGCTCGCCCTTTGTGGTCGCCGGCCACAACCGCTACCTGGCCTGGGGTCTGGTCAACAGCGGAGTGTCGATCCAGGGCCTCTACGTTGAGCGCTTCAACCCCAACAACCCGATGCAGTTCGACGACGGCGGCCACTGGGAGGACGCCGTGCGCTTCCGCGAGGTCATCCGCGTGCGGGGCGGCGAGCCGGTGACCGAGGACGTCCTGGTGACGCGGCGCGGGCCCGTCATCAGCCCCGCCATCGATGGCAATCATCCGCCGCTCTCCTTGCGATGGGTTGGCACCGACTCTGAGATCGACAGCCACGGTTGGGTCATGCGCCTCAACCGGGCCCGCGACTGGCGGAGCTTCCGCGCCGCAGTGGGGACGATGGCGTCGCCCTCCCTGGCGGTGACCTACGCGGACGTGGAGGGCAACATCGGATACCGAATGTCGGGCTTCATCCCCCTGCGCCCCCCCGAGCAGGGGCGTTTCCCGGCCCGCGGCTGGGAGCCCGGCGACGAGTGGCGCGGCTTCGTTCCCTTCGAAGAGATGCCCGAGGTCCTCAACCCCGCCGACGGGTACATCGTCGCCGCGAACATCCCGATGCCGGCCCCAAGCTGCCCTCATCCGCTGGTTCATGAGGCCGCCAATCCCTACCGGGCCCAGCGGATCGAAGCCGTGGTGGCCGCCGGCCAGGAGATGACCGTGGCCGCGTGCGTCGAGCTGCAGTGCGATGTCCTCAGCCTCCCCGGGCAGGCGCTGCGAGCAGTGTTGCTCGATCGGCTCGATCGACGCGACCGCGACCGGGTCCCCGACGGCGACCCCGACGTGGGCCTCGGGACCCGGGTCATGCGCGACTGGGATGGCGCCCTGGAGCGAGACAGCGCCGGGGCCCTCCTCTACGAGCGCCTCTGGGAGCGGCTCATGGAGAGGGTGGTCGGCGCCGGCATCAGTCCCGGCGCCCGGGCCTACCTGCTGGGGGGATCGGTCCACGACCTCTTCCCCCAGGGGCCCTTCAACACCCGCCTGACCCCGCTACTGATCGCGATGCTGGAGCGGGGGCAGACCGCGCCGCTGGGCGGGGCCGACCCGGAGGCGCGCGACCGGCTGCTGGCCCAGGAGCTGGCGGCCGCCGTCGTCGAAATCCGGGCCGCGCACGGCGACGACCCGCGCCGCTGGAGGTGGGGCGCAGTCCACAAGACGCGGTTCGAGCACCCCCTTGCGTCGGTGGTCCGGGCCCTGGCTCCCATCCTCAGCCGGGGGCCGTTCGACAGCAGGGGGGACAACGACACCGTCTGGCTCAGCTGGAAGGGCACCACCAGCGGCATCCTGGCGCCGGTGACGTCGGCATTCTGGCGCGCGGTCTACGACACCGCCGATTGGGCCGCGTCGCTGGGCGGCTTCGCGCCCGGCGAGTCAGGCCACCCTGGCAGCGGCCACTACGCGGACATGGTCGAAGACTGGCTCCAGGGCCGGCCGCGCCAGCTCCTCTTCGGTGCCCAGCCTGCCGCCGGTGACCGCTTCGTACTGCGGCCCGAGGCACCGCCGCCTGCAGCGACGCCTCCGCCCGGGGACGCCTCCTAGTAGGTGCTGGTGTCGGCGCCCTCGCGGAGGGCGTTGACCAGGTCGCTGGCCTCCTGGAAGCCGGCCTTCAGCTTCTCGCGAACCACCCGCCCCGGCCATGGCGTCACCAGGATGGCGATCGCCGCGCCGATAACAAGCCCATGGCGCAGGCCCCGACCGTACCGCGTGACTGGCTCGATCAGCTCCTCGCCAATGGTCTCGATCACCCCGCCGGCTGCCTCACCCGCGGCCCCGGCCACCTCGCCAGCCGCCCCGGCGGCCTCACCGGCGACCTCGCCGACCCTCGCGGCCACCGCCGGCGCCTGCTTGGCGGCCTCGCCGGTCAGCCGCTTGGCCACGGCAGCAAAGACCGCGGCGTTCTCCTCGATCAGGTCAAGTACGCGATCGACCTTGGCGGCCACGTCCGCATCCTTGAGTCGCTCCGAGGCGGTCCCGGCGGCCGCGGCGATCTTCTCGCCCACAATCTCCGCCTTCTCAGCCACCACCGTGGCCTTCTCGGTGACCACGGCGCCGGCGTCGGAGATCTTCCCGCCGGCGGCCTCGCTGGCCGTCTGGACACGAGACTCCGCCTCCCCCTGGGCGCCCTCGGATCGCTCCTGGAGCGCATCCATCACGGCGTCGACCACGTCCTCCACCTTTTTGGCACGACCGTTGTTCTTCATGCTTCCTCCTGCACGGCTTGGCCCCTCGGTGCAGTCAAGTTACCACCGTGGCTCGAGCTTCATCCTCCCGAGCTCGAGGCTGGGCCGGGGGACGGCGTCAGAGGCAGCACCAACGGCGCCCGTGGAGCCTGGCTGAAGTCGAAGTCCGAGCTCAGGTCGCCGACCTGAGCGAAGCTCTCGCGGACGTCGATGCGGGGATCTGGACGGCCGTCGGTCTTGGGGTCGAGGCGGGCGCCGGCGAGGAAGTCGTCTTCGATGAACTTGACGTAGGCGTCCTGGCTGGCGGTCTGGTGGTCGATGACACCCGTCTTCGCGTACGGGCTGAGAACGATTCCCGGAACGCGCAGCCCGAACCCGTTCTGGTCCACCACCGGCGGCGGGACGTGGTCATAGAAGCCACCCCAGTCGTCCCAGCTGAGGAAGACCGCGGTGCTGCTCCAATCAGGTCCCTGCATCGCGGCATTGACCAGGCTGGTGGTCCACTCCTGGCCAGTGCTGACCAGGGACGGAGGGTGCTCGCTGTTCTGGCCGCTGGGCGTAATCCAGCTGACGCTGGGCAACGTCCCGGCGCGGGCGTCCTTGTAGTAGTTGATGACGTCGGTGATGTTGCCCAGCTGGCCGTCCTGGTGGACGTCGGCGAAGTACGGAAGCGGGTTCCAGATCCCGGGGGTCTTGGCGTTCTGGTTGACCGGCGGGCAATCCGCGGCATCGTTGGCGCAATCCGGCTGGGTGCCGGTCTGCACGTAGTACTTCCAGCTGACGCCGGCCTTGTACATCAGGTAGGTGAGGTCGGTCCAGGCGTAGTCGGGCGCGGCTTGGTTCTTCTTGCCGGCCTGGTCCCGCGGGTTCGCCGGTGATTGCAGCGCGTTCTGGCAACTGCTGGGATCGGCGCCGGCGCACTTGGCCGACCACTCCGAGACCATGTACAGGTGCTGGGGCAGCGACCATGACGCGTTGGGCTGGAAGAAGTTGTCCTGGAGGACGAAATTCTGGGCGTAGCTCCAGTAGTTGGGGATCTCACGCGCGTCGTGGTACCCCATGACATCGGTGCTACCCCCGCCGCATGCCGGGTCGTGGGTGGCCTCGCACCCGGCCTTGCCCGCTTCGGCCTGGGCGATGAAGCCATCCATCTGGCCGCCCGCGATGTCGGCGGTGGCGTTGCTGGCGCTGTGCGGTCCACCCAGGTTCCGGTCGGCCGTGTCGTGGAACGGGTAGACGCACTGCCCGGTCCTGGGATCATTGACGCACGTCGTGAATCTGCCGTTCTGCACCGGGAAGCCGTTAGCCCCGGGGAAGGTCCCAAAGTAGTGATCGAACGAGCGGTTCTCCTGCATGATCACGACCACGTGCTGGATCTTGTGGATCCCCTGCGCGGGCGACGTTGCGGAGGGCGCCGGCGACGGGCGAATCCCAACCGAGGACGCGCTGCAGCCGGTGAGGGCAATGAGAGCCATGGACACCGACGCCATCCTGGGTTTGCTCATGGGCTTGATCGTGGCGGACTGCGCTTAGGCCGGCCTTAGAGGGGTCTTGCCCCACCCTTAGACCGCGCTTGATTGACAAGAGTCAATGAAGGGGGATACGTTGCAGCAGATGTTGGGCCGGCGGCAACGTGGGGCGTTGCGCCTGATCCTGGGGATTGTGGGCGCGATCCTGCTGGTCGTCATCCTGGTCGCGGTCTATGGCGTGGCCGGCGTGGTTGCGGCCAACAGCCAGAAGGTCAAGGCCGACGATGCCCTCAACGCGGTCAAGGGCGACCAGTCGAAGATCGACCTTGCCTTCAAGGGGAACGCCTTTGCCGTGGGCGGCGACACGCCTGAGTCTCTGCTGGGCAAGATCGCCTCCGGGCAGGCCGCCCTCAAGACCTGCAAGGACCTCAGCGACAAGGACGCCAAGATCGTCCGGGACGCCCGGTCCGGGATCAGCCAGGGCATTCTCACTCTTCCCGAGAATTCGGCCATCGGAAAGGACCAGGCCCGGCTCGACGCCGGGGCCCAGGCGCTCGACGTGGCCGTCAAAGCCTGCGACGAGGGCGGCAAAGACATGGACATGATTGCCGCGGTGGTCACGGCCGCCAAGGACCTTGACACCGCCAACACGGCCGTTGGAGCCAATGACTACGCCACTGGCCTCACCAACCTCGACACCGCCAAGCAGGACATCTCCCGGGCCAAGGAGCTCTCCGCGGGGGTGCCGGGGCCGCCAACCCTCTCTTCGTTCCTCGATACCTACAGCAAGTTCATCGACGACTTCCGGGCCTTCACCGCCGCCGCCAAGGACCGCAACATCGGCGAGGTGCTGCGGCTGGACCCCATCATCACCAGCGACACCAACGCCATCAAGAACGCATCAACGTCGGGCTTCTCCAGCTGGTACGACGACCACTTCAACGAGTACGGCAAGAAGTACGACGACCTGGTCAAGCAGTCCAACGGCTGACCGTCGGCGGCCCGGCGTGATTGGCTGCGTTTGACAGCCTGACCGCCCCCGGCGCATACTCGCGCCGATACCAAGGCCACACCACTCTCCTAACTCAACGTCTTTGCTCACGTCTTGCAAGGAGGCCTTCGATGGACAAGTCGCCCAGCCGTCAGCGGGCTGAGGCCAGGGCAGCGCTACGTCGACTTCAGCAGGCGCTGCAGCTGGAGCTCAAGCGACGGGGCAACACCGAGTGCCGATACGCGCCGGAGTGCCCGGTCGCCCAGAAAGGACGCTGCCCCGGGATCTGCTGAGTAGCGCGCCGGGGGAGTAGCCCCCGATAGACGCATAAAGGATAATTTGATAAAGTTTCTTTTGATAAACGATCCTTTATGAATTATTGATGAGTCAGTTGCGCGCACTAGCCACCAGCCGCGAGCTCAAGGCCCATTTCGTCGGGCTCGCCAACCCGACCCGTTTGGCAATAGTTTCGCTGCTTGCCGGCGGCGAGATGGCCGGGTCTGAGGTGGCGCGCAAGCTCAAGCTCAGCCAGCCGCTGTTGTCCTGGCACCTGCGGGTGATGCGCAGGGCGGGACTGATCCAGACCCGACGCCGGGGCCGCGAGGTGCTGGCCTCTCTCAACCGCAAAGCCATCGCTGACTACCAGCAGCGCTTCAACCAGTTCATCGGCCAGTCTCCACAGTCCGCACCGATCGCCTTCGAGGAGGACGCAGGCAGCAAGGTGGAGCAGCCGGAAGTCAAGGAGATCGCCAATGCCGTCTAAGAAGGGATCCGCCCCCCGGGGGGGCCGCAAGAAGGTACGCGTCGGGATCATCGGGGTCGGCAACTGCGCCAGCTCCCTGATCCAGGGCGTCCACTACTACCACGACGCCAAGGACAGCGACCGGGTGCCCGGCCTGATGCACGTCAACCTCGGCGGCTACCACGTCAGCGACATCGAGTTCGTCAGCGCCTTCGACATCGACAAGGACAAGGTCGGCCGCGACCTGTGTGAGGCGATCTTCCGCGGGCAGAACAACACCGTGAAGTTCGCCGACGTCCCCAACATGGGGGTCAAGGTCAACCGCGGCATGACCCACGACGGCCTTGGCAAGTACCTCAAGGAGGTCATCAAGAAGGCCCCGGGGCACACCGACGACATCGTCAAGGTACTCAAGGACAGCAGGACCGACGTCGTCATCAACTTCCTGCCCGTGGGCTCTGAGGCCGCCACCCGGTGGTACATCGAGCAGGCGCTGCAGGCGGGCGTCGCGGTCGTCAACTGCATGCCCGTCTTCATCGCTCGCGAGACGTACTGGCAGCAGCGATTCGAGGAAAAGGGCCTGCCCATCATCGGCGACGACATCAAGTCGCAGGTCGGCGCCACCATCGTCCACCGCGTGCTGACGCGGCTCTTCGAAGACCGCGGTGTCGAGCTTCAGAACACCTACCAGCTCAACTTCGGAGGCAACACCGACTTCCTCAACATGCTGGAGCGCGAGCGCCTGGAGTCGAAGAAGATCTCCAAGACCAACGCCGTCACCAGCCAGATGGACGATCCCATCGACGCCCGCAACGTCCACGTTGGGCCTTCCGACTACGTGCCCTGGCTGAGTGATCGCAAGTGGGCCTTCATCCGCCTCGAGGGCAAGTCCTTTGGCGACGTGCCCCTCAACCTGGAGCTCAAGCTCGAGGTCCACGACAGCCCCAACAGCGCCGGCATCGTCATCGACGCGGTGCGCTTCTGCAAGCTGGCCCTCGACCGCGGTATCGCAGGCGCCCTGTTCGGCCCCAGCTCGTGGCTGATGAAGTCGCCGCCGGAGCAATACCACGACGACATCGCCCACCGGAAGGCGGAGGAATTCATCGCGCGCCCGATGGCCACCCACTCGACCCCGGACAAGGTTCCCTCCAACGGCAGCTTCAATGGTGATGCCCCCGCCGCGGCTCTTTATGCCCCCAAGGTCGCGGTGCCAAGCGCCAAGGCGCCCAGGCGGGCCGCGGCCGCCTCCAAGTCGCGTACCCCGGTCGCCAGCGTGGCACCAGCTGTCGCCAAGCCCGCGCCTGCGGCGGCAAAGTCCGCTCCGGCAGCCAAGGCTTCGCCGGTGACCAAGCCGGCCGCCGGATCCGCCAACGGCAAGGCGTCCAAGACCAAGGCACGCCCGCGGGTGGTGGCGCGCTCCAAGGCCAAGGCGGCCGGGTAACCCGGCCGTGGTAGGCCGGATGGTGGGCAGGGCGTAAAGGCCGCCAGGATGAAGAGCGCGACCGCGGTCGGCTTCCGGGTGGGCAACGCCCTTGTCTCGCGCACCCCGGCGCCGCTCCGCTACGGCGCCGCCCGCCTTTTCGGAAGCGTCGCCTACCTGGCCGGCCGCGGCACCCGCCGGCAGGCTCTAGAGAACTACGCGGGCGTGGTCCATCAGCCGATGTCGTCATCGCTGGTGCGCCGCACCGCGCGGGAATCGATGGTGGGTTACGCCAAGCTGCTGGCCGACTTCATGCTGCTGCCCTCCCTCCGGCCCGAGCAGATCGACGCCATGGTGGAATGGGACGGCTACCAGAACATCGAGCTGGCGATGGCCCAGGAGCGCGGCGTGATTGTGGTTACGCCCCACTTCGGCAATTGGGACATCGCCGCCGCCGCCGCTGCCCGGCGCGGCCTGCCATTGACCGCCGTCACCGAGCACTTCGGCAACGACGGCCTCAACCAGGAGGTGGTCGCCGCCCGCGAGCGCATCGGCATGAAGGTCGTGCCCCTCTCGGTGAGCGCCGGCAAGGCGGTACTGACCGCCCTGCGTCACGGCGAGCTGGTGGCGCTGGTCTGCGACCTGCCACCAAAGGAAGGCCGCACCCTGACGGTCAGGGTCTGCGGCCAGGACGCGGTGGTTCCCGCGGGACCGGCGACGCTGGCGCTCAGGACCGGGGCGCCCGTGGTTCCGATCATGTGCCATCGACGGGCCGACAACCGGTACCTGCTGGAGGTCCAGGCTCCCATCGACTTCGAGCCCAGCGGCGATGACGATCGCGACGAGGTCGCGCTGGCCCAGGCGATCATGGATCGCTTCGAGCCCACCCTGCTGGCGGCGCCAGAGCAGTGGTACCTCTACTCGCCGATGTGGAACCAGGCCGCCTCCACTGGCGGCGGCCACGCGGAGCCGCATACCGGCGCCAGCCGGCAGGCGGTGGCGCGATGAGGCGGTTCGAGCCACGCCGCCGGGTGCTCGCCTTCCAACTGGCGGACTTCTTCCTCGGCCACCTTCCGCGCAGGGTCTCCTACTTCGTCATGACCCTGGTCGGATGGATCGTGGCCACGGTCTTCCCCCGTCGCATCCATGGCCTCTTCGAGAACCTCCGCCAGGTCTTCCCCGAGTACACCGACGCCCAGGTCACCGACCTGATGCAGAGGAACGCCAAGAACTACGGCAAGTTCTGGGTCGACCTCTTCAAGACCCCGCGCCTCGATCCCGAGTACAGGGCCTCGCTGGCCAGGATCGACGGCATCGAGAACCTCCACCACGTGCTCGACCAGGGCAAGGGTTGTATCGCCATCTCCATCCACACGGGTGGATGGGAGGGATGCATCTCGGTGTGGGGCAAGATGCCCGGCATCCGGGCGGCGCTGATCGCCGAGGTGCTGGAGCCGCCAGGGCTGTGGCGCCGGGTGCAGGCGTTGCGCCAGTCCACCGGCATGGAGCTGATCCCGTTGACCCGTACCGCGCCTCGCGACATCCTGCGGCGCCTCAAGGACAACCAGGTCGTCGCCGCCGCCATCGACCGCGATGTCACCGGCACGGGCAAGCCGTACCAGTTCTTCGGCGCCACGGCGTCGATACCAACCGGCGTGTTCGACCTGGCCCAGCGCACCGGCGCCGGGCTGCTCCCCGTCCTCTGCCTGCGAGACCCCGACGACACCTACACCATCGTGGGTATGGAGCCCTTCTGGGTGGGCCAGGAGGAGGGCGCCGTCGACGCCGCCGTGGAGCACGCGTTGCGGGTATTCGAAGGCAGCATCCGCAAGTACCCCGACCAGTGGCACGTGATGGAGCCGATCTGGAGCGACAGCGCCGCCGCCAAGGCCGAGCCGCCCGAACCCGACGTTGCCGCCGCGGTGCGCATATACCCAGCGGGCGGGGGATCTGAGCTGCCCAACGAGGAGGCGCGGGTTGGGTAAGGCGGACATGCACATCCACACATCGCGCAACGACGGCACCGCCTCGGTGCGCGAGATCCTAGACTTCACCCGCGGGCAGACCGACCTCGACGTCATCGCCATCACCGACCACGACCGCCTCCGCGGAGCCCAGGAGGCGGTGCAGATGCAGGGCGACTACGAGTTCGAGATCGTGCCCGGGGTGGAGATGACCACGCTGGAGGGCCACTGCCTCTGCCTCTTCGTCGAGGAGCCGATCAAGATGTGGCGGTCTTTGGAGTGGACCATCGGCAAGGCCCACGAGCAGGGGGCCCTGGTGATCGCGCCCCACCCGATGTCGATGCTGACGCGCAGCATCGGCCGCTGGTCGTTCGAGCGGATCATGAGCAGCAAGAGCCCGGAGATCTACTTCGACGCCGTCGAGACCCTCAACCCCAGCTACGCTGGTCGCATCGCCGAGCCCAAGGTCCGGCGCCTCAACCGCGAGCGCTACGGGCTGGCCGAGGTCGGCAACTCCGACTCCCACCACCTGGAGGGCGTGGGCAGCGCCTACACCATCTTCAATGGCACCACCGCGGCCGACTACCGTCGCGCCCTGGCCCAGTACGCGACCCAGCCGGAGGGCGTCCACTGGACGCTGGGCGAGCACCTGACCGTGGCCCGCCGGAAGTTCGACTCCTTCCGGCACAACGTGCGCCAGGGCCCCGGCCACATGCTCCGCCGCATGAGGACCGAGGCGTGACCGCGGTGCGCGACAACCTCAAGGTTGCCCTGGTCTCGCCCTACGACTTCTCGCACCCCGGCGGCGTCACCGAGCACATCACCCACCTCTCGCGCGTGCTGCGCGAGCGCGGTGCCACCGTCAAGCTGATCGGCCCGGCCTCGGGTGACCTGCCGGCGCCGGTGGGGGAGCTTGGGGTGGACGACTTCTACCGCGTCGGCCGCCCGTTCCCGGTCCCAGTCAACGGCTCGATCGCCCGGATCACGATGAGCTTCCACCTGTCGAGGCGGATCAGCCGGATGCTGGACCAGGAGCGCTTTGACGTCATCCACTGCCACGAGCCGCTCCTGCCCGCGCTTCCCATCACGGTGCTGCGGGCTTCCAAGGTCTGCAACGTCGGCACCTTCCACGCCTACGCCAGGTCGAGCACCGCCTACTACTACGGCCGCCGGCTGGTGCGTGGCTCCTTCCGCAAGCTGCACGGCCGGATCGCGGTTTCGGAGCCGGCTCGGGAGTTCGTCAGCAAGTACTTCAACGCCGATTACCAGGTGGTGCCCAACGGGGTGGACCTGGGCCGTTTCGGCCAGGGCGTCAAGCCCCTGCCGAGCCTTCGGGACGGCAAGCTGAACCTGCTCTTCGTCGGCCGCCTGGAGAAGCGCAAGGGGCTTGGTGACCTGCTCCGGGCCTACGTCAACCTCAAGCAGCGCATCCCCGAGCTTCGCCTCATCGTGGTCGGCGACGGCCGCATGCGCGGCGGCTACGAGCGCTACATCGAGTCCCAGGCCATCCCCGACGTCCTCATGGCGGGCCACGTCAGCCCTGACGAGCTGCCCCGTTACCACGCCAGCGCCGACATCTTCGTCGCCCCCAACACCGGCCAGGAGAGCTTCGGCATCGTCCTCCTCGAGGCGATGGCCGCGGGCCTCCCGGTGGTCGCCACCGACATCCCCGGCTTCACCCAGGTGGTGAGCCCCGGCGAGCAGGGCATCCTGGTCCGACGCAATGACCCCGTCAGCCTCAGCTCGGCCATCAACCTGCTGGCGGCCGACCCGGTTCTGCGAGCGCGGCTTGGCGCCGCCGGCCGGCAGAGCGCCATGAATTATTCGTGGGAGCGCGTCGGCGACCAGGTGGTGGACGTCTACGAGAACGCCCTGAGGCGCTGGCACCGCACGCCATTCAACTCCGGCTACCCCGAGCAGCTGGCCAATGCGGCCAGGCTCAGCAGCGACGGCAGCCCCCCGCGTCCAAAGGAGAAAGAAATTGTTCACGACCCGATTCCAGGCCTGGGTTAGGCGGGTCGCGCTGCGGCTGGCAGCGCGGATGCAGAAGCTGCCGGTCACACCCAACCAGCTGACGGTGATGGGCTTCCTGATCACGTGCGCCGCGGCGGTCCTGATCGCCCTCGACCATCCCTTCTACGGTGGCCTGGTGCTCGCCTTCGCGGCCGTCTTCGACGTCTTCGACGGCGCCCTCGCCCGGGCGTCGGGTCGGTCCTATGCGTACGGCGCCTTCCTCGACTCCACCACCGACCGCTTCTCCGAAGGCGTGATCATGGTCGCGTTGCTGATCCTCTTCCAGCGCCGCGGCGTGGCCATCGGCCCGGTGCTCGTGATCCTGGCGACGGCCGGCTCGTTCCTGGTCAGCTACGTCCGCGCCCGGGCCCAGGCGCTGGGCTTCACCTGCGACGGAGGTCTGCTGGCCCGTCCCGAGCGGGTGCTACTGACCGTGGTCGGACTGCTGCTCACGCCCGCCACCATCGGTGGGCTGGTCACGGTGGTCCTGATCCTGGCGGTCTTCACCAACTTCACCGTTGTCCAGCGGGTGTGGTTCGTCTGGCGCCAGTCGCGGCACATGACGGTGGGGCCGGAGAGCGGCGACGCCATCGCGGTTGGCTCCGCCAACGCGGTCCCCGAGCCACCGCCCCATAGAGGTCCGGCGGAGCCGACTAGAGGGAAAGAGGAGCCGGTGCGTCCCGGCCCCGAGCCGGTGGGCTGAGGCAGACCGCGGGTGGCGGAGGGGCAGACGGCTTCGGCTCCCGAAGCCAGGCGATCATGGTTGGCCAGGCTTGGTGCCGACATGGGGCGCCGGATCGAGGATCGCGGCTTTGTCATCTGGTACCTGATGTTCGAGCGCGGCATCAAGGCCGTGCTCCTGGTGGCGGCCGCGATCTACATCTTCACCCACACCGACTCCGGCTTCGCGCCCCTGGTCGACCGTGCCATCGAGGTCTTCAACCTCGACACCGGCCGCGGCCTGATCCACGACGTCGTCGTCCGCAACCTCGCCAGGCTCGCCGGCCTCTCCACCAACACGTTGGAGGTGGTGGCCGTCGGCTCCCTGGTCTACGGGCTGATCGAGGGCGCCGAGTCGATCGGCCTGATCCTGCGTCGCCGCTGGGCCGAGTACCTGGTGGTGCTGGCGACCGCGTTCTTCATCCCCTTCGAGGTGATGGAGGTGGCCCGCCGCCCGAGTCCACTTCGTATCATCACGCTCGTGCTCAACGTCGTGGTGGTCGTCTACCTGGTGCGCAAGAAGGCGCTCTTCCAGCTGAACCGCACCACCGAGGCCTAGCGTGGACGACGTAGTTCACCGCCCCAGGCTCGACCCGCGACCCTCCAGCGAGTCGCAGGTGACGATGAGCATCCAGATGAACCCCGGTGATGCCAACCCCACCGGCAACGTCCACGGCGGCACGATCATGAAGCTGGTCGACACCGCCGCCGGGGTGTGCGCCATGCGCCACTGCCGCACCCGGGTGGTCACGGTGACGGTGGACTCGATGACCTTCCTGCACCCGGTATTCGTCGGCAATGTGGTCACCGTCAACGCGTCGGTCAACGACGTCGGCACGACCTCGATGGAGGTGGGCGTCCGGGTGGAGGCCGAGAACATCCGCACCGGCGAGGTGCGCCACACCAGCAGCGCCTACCTCGTCTTCGTCGCCCTCGACGACGAGGGCAACCCGACGCAGGTCCCACCGCTGCTGGTCGAGACCGAGGCCGAGAAGCGGCGCCAGGCCCACGCCAAGATTCGCCGCGAGACCCGTAAGGCTCGCCAGGAGGCGATCAAGCGGACCATGGATCCGGGGTTCAACCCGGAGGCGCCAGCCTAGGACTCACCGGTCCCTCTCACGGCGTTCTTACGCGCCGCGCCGAGAATCTTTCAATCGTGGCCTCGAATACCCCTGCGGGCGCCAGGGCCGCCCGCCAGCCGCGGCGCTCACGCGTGCTACCGCCCCGCGCCTGGCCGGTCCGGGCTGGCGATGCGGTCGCACTCGTTGCCTTCAACGCGGTCCTGATCGGTGGCATGTGGCTTCGCCATGGCGGCCTTGATGGGCTCGGCGGCGCCGCCGCCAACCTCACCGCGGCGGGCCAGCTGACCGGCCTGTTCGGCACCTACACCGCGCTGATCCAGATCGTCCTGATGTCTCGGAGCCCGTGGCTGGAGCAGTTGTTCGGCATGGACCGGCTGGCCCATTGGCACCGCTGGCTGGGCTTCTCCACCGTTGGGCTGATCACCGCTCATACCATCCTGACCACCGTCGGGTACGCCTTCGGTGACGGTCGATCCATTGCGGCCGAGACCTGGAACCTGCTGACCACGTTCCCGTACGTGCTGATGGCCACCGTGGGGACCATGATGCTTATCGGCATCGCGGTGGCGTCGATGAGGTGGTCACGGCGCCGGCTCAGCTACGAAACCTGGCACTTTCTTCACCTCGGCACATACGTTGCCATCGCCCTCGGCTTCGGACACATCCTCGCCGTGGGCAGCGATTTCAGCAATGACCCATGGGCCCGCGGCTACTGGATCGCCCTCTACGCCGTCGTCGTCGCACTGGTGCTCCTCTTCCGGGTTGGCGACCCCATCAGGCTCGCAAGGCGGCACCGATTGCGCGTGGACCGGGTCGTTCGCGAGGGTCCCGGGGTGGTGTCGATCTACGTCACCGGGCGACAACTGGACCAGCTGCGGGTGCGCGCAGGCCAGTTCTTCACCTGGCGCTTCCTGGCTCGAGGCGGATGGTGGCGGGCTCATCCGTTCTCGCTATCGGCCGCCCCCAACGGCACCTACCTGCGCCTCACCGTCAAGGAGGTCGGTGACGGAACCGCCGACGTCCTGCGGCTGAACCCGGGCACTCCGGTGGCTGTCGAGGGCCCTTACGGCATCTTCACAACCCTGAGGCGACGCAACGCAGGCTCATTGCTGATAGCGGGCGGAATCGGAATCACCCCGGTGCGGGCTCTGCTCGAGGAGCTCCCCGCCGGAAAGGGCAGCATCGTGGTCGTTTACCGCGCCCGGACTTGGGAGGATGCGATCTTTCGGCCGGAAATCGAGGAACTGGTCAAACAGAAGCGCGGCACCCTCCACTACCTCGTCGGGCCTCGGGGGTCGGCCGGGGTGCCGGATGCGCCGTTCTCGGCTCGCGCCCTCACCCAGCTGGTCCCCGACGTAGCCAGGCGTGACGTCTTCATCTGCGGGTCGTCCGAGATGATGCGGGAGCTCCATGAAAGCCTTCGCAGTCTGCGCGTGCCCGACCGGCAGATCCACTACGAGCGCTTCGCCCTGCTGTGAAGATGCCGCAGCTATGAGACCTGCGGTTGCGATTTTTGCCACAGTTGCCGGACTCGTCCTCCTGCTCAACTTCAAGACCCCCGACCAGCCCCGCGCGCTTGGGCCCACCGCGGTCATCCCCTCCCAACAACCGGACGTCGCGTCGTCGTCGACTGCGACAGCCCAGGCGACGGCTTCGGCAGCGCCCACGCCTTCGGCTTCGGCGCAACCCGCAGGCTCGGTCAAGGACGGCCAGTACACCGGGCAGGACGTGCCCAACCGTTTCGGGGATGTCCAGGTCAAGGTGACGATTTCAGGGGGCCGGATCACCGATGTGCAGGCGATTCAGCTGCCATTCGACCGCCCCAGGTCGCAGGAGATCAGCCAGGCTGTCGGACCGATCCTCCATGACGAGGCCCTGCAGGCCCAGAACGCCCAGATCGACACTCTTTCAGGAGCGACCTACACCTCTTACGGCTATGCGCAATCGCTGCAGTCCGCCCTCGACATGGCCCGTGGCTGAGGTCGCCGGACCGAGTGGCCCGGCCCCGGGGAGGGGGCGTGTGGAGCACATCATGGGAACGGCAATAGGGCTCGACTTGCGCGAGCCATCCGTCACCGGCGACGTCGTTGACGCGTTTTTCGACTGGCTCCGGTCAGTCGACGACCGCTTCAGCCCGTTCAAGGCGACGAGCATGGTGAGCCGGGTGCGGCGCGGCACCATGGACCTCGCGGATGGTGACGCAGACCTGGATGAGATCGTTGCCTTGTGTAAGTCGCTGCAATCGCTTACCCATGGGCGCTTCGACGCCTGGCGGCACAGCCACGACGGTTTCGACCCATCTGGGGTGGTCAAGGGTTGGTCCATCGACCGGGGCTGTGAGATCCTCGACGCCGCGGGCGCCCAGAATTACTGCGTCAACGCCGGCGGCGACGTGGTGGCGCGGGGCGAGCCAGAACCGGGCCGCCAGTGGCGGGTGGGCATTCGCCACCCGCTCCAACCGAGCCTCGTCTGTGCGGTCGTGTTCGCGCGGGATCTAGCCGTGGCCACGAGCGGAACCTACGAACGAGGTGAGCACATCATCGACCCGACGATGGGCCGCGCGCCGGCGGGCGTTCTCAGCATCACGGTGGCCGGACCGCGCCTGACTTACGCCGACGCGTTCGCTACCGCCGCCTTCGCGATGGGGTCATCCGCACTCAATTGGGTCGCCGGACTTGACGCCTATTCGGGTTACGCCGTTTCTGGCGAACAGCGGTCCACATGGACCGACGGGTTTGATGCTCTGCTGGCGCCATCGGGCCCGAGCCAGCCGGGCGTCAACGGGAGGTCCTAGCTGGTCTGCAGCTTGGGCAGGACCTGGTTCGCCAGGTTGACCGCGTTGTTGCGGATGGTGTCCTTCTCAATGTTGAGGTTGACTATCTGGATCGTCAGCGCGGCATTGCCCTTTCGGATCCAGAGCACGTAGAGGGAGGGGTTCCAGATCGCTTCATCCCCCAGGCCCGGCAGCATCTGGGTGCCGCTGCCGCTGAAGGCCACCCGGCCGGCGTCGACGCCCTGGCTGTCGTCCACCTCCACGCTGACCAGGCCCTTCTGGGCGTCATAGCGGCACTCCGCCCCGTGCGCCTTGGCGATCGCCGCCGGGGGTTGGGGGAAATCGATGCCGGAGGCAGCCTTGGCCTGGTCCTTGGAGACGACGTTGCAGATCACCTTCAGTGCCGGGTTGGAGCTTGGCGTCGCGGTCGACCCGGCGGTGGCCGTCGACCCCGAGTCCGAGGGTCCGCCGCACGCCGCCAGCAGGCTGACGGCGAGGACGATCAGCGCTGCGCGTAGACCCAGTCTGCGATGCGACGCCGGTGCCAGTCGGCGTCCCCGTACTGCGCCTCGAGGGCGCGACCGCGCTTCAGCCATAGGTGAAGATCATGCTCCCAGGTGAAGCCGATGCCCCCATGGATCTGGAGCGACTCGTAGTTGGCCCGGCGCTCCGCGTCCGAGGCGTAGGCCTTGGCCACGCTCACATGGATCTGGGCGTCGGGGAGGTCCTTGGCCAGGGCGTAGGCGGCGTAGTAGACCGCCGCCTTTGCGGTCTCGACCAGCAGGTAGGTCTCGGCCAGCTTGTGCTGGACCGCCTGGAAGCTGCCGATCTTGTGCCCGAACTGCTCGCGTTCCTTGGCGTAGGCGATCGTCATGTCGAGCATCGCCCCACCGATGCCGAGCAGCTCGGCGGCGGTGGCAGCGGCGCCGTGGTCGAAGGCCCAGGCGGCGTTGGTCCCGGCGGGGCCCATGAGGGTCGCCTCGTCGAGCTCGGCGGTGACCTTGGAGAGACGCCGGGCGCGATCGACCGACGGCATCGGGGTCAGCGTCAGGCGGTCCTGGGTGGCGGCATGGAGCTCACCGTCCTGCTCCAAGATGACGAGGTCGGCGCCGGCGTCCTGGACGTACGGCTGGCCCGCAAGACCCACCGTGACGATGGCCTCCCCGGTTGCCAGCTTGGGCAGCCACTCGGTCTTCTGCGCCTCGGTGCCGGCCCGCGCCAGCAGCGGCGCGCCGACGGCGGCGTGCTCCAGCAGCGGTTCGGGGAGGATCGCCCTGCCCGCCTCCTCGAGCACCAGGACCATGTCGAGCTCGTCCATGCCGGCGCCACCCGCGGCCTCGGGGATGTTGAGCCCGAGAACCCCGAGCTCGCCCAGCTTGTGCCAGCGCTCCGGGGAGCGCCCCTTCTCGTCATCCCACATGCGGCGCACCTCGGCCGGCGTGCTTTCCTTGGCCAGCAGGTCGCGGACCGTGTCGCGCAGCATGTACTGCTCTTCAGAAAAGTCGAAGTCCATCTATGCGGCTCTCACTCCACTTCGGCTCGGCTGCCCGCCGCGTTACGAGCGGGGGAGGCCCAGCACGCGCTGGGCGATGATGTTCTTCTGGATCTCGCTGGTGCCGGCGTAGATCATGCTGGCCCGGGCGTAGAGGTACTCGCCGAACCATTTGCCACCCGACTCGGCGTCGGCGGCATCCCGAGCCAGCTCGGCGCGCGGGCCCAGCGCGTCGTTGCCCAGCTCGAACAGCCGAGCGTCCATCTCCGACCAGTAGAGCTTGCTCAGGGAGGCCTCGGACCCCAGCGCATCACCCTTGGCAAGCTTGCTCAGGACGCGCTTGGTGTTGAGCTCGTAGACGCGGGTTTCGATGAAGCCCTGGGCGATGCGGCGGCGAATATCGGGGTCGTCGGCGGCGATGCCGTCGTAGCGTGGTTCGTGCAGGGTGATGTCGACAACCCTGTCCAAAAGGGCTTTGAAGGCGGCGGCAGAGCCGAGCCCGGTTCCGCGTTCGAAACCGAGGGTCGCCATCGCCACCTTCCAGCCGTCGTTGACCTTGCCGACAACGTTGCTGGCGGGGACCCGCACGTCGGTGAAGAACGTCTCGCAGAAGCCGGTTTCGCCCTGGTAGCCGGTGATCTGCACGATCGGGCGGACCTCGATGCCTGGCGACTTCATGTCGACCAGGATGTAGGTGATGCCCTTGTGCTTGGGCGCGTCGGGGTCGGTGCGAACCAGCAGGAAGATCCAGTCGGCGGCCTGGGCGAACGACGTCCAGACCTTCTGGCCGTTGATCACGTACTCGTCGCCCTCGCGCACCGCCTTGGTCCGCAGGGCGGCGAGGTCGCTGCCCGCGCCCGGCTCGCTGAAGCCCTGGCACCACACCTCATCGCCCGACAGGGTCTTGGACAGGTGCGCCTGCTTCTGCTCCTCGGTTCCGTAGATCATCAGCGTCGGCGCCAGCAGCCCAAGACCGAGCCGGTTGATGCGCTCGGGGCCATTGGCCTGCGCGTACTCCTCGGTAAAGACCGCCTGCTGGTAGAGCGATGCGCCGCGGCCGCCGTATTCCTTGGGCCAGGCGATCCCGGCCCAGCCACCGTCGAACAGCGTCCTCTCCCAGTCGCGGAACTTGGCGTACTCCTCGCGTGGGGTGTCGCCGGGGACCCGTTTGGTGTCCGCCATCTCCTGCTTGTGTTCGGCCAGCCAGGTCCGGATCTCGTCGCGAAACGCGGCGTCCTCAGAGCTCTCGTCGAAGTCCATGCGCGTCCTCTCGTGTGGGTGCCACGACAAAGGTGACGACCCAGTCAGGTTCTGGTGCCCAAAAGGATACGCCCCTACGGCGGTCGAACGCCTCTGGGCCTCAGCCAGGGGCGGCGTGCGTTGACTTCGGGGATGCGGCGCAACTATGCTTTGTCCCCTGTCTTAGTAGAGATAGTCGAAATGGGGTCGGCCGTGGCCCCGCGTTGGAGAGCGGCGAGTGCACATTGATCCCCTGGTTGCCGGCGCGGCGCTGATCGTCGGGTTCATCGTCGGACTGACCGGTATGGGCGGCGGCGCGCTGATGACCCCGATCCTGGTGCTTCTCTTCAAGGTCCAGCCCCTGGCCGCGGTCTCCTCCGACCTGGTGGCTTCGATGATCATGAAGCCGTTTGGCAGCGCTGTTCACCTCCGGCGCGGCACCGTGCATTTCGGCCTGGTGCGCTGGCTGATGGTCGGCTCGGTACCGGCCGCGTTCGCCGGGGTATTCATCATCAAGCTGCTCGGCCAGGGACCCGAGGTGGACGGGCGTCTCAAGCTGGTGCTGGGGGTTGCGCTGCTCCTTGCCGCCGCGGCGATCGTGGCCAAGGGCCTGCTGCAGGCGCGCAGCCGCCGCCGCGGTGCCTCGGCCGGTGGCGAGGAGATCAAGGTCAACCGCGTCGCCACCGTCGCGGTGGGGGCCATTGGGGGGTTGCTCGTGGGGATGACCTCGGTTGGCTCCGGGTCGCTGATCGTTGCCATGCTCTTGCTCTTGTACCCGACCTTCTCGAGCTCGCGGCTCGTCGGCACGGACCTGGTCCAGGCCGTGCCACTGGTGACGGCGGCGGCGGCGGGCCACATCTTGTTCGGCGACTTCCGCATGGAGCTGACGGTGTCGCTACTGATTGGCAGCATCCCGGGTGTTTTGGCGGGCGCAGCGTTGTCCTCCCGTGCGCCCGACCGCGTCATCCGACCCGCGCTCTTCCTGGTGCTCGCCGCCAGCGCGCTCAAGCTCCTTAACGTCGGCAACCTCGAGCTGGTCGGCATCCTGGTTTCCCTCACGGCGGCGGGCGGTGTCACCTGGGCCATCCTGCACCGCTTTGACCCGACGTCCGAGGTTGCCGCCCCGGCGCTCGAGCCCGTCTCCGAGCGGACCGCCTGACTCCACGCACGCCCCGCCGGGCGACGCCAGTCAGCCCTCAGCTATACCTTTCACCGCATGGAATCAGACCCGAACCGGGACGTGGAGGGGGAAGCGACCGCAGAGATCCGCCACCCGGGCGGCGACCTTGCGGTGGGCGGCCTCGTCGTCGGGCTTGCCCAGGACCTCCACCATGAGGCCGGCGATCTCCGCCATCTCCTCCTCGCCCATGCCCCGGGTGGTCACCGCGGGGGTGCCGACGCGGATGCCGCTGGCGGTCATCGGCGGGTTCTGGTCGAAGGGGATGGTGTTCTTGTTGACGGTGATGCCGGCGGCGTCGAGGATGGACTCAGCCTGCTTGCCGGTGAGCCCGATGGCGGTGACGTCGGCCAGCATCAGGTGGGTATCGGTACCGCCCGAGACCAGGCGCAGACCCCGGTTGGAGAGCTCGGAGGCAAGCGTCGCGGCATTGGCCACGATCCGCCGCTGGTAGGCCTTGAAGTCGTCCGTCAGCGCCTCTTTGAAGGCCACCGCCTTGGCCGCGATGATGTGCTCCAGGGGGCCGCCCTGGATGCCGGGGAACACGGCGGAGTCAATCTTCTTCTGCCACTCAGCGGTGCAGAGGATGAGGCCGCCGCGGGGACCGCGAAGGGTCTTGTGGGTGGTCGACGAGATGATGTCGGCGTGGGGCACCGGGCTGGGGTGCAGCCCCGCGGCCACCAGGCCGGCGATGTGGGCCATGTCAACAAAGAGGATGGCCCCGACCTCCTTGGCGATCGACCCGAAGGCCGCGAAGTCCAGCGTCCGCGGGTAGGCCGAGGCCCCCGCGACGATCATCTTCGGCTGCACCTCCTTGGCCTGGGCCCGGAGCTTGTCGTAGTCGATGACCTCGGTGCCCGCCTCGACCTCGTAGGGGACGAAGTTGAAGTAGTGTCCCGAGAAGTTGAGATGGTGGCCGTGGGTGAGGTGGCCGCCGTGGGGCAGGGCCAGGCCGAGGATGGTGTCGCCGGGGTTGACGGAGGCGAAATAGACCGCCGTGTTGGCCTGGGCGCCGGCGTGGGGCTGGACATTGGCGTGCTCGGCGCCGAACAGCTCCTTGACGCGGTCGATGGCCAGCTGCTCGATCTGGTCGATGTACTCGCAGCCGCCGTAGTAGCGTCTTCCGGGGTAGCCCTCAGCGTATTTGTTGGTCAGCACTGAGCCCGCCGCCTCCAGCACCGCGCGGCTGACAAAGTTCTCCGATGCGATCAGCTCCAGCTTGCTCTTCTGGCGCTCGATTTCTTTGCCGATCAGGGCTGCGACGTCGGGGTCGACGTGGGCCAGGGACGGGCCGCCGACGGCTTCCTCGGAGGTCTCTGGGGCGTGGGAAAGGGCTTGGCGCTGCATGCGAGGATTATGCGGCATGAACTTGGACCAGATCGCCGGCCACCAGCGTGTGCGCGCCTTCCTGACGTCGGTTGTCGAAGACCCGGCGCGGGTCAGCCACGCCTACCTCTTCACCGGCCCGACCGGGGTTGGCAAGACCACCACGGCGCTGGCCTTTGCCGCCGACCTGCTGGAGACGGCGGGGGTCGCGCCGATGCCGTCGGGCCTTCACCCCGACCTCTGGGTGGAGGACAGCGAGTCCGAGAGCATCAGCATCGATGTCATCCGGCGCGAGGGTCGTTCGGGGCGGGCTTCCGAGGCCACGGACACCGGCAGGGCCGGCGTGCCCGCCCAGCCGCTGCAGGCGTTCCTCAGCCTCAAGGGCATGCGCAGCGACCGCCGGGTAGCGGTGCTGGCCCGGGCTGAGCGCCTCAAGGAAACCGCCGCCTCGCCGCTGCTGAAGACCATCGAAGAGCCGCCCCCGGGCGCGGTCCTGGTCCTCTGCGCCGAGGCCGCCGACCTGCTGCCGCCGACGATCCGCTCCCGCTGCCAGGAGGTTGAGTTCGCCCGGCTCAGCGACGACGAGGTGACCGCCTTCCTCGCCGGCCGGCGCCTCGAGCTGGACGCCGCCGGTTTGCGGCTGGCCAGGGGGGCGCCCGGCGACGCGCTCCGGCTGGCGACGGACGCCGACGAGCAGGCCCGTCGCCTTGCCTGGGGCGCGGCGCTGGAGTCGCTCCCCGCCGGATCGTGGCTGGACATCGTCGGTATCGGGGCCCGCTTCGGCACCCCTGACAGTGCCCGCAACCGGGCCCTGGCGCGCGAGGCCCTCGATGCCTGGGAGTGGTGGCTGCGCGACGCTGCCGCCGACCGCGCCGCCGGCGAAGCGAATTCCGCGAACGTCGTGGGCGTGGCGACCAGCCCGGCATGGCAGGGCGTCGGCCTCGACGCCGTGCTGGGCCTCTGGGAGAGCGCGCGAGAGGCCGCCGACCGTGTCGAGAACAACGTCAACCCCCGCCTGGCGATCGAGGTGTTCCTCGCCGACGTGGCCGAGGTGGGGTCACCGACGGCCGCGGGCCCGACTCGTCGCATGATTTCCCGCGGCACCCTGGCGCGGGTCCTGGCGCCGCCCGCGCCGGCGCGCTGATGTCGCGCTACCGCAAGGCCTCCCTCAGCGACTTCGAGCCGTACGTGCCCGGCATCCAGCCGGCCGACGGCGAGAGCTGGGTCAAGCTCAACACCAACGAGAGTCCCTTCCCGCCTTCGGACGCGGTCGCCGGGGCGCTGGCAATGGCCACCCAGTACCTCAACCTCTACCCCGACCCCACCCAGGCCGACCTCCGCCAGGCGCTCAGCCAGGTGTACGACGTCGCGCCCGAGCAGGTGGTCGGCGGCAACGGTGCCGACGAGGTGCTGGCGATGGCGGTGCGGGCCTTCGTCCCCCGCGGCGGCCGGGCCGCCTACCTGGAGCCCGCGTACACGCTGGTGCCCAAGCTGCTCGCAATCCACGAGGTCGACGGCGAGGAGCACGGGTTCGACCCGGACTACCGGCTGCCGGCGACGTTCGTGGAGTCCGACGCCGACCTCAAGTTCGTGGTCAACCCCAACTCGCCCACCGGGACGCTGCTGCCGATGGAGGCGGTTGCCGAACTCGCCGGCCAATCCAAGGGCGTGGTGCTGCTCGACGAGGCGTACGTGGACTTCGCCCCCTCGAGCGGCCTGGAGATCCTCGACGCCCACCCCAACCTGCTCCTCGTGCGCTCCTTCTCCAAGTCGTACTCGCTGGCCGGCCTGCGGGTGGGGTTCGCCATCGGCAGCGCCGAGCTGATCGCCGACCTGTGGGCGGTCAAGGACATCTGCAACCTGGGGCGCCTGCCGCTGGCCGCCGCCAGCGCCGCCCTGGCCGACCGGGAGTACTGGCAGCACTGCGTAGAGCAGGTGGTGATCAACCGGGAGCAGCTTGCCGAGGAGCTCAACGGCCGCGGCTGGGAGGTGCTGACATCGGGTGCCAACTTCATCTTCGCCACCCCTCCCAAGGCCGCCGCCGGCCTCTACCAGGAGCTCCTCGATCAGAGGGTCCTGGTGCGGTATTTCGACCGTCCCAGCGTCGACCACGGGCTACGCATAAGCGTGGGCACGTGGGCGCAGTGCTCGGCCCTGCTGAAGGCGCTGGACAAGCTCGGGGCCTGACCTGAAGGAACCGGTTTTCGTCACATACCCCATCCCCGACCCCGGTCTGCCCACCCTCCGGGCGGCCTTCAAGGTCAGCGTCTTCAAGGGCAGGGCGGCGCCGACGCCCGAGCAGATCGCGGCCGGGGCGGAGGGCTGCCGCGGCATCCTCGTCCTGGTCCGGGACCGCGTCGACGCCGGCCTGATCAAGCGCCTGCCCAAGCTGCGGGCGATCGCCAACTATGGCGTCGGCTACGACAACATCGCGGTGGCCGAGGCCACCCGCCGGGGCATCCTGGTTACCAACACGCCGGACGTCCTCACCGAGGCCACCGCCGACCTCACCTGGGCGTTGATGCTGGCGACGGCGCGCCGGCTGGGGGAGGGGGAGCGCATGGTGCGCGCCGGCCAGTTCAAAGGCTGGAACCCGAACATGCTGGTCGGGGCGGACTTCCAGGGCAGGACGCTTGGCCTGGTCGGCTTCGGCCGCATCGCTCGCGCCGTCGCCCGACGGGCGGCCGGCTTCCGCATGCGCCTGCTGCACACCGCCCGCTCCGCCCCCGACGCGGAGGCCGAGGAAATCGGCTCGCACCGCGTCAGCCTCGAACGCCTGCTCAAGGAGTCGGACTTCCTCAGCCTCCATGTGCCCCTCACCTCGGACACTCGCCACCTGATCGATGAGACGGCGCTCCGCGCGATGAAGAAGACGGCCTACCTGATCAACACCTCGCGCGGCCCGGTGGTGGACGAGGGGGCGCTGGCCAAGGCGCTCCGCGAAGGCTGGATCGCCGGCGCGGGGCTGGATGTGTACGAGAACGAGCCCGATCTCGAACCGGGGCTCTTGGACCTGGACAGCGCCGTCCTCCTGCCCCACATCGGCAGCGCCACCATCGCCACCCGGGCGGCGATGTCCCGGGTTGCCGCCACCAACCTGGTCCTGGCGCTGCAAGGCCAGCGGCCGCCACAGCTGGTCAACCCCGAGGCCTGGAAGGGTGGCTGAGCCCGCCACTCGTCCCGCTCGGTTCAAGATGCTGGCCCTGGACGTCGACGGGACCCTCGTCGGACCAAGCCTGGAGATCACGCCGCGCAACCTCGAGGCGCTGCGGGCGGCGGTGGCCGCGGGGGTGCAAGTGGTTTTGGCCACTGGACGCATGTTCCGCTCGGCGCTGCCCTACGCCGAGGCCATCGGCAGCCTCGAGCCGATCATCTGCTACCAGGGCGCGGTGGTGCGGAGCCGGGAAGGCGAGCTGCTGCGCGAATGGCCCGTCGACTCCGAGAGCGCCGCTGCGGCGGTGCGTTTCAGTCGCGAGCACGGCGTCCACGTCAACCTGTACAAGGACGACAACTTCTACATCGAAAAGGAGAGCTGGGGTGCCAGGCGCTACGCCGAGGTCGCGCGCATCGACCCCATCCTGGTCCCGGACCTGTTGGAGCTCGCCGCCGAAGGGTCAACCAAGATCGTGTACGTCGACACCCCTGACCGGCTGCGGCAGCTCGAGCCTCAGCTCCGGCGCGTGATCGAGCCCCGGTGCCGGGCGACGTTCTCCCTCCCGGAGTTCCTTGAGGTGGTCGCTGCCGACGTCAGCAAGGCGGCAGCGCTGGAGTTCGTCTGCAAGCACGTCGGGGTCGATCCGTCTGAGGTCCTGGCCGCCGGCGATGCCCCCAATGACGTCGAGATGTTCGGCTTCGCCGGCATGACGGTGGCTCCCCGCAGCGCCCATCCCGACGTGCTGGCGGTGGCGGATGCCGCGGTGGCGCCCCCCCAGGAGGATGGGGTCGCGGAATTGGTCGAGCGTTTCCTGCTGGTGTAGCGTGGAGGCGTGAGCGAGAACGCCGCCCACGCCCTGGACCGGCTGGAGATGGAGCAGGCGACCGGTTGTCTCACGGTCGAGACCGCTGGCGAGAAGGACCCTGTCCGCCTCTACCTTCGCAACGGTCGCGTCTACCACGCCGAGGGGCCGGCTGGAGAGGGTGACTCCGCCCTCAACCAGGCCCTTGCCTGGTGGGACGCCCATTCCAGCTTCGACCCCGAGGCCGACCTTCCCGACAAGGAGACGATCGGCGCCTTCGACAGCGTCGAGCTGCCCACCGAATGGCCCGAGGACGAGGAGCTGCGCGAGGAGGACCGCATCATCGGCATCGAGGCCGAGCTGCGGGCGATGCGCAACCGGGCGATCCTGACCCTCGTGGGCCTGGCTCTGCTGGCAATCGCCACCATCTACGTATTGAGCCTGAGGTAGCGTCCCGGCCGAATTGGGGCGAATATAATTCGTGGCTCCGGCGTGTCCGGAGAGCTGGCACGGCCCCGTAGCGCAGTTGGTTAGCGCGCCGCCCTGTCAAGGCGGAGGTCGCCGGTTCAAGTCCGGTCGGGGTCGTTCCCTTCTTGAGAGGCTGTTTCCGCACGCCCAGCTGCGCTGGGCAGCTGCTCGGAGGTTACGAAACGCTTGGTGCAGCCCTCTACGAGCGGTGGCGATGCGGGGGTGTATTGATGCCAGATCGAATACTGCGGTTCGAAGTGCGTCCATCAGGATCGCTATTCTGGGAAGCGAGTATCACGAGAGGAGGAGTCGGACGATGCTGAAGAGCGCTCACGCGTACGCCAAGTTGCCGGTCCAGGATCCGGCTCGCGCGCGGCAGTTCTACATCGAGGCGCTGGGCTTCACGCCCACGTGGGAGGGGCAGGGGCACGTCTGGCTCGACCACGAGGACGGCTCCAGCATCCTGCTTTTTCCCAGCGTCGGCAAGCCGTCGGGGGACCACGACCAGTGCGGCTGGGTGGTCGACGACATCGATGGCGAGGTCGTCGAGCTGAAGTCCAGGGGTGTGGTGTTCGAGGAGTTCCCCGGCAACGCGTATGTCGACAGCATCACAGCCGACGGCTTCTGGAGGGCCGCGTGGTTCAGGGATACGGAGGGCAACCTCCTGAACGTGCGGAGCAGCAAGCCCCGCCAGGCATAACGTCCCGCCTTTCGTGAATCAAAGCCGGGTCTGGCGGCCGGCTACGATCGCGAACCTGGTTCGCTTTGTGAGGCGCTGGGGTCGCCACCTCTAAGGCCGAACACCAAGGATCCGACGATAGAGGGCCTCGTAGCCGTCGAGCGTCGCCGCGAAGTCGAGGTCCTGCTCGGCGTGCCGCCGGCAGAACTCCCGAGAGAAGTCTCCGCGAAGGGCCACCGCCTCGACGGCCGCCGCGATGTCGCCAGGTGCAACCAGCGCCCCGGTCACACCATCCACGACAACCTCAGGCAGCGCTCCGCGGTTGAAAGCGACCACCGGGGTCCCCGCGGCCTGGGCCTCGGCGGCGACCAGGCCAAACGGCTCGTCCCACATCGCCGGGCACACCACCACCGCGCTGCGCGCCATCAGGCGCCAGAGATCTTGCCGCGGCACCGCCTCCAGCAGCGTCGCAGCGGGATCGCCGTCGCACCGACGGCGGACCTCGTCCGCGTAAGCCGGGTCGTACACCGAGCCGGCCAGGGTCAGTGGGACGCCCGCCAGCCTGCAGATCTCGATGGCCTCCAGGGCGCCCTTCTCGGGGCTGAGCCGGCCGGCAAACAGCGCGCCCTGGCCCGGACCTTCCGACCACTCGATGGCGCTGACGTCGACGCCGTTGCGAACCACCTCGTCGACCGGGGTCATCGTCGACCACGTCCTGGCCTCCGACGCGGAGACCGCGACGACGGTCGGCGGCCGGGCGCCGGCCGCGGCGCGGCGTAGGGCTGCCCCGACCTCGGGGTCTGTAGGCATGTGCAGGGTGTGCACGACGGGCGGGTCGAGGCCGAGGGCCAGATCGATCGCCGCGGCGTCAAAGCCGTGGTTGTGGACCAGGTCGTACTGTCCGTTGGCCACCATCTCGTAGACGCGACCAAACGCCGCGGAGACCGCGTCGCTGCGACGCGATCCCCGGCCCGGCCGGACGAGGGCCGACCCCAGGGAAGCCGGATCGACCCCGGTGTCGACGACATTGACGCCAGGTACCGCGGAGCCGGTTGCGGCAAAGAGGTCGACGGCGTGCCCCCGCCGGGTCAGGCCGCTGGCAAGGTCGGCCACTATCGCCTGGGTTCCCCCCTGCTGCGGCTCGCTGATGGCGCTGACCAGGGTCGCCACCAGAGCGATCCTCACCGGCGCCTCGCCTCAGGCAGGGTCGATCAGGACGCCCGGGTTTAGCACCCCGGAGGGGTCAAGCGATGACTTGGCCGCCCGCAACGCCGCGGCAAAAGGCTCCGGGCGCTGGCGGTCGTACCAGGGACGATGGTCGCGGCCCACGGCGTGGTGGTGGGTGATGGTGCCACCCGCGCCGGCGACCACCTCGGAGACCGCGGCCTTGATCTCGTCCCACTGGGCGACCTGGTCGCCCCACCGCCCTGGCGCGATGACGCTGTAATAGGGCGCCGGGCCGTCGGGGTAGACGTGGGTGAAGCGGCAGGTGATGATCCCGCCGCCGCACACCCTGTCGACAACCGACCGGGCAGCCTGTGAGACCACCTCGTGGAACTCGCCGAAGCGGTCCCAGGTGATCGAGGTCTCGAAGGTGTCGACGACCATTCCCATCCGGATCAGCGCGTCGCGCAGGTAGGGTGCCCGAACGAAGCTGCCACGCCAGGCGCCGGCGGCTCCCTGGCGGCTGGCCGTGTCGGCCCCGTGCTTCTCGGCTTCGTCGGAGTAGCGCGGGCCCTCGGGCACCTGGGCGCCGTTCTCGCGGCCCAGCTCCACGGCGCGCTCCAGCCACGGCTGTACCGGGTGGTCGGCCGACTCGAAACCCAGCACCAGCAGCGCCCCAACGTTGCTGGTCCCCGCCGACAGCGCGGCCTCGCCGCCGTCGAGCAGCCGGCAGTTGGTGGGGTAGAGGCCGGCCTGGGCGATTTCTCGCGTGGCGGTCACGCCCGCCTCGTAGGAGTCGAAGTGGAGCGACGCCGAGGCACGCCAACGAGGCCGTTCCTGGAGGCGCATCCAGGCCTCGGTGATGATCCCCAGGGTGCCCTCCGAGCCGAGGAAGAGCCGGTCCGGCGACGGTCCCGCCCCCGACCCCGGCAGCCTTCGCGACTCCAACACGCCCGAGGGCGTGACCACCCGCATCGATTCGGTGAGGTCGTCGATGTGGGTGTACAGGGTCGCGAAGTGGCCTCCCGAGCGCGTCGCCAGCCACCCGCCCAGGGTCGAGAACTCGAATGACTGGGGGAAGTGGCGCAGCGTGAGGCCTTCCGGCCGCAGCTGGTCCTCCAGCACTGGGCCCAGGGCGCCGCCCTGGATGCGCGCGGCGCGGCTCTGCCCATCGATCTCGAGGACCCGGCCCAAGCCGGTGAGATCGATCGACACCGCGCCGGCGTAGTCGTCGCCAACTCGCGCTTCCACGCCGCCGACCACCGACGACCCGCCGCCGTAGGGTATCGCCGCCAGGCCGACCTCAGAGCACCACTCCAGCACCGCGACGAGCTCGGCCTCGTTGGTCGGCCGGGCGACGACATCTGGAGGGTTGTCGAGGCGGCCCATCAGGTTGCGCACGATGTCGCGGAAGGCCTTGCCGTGGGTGTGGGCGGCGCGCTCGCGTTTGTCGGTGGAGCAGGTCGCAGCCAGCGCCGCCGGAGGTTGCACCCGTGGCTCGCGTATGTCGATGGTGTCGAGGTCGGGAACATCATGGACCGTGAGGCCGTCGAGGCCCTGCTGGGCCGCGACGTACGTCGCCAGGGCCTCCTGCTCGGCCGCCGCCAAGGCGTCCTCCTCCCATCCCCAGCCCCACCACGACCGGGTCCGCCTCGCCACCTGCGGGTCCGCCCCGCGCGCCCTGGTTGCCACCGGGCTCTTTCCCTTAATGTGGCCGGTCGACCGGCAGCCCAGCCGCGGACCAGGCTTCGAAGCCGCCGATGACGTCGGTCGCCCGCGCCAGGCCCAGGTCGAGCAGGGAGGCGGCCGCCAGGCTGGAGGAATAGCCCTGGGCGCAGACCACGATCACCTGTTGAGCGTGGTCGCGGACCTCCGGCACGCGGTTCGGGGAGGTCGGATCGAGGCGCCACTCGAGATGGTTGCGCTCGATCGTCAGCGCCCCCGGGATGTTGCCGCCCTGGCGTCGCTGAGCCTCCGACCGGGTGTCGACCAGGAGGGCGCCGCCTGCCTGGGCCACGGCGGCATCGGATGGGGTCAGACGGGTGTATCGGGCCCGAGCGCGCCTCAGCACATCGTCGATGCGCGCCGCCGGGACTTTGCCGGTAGGCGGTCCTTCCGCCTCCTCGCTCATCGCCTCAGATTAACTTCCGGTGGCCTCGTCTGCGATGGCCACGTCGGGTCCGGCGCCCACGAAGACAGGGCTGCTGGTCTTGAGGCCAAGTCTGTCGAGCTTGCTGGGGGACGATCGCAACCCAGGATTTGACCCGAGCAGAAAGCCGAAACCGCGGCGGGCCGCCATATAATGCGCCCGACCATCCGCCTCGCTCCAGGAGGAGATTTCGTGATAGTAGTAGGCATCCTCGGCGGCCTTCTGATCTTCGCTGGGTTCATCGTGGCCATCATTGGTTACATCCGGCTGATCCTGCTTGCATTCCGCCTCGGCGGTACTGGCTGGGGCATCGGCTCGATTTTCATCAGCCTCATCGGCTTGATCTTCGGGATCATCCATTGGAACGAGGGCGGCAAAAGCCCGGTCATGTTCGAGATCGCCGGCTATTTGCTGCTGATCGTGGGCTACATCCTCCTGTTCATAGGCATCATCGCCGCAGGCGGCACGACCACGACCACCACGAGCTTGCTGTTCTGACGTAGCTCACCGGTGCCGGGCCAGAACGCGGCCCGGTTTTTCGTCAGCTTCTGGCCCCCGCTGTTGCATATACGGTATATTCGGTACGTGCCGAATGTGCGGGAAAAAGCGAATCCGGCCCGCGACGATGCGCGCCGGCGATACGTCGACGACACCGGGCAGATGTTTGCCCGCTACGGCCTGGCATTGACCGTAGGGCGGCTGTTCGGGTTGTTGCTGGTGAGCGACGATCCCATGAGCCTGGACGACATCGCCACCCAGCTCCGAGTGGGCAAGAGCAGCGCCAGCGTCGCCGCCCGCGACCTCGAGAGGTTGGGCGTCGCCCGCCGGCTGCACACGCATGGCAGCCGCCGGGTGCTGTACACCGTCAACGAGGACATGGACCCCACCTTCGAGGCGGCCCTGGCGCAGATCCGCGACGGGCTCGCGATTCTTCGACGGGGCGAGCCGGTGGTGGGGGAGGGCAAGGCCAAGGACCGCCTGCGGCTGATGGCCGAGTTTTACGAGTTCTGGCTGGAGGAGACGATCCGCCTCGCCGACCGCTGGAAGAACAGGAGGGCTTAGATCATGACCGCCGCCATCAAGACCCAGGGGCTGACCAAGGACTTTGGCAACAACCGCGGCCTCTTCGACCTCAACCTCGAGGTCGCCGACGGCGAGGTGCTGGGCTACCTCGGCCCTAACGGCGCCGGCAAGACCACCACCATTCGCCTCCTGATGGACCTGATCCATGCCACATCGGGGACGGCCACCATCTTCGGGCTTGACTCCCACAGGGACGCAGTCGAGGTGAAGAAGCTGGTGGGGTACGTCCCAGGCGAGCTGCCTAACTTTGGCGGCCTGCGGGGCAAGCAGATCGTCTCCTACATGGCGGGCCTGCGCGGCGGGCAGATCGACGAGCCGCTGGTGGAGGACATCTGCAAGCGTTTTGACATCGACCTGGGGCAGCGCTTCCGGGAGTACTCCCGCGGCAACAAGCAAAAGCTGGCCATCCTACTCGGCTTCATGCACCGGCCCAGGCTCCTGATCCTCGACGAGCCGACCGGGGGCCTTGATCCCCTCAACCAGCAGGAGTTCAACAAGCTGGTCCGCGAGATGCGGGACGGCGGCGCCACCATCTTCCTCTCGTCGCACATCCTCTCCGAGGTAGAGCACATCAGCGACCGGGTCGCCATCATCCGCGAGGGCCGCCTGGTGCGCCTTTCTCGCCTCGATGAGCTTCATGACATCCGCTTCCACCAGGTCGAGATCGTGTTCGCTGGGGACCCGCCGCTGGCGGCAATCAAGGCCGCCGACGGCGTCGACCAGGTGGAGGCCGAGGACCACCGGGTGCACTGCGTGGTCCGGGGCACCTTCGAGCCCCTGATCAAGGCAATCGCCGACGCCCACGTCGTCAACCTCAGCAGCCACGAGCCCAGCCTCGAGGAGGTCTTCCTCACCTACTACCGCGCCGACGGGACGGGCCCGTCGTCAGCGGAGATCTCCGCCGACACGCCGGCAGCAAGCGGGGACTGACGTGTTCCGGATCGGCTTGCGGATGCAGCGACTTGGAATCATCGGGATGGCCTTCTTCGGCGTCGTCGGCGGAGCCGTCCAGGCCTTTGCCTTCAACTCGGCGGCGGGCACGACCGAAGCAGCCCGGCAGGCATTCGCCCAACAGATGACGGTCCTCGGCCAGCAGATCAGCTACCTGCTGCCGGTCCCGGTCGGCGTCGACACCATCGGGGGGTACCTGCAGTGGCGCGTCTATGGCGGTTACCCCTTCGTCGTCCTGATTTGGGCCGTGCTCTCGGCCAGCGGAGCCACCCGTGGGGACGAGGAGAAGGGCCTGGTCGAGGTATGGCTGGCCAAGGGCGTCTCCCGACTCTGGTACGTGCTGGTCCGCTTTGCCGCCTTCGGCCTGGCGGCGATGTCGTTCGCGGCCGGTATGGGGGCGGCAGTTTATCTCGGAGCCGCTGCCACCGGCAACACGCTGGACCTCCTGGCCCTGGTCGAGATCTCGGTGGCCATGGTGGGCCTGATCCTCGTCCTATATGCGATCGGACTGGTCCTGGCCCAGCTGGTCTCCACCCGCGGCGCCGCGGCCGGCCTCATCGGCGGCGTGCTCACAGTCCTCTTCCTGGTCAACAGCCTGAGCCGCACCGTCGACAGCCTGCGCCCAATCGCCCGGGTGGTGTCTCCCTTCTATTACTACGACCTCAACACCCCGCTGAGGGCCGGAGGCACATTCGACGTCGCCGCCACCGCTGGTTTGTTCGGCTCCGCGGTGGTCCTGGCCGTACTGGCCGCCGTCCTGATGCAGCGCCGCGACCTGGGCTCGGCTCTCATCCGCCGCCGGCCCCGCACCCGTCCCCCGGTTTACCGTCCAGACCCCAACCCTCTCCTTCGGTTTCCGGTGGTCGAGTCGCTCTACGAGCACCGTGTGGGGCTGCTGGCATGGACCCTCGGAACGGCGATCGGGGCGGCGTACTTCGCCTCCGTCGGCAAGCAGATTGTGGACCTGGTCACCTCGACCCAGGGCAGCCTGCGCGCCTACTTGGCACTCGTGGGCCACCACGACCTGTATGTCAGCCTCACCGGCTTCTTCTGGTTCGGCTTCTTCCAGCTGATCCTGGCCATCTACGCCATAACCCAGGTCGCCCGCTGGGCCTCCGAGGACAACGAGGGACGCCTGGAGATGGAGTTGAGCGCCCCGGTGCCGCGCTGGCGGGTGGTCCTGGAGCGCGCGGTGACCCTACTCGTCAGCCTGACGATCCTCATCGGCGTCAGCTCGGCTGCACTGTATGTTGCGGCGCACCAGATCAACATCGAGGTGCCCTCCGGTGACCTCTTCATCGCCTCACTGGCTCTGATCCCGTTTGGCACCACCTTTGGGGCGGTTGGTGCTGCCCTCGCCAGTCGCGTGCCTCGGGCGACGGTGGCGGTGCTGGTGACGATCGCGGGCCTCAGCTACCTGCTGGTCCAGATCGGACCGATTCTCAAATGGCCGGACTGGGTCCTGAAGCTCTCGGTCTTCACCCTCTACGGCAACCCCCTGACCGACGGCGTCAAGTGGGACGGCCTCGGGGAGATGCTGACGATCTGCGTCCTCGGCTTCGGCCTGGCCACGATCCTGATGCAGCGCCGGGAGGTCGGCCGCTAGCCCGACCGACTACCCCGACTCAGGGTCCGCCGCGGACGTACAGGGTCTGGCCGCTGACGTAGCTCGACTCGTCGCTGACGAGAAACGCGATCACCGAGGCCAGGTCCTCGGGAGTCCCGACCCGCTGCAGCGGTGTCTGCGAGGCGACCGCGGTTTTGAACTGCTCGTACTCAACGCCCATCCGCTCGGCCGTCTGCTCCGTCATGCGTGTGTCGACGAAGCCTGGCGCAACGGCGTTGACATTGATGTTGAAGCGGCCCAGCTCGATCGCCAGCGTGCGGGCCATCCCCTGGAGCCCCGCCTTGGCGGCGGAGTAGTTGGCCTGGCCGCGGTTGCCCAGCGCCGAGGTGGAGGAGAGGAAGACCATCTTCCCGTAAGCCCGCGGGACCATGTGCTTCTGCGCCGCCTGCGCCGAGAGGAAGGTGCCCTTGAGGTGCGTGTCGATGACCGCGTCCCAGTCGTCGTCGGTCATCTTGTGGAGCAGGTTGTCGCGGATGATGCCGGCGCAGGCGACCAGGATGTCAACCTGGCCGAACGCCGACACCGCCTGACCGAAGAGGGCCACCACCGACGCCCGATCGGTGACATCGGCCGTCACCGCCAGGGCCCGCCCCTTGGCCGAGGTGATCTCACCGGCGACTTCCTTGGCGGGACCGTCATCGAGGTCGGCGATGACCACCGCTGCGCCCTCGGAGGCCAGCAGCCGCGCCGTGGCCGCACCGATACCGCGGCCTCCGCCGGTGATCACGGCAACCCTGTCGTTGAAGCGCATCTGCTCACCTCGTACTGCGATCAGGTCTTTTTCAGCACGCGACTGTAGCAGGTAAACTGCGCTTGACTCGCGGGGCCCGGCACCAGAAAGGGAGGCAAGATGAAGCAGGTTCAGGTTCTTCTGGCGGAATTCCTCGGCGCCTTCGCTCTCGTTTTCTTCGGCGCCGGGTCAATCCTGACCGATGCCGTGATCCGCAACGGTGCCGCCTTCGGTCCGGCAGACCTTTTGATGATCGCGTTCGCCCACGCCATTGTCCTGGCGGTGATGATCACCGCCGTTGGCCACATCTCGGGAGGGCACTTCAACCCGGCGGTGACCGTGGCAGCGGCCATCACGCGGCACATCGAGCCGCTGCTGGCGGGGTTGTACATCGTCACCCAGCTGGTGGCCGGGATTGCCGCCACCCTCGTGCTCCGCTACATCTTCCCGACGGTGATCGCGCAGGCGGCCAACTATGGAGCGCCCACTCCCACGATCTCGCCGGTGCGTGCCTATGTCGTCGAGGCAGTCCTCACCTTCTTCCTGGTGTTCGTGGTCTTCGCCACCGCCATCGATCCCCGCGGCGCCTTCAACAAGATCGCCGGCTTTGGCATCGGCCTGGTTCTGCTCTTCGACATCCTGCTCGGCGGCCCCCTGACGGGCGCGGCCATGAACCCGGCCCGCGCCTTCGGCCCCGCCCTGGTCGCCGGTATCGTCGACGGCCAGCACTTCTTCATCTACTGGCTCGGTCCCTTGATCGGCGCCATCCTGGCCGGGCTGGTGTACCAGGGAGTCCTGATGGCCAACGCCAGCGAGACCGATGCGCCGCCGCCTGCCGAGGAGAAGGAGCTGCCCTAGCCGCACCCCGTGATCGTTCGCGAGGAGGGCGCCGAAGTGGTCATCGTCCGACAGGCCGACCACGCCGAGCTCTCGGGCCGGCTGGCGGCGGCCTGGGGTCGAGACCCGTGGCAACCGGCGGAGCCCTATCCCTCGGTGGTGGTCGGCGCCCGGCGCCACGACGACGCCTGGCTGGTCTTCGACGAGGCCCCCGAGGTCACCGAAGATCGGCGCCCGCTCAGCTTCTTCGAGGTCGACCGGGTCAGGACGAGCGACATGTACCGTCGGGGCGTTGAAGCGCTGTACGCCATCGACGCTTACGCTGCCCTGCTGGTCAGCCTCCACTTCTCCGGCTTCTTCCACTCCCACTGGGGCTGGCAACCCTTCTCCCTGCCGGAGAACTTCACCGGCCCTCAGGCCGTGGCGCTGCGCGACTTCGTCGATGGCGAGCTCGACCGCCAGGACCGGCTGCGCGCCGAGCTGGACCTCGATGAGGCCGGCGAGACGCAGCTGGCCGCCAACTACAAGTGGCTGCAGCTGTGGGACCGGATATCGCTCGACATCTGCCGCCAGGACGCGCTTCAGCCCTGGGCGGTCGAGTACCCGGCAACGCCTCTGACCGCGGACATTGGCGCCGAGGATGGGTCGCTCAAATTCTCGATGATCGCTCCCGGGGAGTACCGGCTGGCGCCCTACCCTCTGCGGCTTGAGGCGCTGAAGGTCGAAATCCCGGCGACGCGCCTTCTCCCTGCCGACTACGCCACCCGCGAGCAGTTCCTGGACGCCTGGCGCCGCGCCGCGCCCTGGTACATCCACGCCAATATCGCCCCGGCCTAGCCGGTGTTCGACGCCAGGTCGCCCGCAGGGGGTCAGCCGAGCGGCAGCTCCTGCTGCATCCCCTCGCCTCGCCGCGCCGCCATCTCCTCGAGCGTCGGGTAGCCCAGGTCCAGCAGCTTGGCCATCTGCAGGCCATTGACGACGGCGTAGTTGGAACGGTTGTTGTTGAACAGCACGTGGACCTCCTTGGCCCGGTCCGCCAGCTGCCGCACCCGCGGTACCCACTCCAGCAGCTCCTCCTCGGAGTAGAGGTAGTCGAAGCGGTCCGCCGATGTCTCGCCCTTCTTGTACCAGGTCTTGGCGTTGCGCCCGTGCATTCGCAGCACCGCCAGCTTGTCGGTGGTGACGGCCAGGTGTGGCGGCATCGACGCCGTCCCCAGCTGGGGCTCGTCGACGATGCAGTAGGCGATACCGGCCTCGGCCAGCAGCTCGGTGACGGCGTCGAACCGCGCCGGCTCCGACCAGCTGCGATGGCGGAACTCGACGATCAGCTGGTCGCGTGGGTGCTTGTCGGCGAGCTCGGAGATGTAGTCCATGTTGGCCGGCTTTGCCTTGAACCAGGGCGGGAATTGATAATGCACCCCGCGCAGTTTGCCGGTGTCGCGGAGGGGGTCGAGCAGGTCCATGAACTCCCGTTCCTCCTCCTCGGTAGGTCGTCGCGGTTTACCGTCCTCGCGTTCGTGCAGGGTGAGGCTGCGATAGGCCTTGACGTTGAACTTGAAGTCGTCCGGCGTCTGCTCGCTCCAGCGCTTGGGCACCGACGGTTTGGGAATGCCGTAAAACGTCGAGTCGACCTCGACGATGGGAAAGAACTGCGCGTAATAACGCAGGCGCTCGTTCGCAGGCAGCCGTGGACGATAAAAGTCCTCGTGGTCGGCCCAGTTGCAGGTGCCCACCAGGATGGTGGAATCAGGCGTAACCAACACCTCCAATGGTGCTTATACGGGTTGGATTCAGATGATCCATGACGCGTCTAACTCCGTAACCAACGACAACCGAGTCTCACCGCCGGACAGTCGGTCCGGGACAACAATTTGGAGGTATCCACCGTGTCATTGTCCAAGATGACGGCGGGCGTTTTTGGAGCCGTCTACACCCTCGTTGGGGTGCTTGGCTTCATCGGTCCGCTGGCCCCTGATAGCAACCTTCTCGGGATTTTCCCGATCAGCCCACTGCACAACGTGGTGCACCTTCTCATCGGCGTCACCGGCCTGGCCGTCTTTTTCGTCGCCCCCGCGATGACCCGGACCTGGGCCCAGGTCTTCGGCGGCGTCCTGGCAGTGGTGGCGGTGCTGGGTCTGGTCATCACCAATCCCCTCAACATCCTTCCCATCGGCGGGTTCGACATCATCCTCCACGCTGCCAGCGCGGCGGTGCTGCTATACGTCGGCTTCGCCTCGCCTCGCGTGGAGGTGGCCGCGGCTTAGCTGCCAGGGCCTTCAGCCGGAAGCCCCTTCCCAAGGTTTGGGGAGGGGCTTCTGCCCTTTCTGGCCCGGGCTGGTTTGTGGACTGCCGCGGGTACGCTTGCGCCCATGACAGCCGCCCTCTTCACGATCGACGGTGACGGCTACATGCCCACCGACCTGGCCATCGGCCCGTGGGACCCCAACGCGCTCCATGGCGGGGCGACGTCTTCGCTGATGGCGGGCATGGTCGAGTCATTCGAGCCCGGCGCCGACATGTTCGTTGCCCGGATGACGGTGGAGTTCCTACGGCCGGTGCCCAAGCAGCACCTCGACCTATCGCTCTCGTTGCTGCGTCCGGGCAAGAAGGTGCAGCTGGTCGGGGTCTCGGTCAGCGCAGGTGGCACGGAGGTCGCGCGAGCGACCGCGCTGCGCATTCGCGAGGCCCGGCTCGAGATGCCCGAGTATCCGCGGCCCGAGCTCGCGCTGCCTCCTTTTTCGGCGGAATCCGAGCCGCTGGTCGCAGGCCTTAACCCCGGGGTCGGCATGGGCAGCGCGATGGAGTTTCGCTACGCGGAGGGGCATTTCGCCATCCCGGGACCAGCGACGGCGTGGCTCCGGCTGCGATACCCGGTGATAGAGGGCAGGGTGCCAACTCCACTTCAGCGGGTGATGGCGGCGGCGGATTTTGGCAACGGCCTCAGCGGAGTGCTCGACTTTCGGCGCTACGTTTTCATCAACCCCGACCTGACCGTATACCTGCATCGGAAGCTACAGGGAGAGTGGGTTTGTCTCACCGCAGTCACCGACGCCGGCGACCAGGGTATTGGTGTTGCCGAGAGCCGCTTGTGGGATCAGAACGGTCACATCGGTCGATCAATTCAGTCGCTACTTATCGACCAACGGGCGACCTGACGTTATATTGGGGGCCTGATGTCATTCCTGAAGCGAATCGGCGGGCGTAGCGACGCGGCTGCGATCATGTCTCCCGGGCCCATCCTGGGTTCCGACCAGTGCTCCCAACCTGACTGCCCCAGCCATCTCGGCGTGCCGTGCGCCTACGTGGATCGGAAGGGGAAGGCCTGCGGCACCTCCTGGTGCCCAGAGCACCACCTGGCAATCGATGACCGCATATTCTGCCGGCGTCACTCCGGCGTGGTCCGCGCCATCGCCCTCAACACCCTCGAGCTCTTCGAGTACCCCGACATGGACAACCGCGCCGCCTCACTCTGCGAGTGGGTGGCCAACGACATCGACCCGCTGCTGCGGGCGCTTCTCCTGGAGCTCCGCTCCGGGCATGAGTCCGAGCAGGTCTCCAGCCTGCCGATGCGGCTGGTGATTCAGCGCCAGCCGGCGGCCCGCGCCTGGGTCCACGCGTGGACCCTCTCCGACCACACCGGTGTCATCCGCAAGATTGGGATCCAGGTCGACGAGGCCAACGACGTCGAGGTGGTGGCCAGCGTCGACGGCAACGAGGTCGTCCGCGGCGTCCCGCCCTGGATCGCCGACCGCATCCCGGGCTTTGACGACGTCACCGACGAGGAGCGCCGCGCGGACTTCAGGGCCGCGTTGATCGGCCCCATTGCGGAGCGCGCCCGCAGTACGCCCAGCTACTAGCGTCTAGACTCCCAGGAGCCATGGCGCCTGAGGAAGGAACGCCGGGGGGCGGCAGGAGGCAGCCGCGCTGGAGCGACCTCTACGGACCCGTGCGGGTCCTCGTCTACCTGCTGATCCTGGTGGCGCTGTTCCAGATCTACCAGGATGCTCAGTTCGCAGTCAACACCATCCTTGGCGTCCTCCTGCTCTTCGTCTTCGCGGGCATCATCGCCATGCTGCTGACGCCACTGGTCGACCGGATCGAGATGATGGGACCGCTGCGGGGTCGCCGGGGCGTCGCCGTCCTGGTCCTCAACGCCGCGGTCATCCTGGTCCTGGCCGGGATCTTGGCGATCCTGATCCCGCCGATCGCGACGCAGGGGGCCGCCTTTGTGACGACCTTCCCCAAGGTCGTCAACGACATCCAGGGCCTGGTCAATGATCTACTCAACGAGCTCAGTTCCCGAGGCATCCCGGTCCAGGCCCAGATTCCCCAGAACCTCGCCGGCACCGTGCTGGCGCCGGTACTCGGCTCGGCGGTCCAGATCATCACCGGCACCCTGGGCGCTGCCGTCAATCTCATCCTCGTCACCGTGATCGCGATCTATCTGCAGGTCGAGGGCCGCGGGATACTCGCCTCCCTGCGCCAGCTGTTCCCTCGGCAGCAGCAGCTCTTCGACTTCACCGTGGTGGCTGCCGGCAGCACTCTCGCGGGCTATGTCCGAGGTCAGCTCATCTTCGCCGCGATCATGGCCGGCTACACCGGCGTCACGCTCTCCGTGATCGGCGTCAAATTCGCGCTCGCGATCGCCGCGATCACGTTTTTCCTGGAGCTTATCCCGCTGATCGGAGCGCCGGTGGCGATGGCCCTGGCGGTGGGGGTGGCGCTGCTTTCGAGCCCACTTGTAATCCTGCTGACGGCGATCGCCACTGTCGGCGGCCACGTCGTCGGCGCCTACACCATCGGGCTCAAGATCTACGGCCAGTCGGCCAAGGTGCACCCGCTGGTGGCGATGGGGGCGCTGGTCCTCGGGGCCCAGCTGGGGGGTGTCCTGGGAGCGCTGTTCGCGATACCCGTGGCCGGCATCCTCAACGTCTACCTCGGCGCCCTCTACCGGGCGCGCAGCGGCGGAGACGCGTTTGGTCTGCCGACCAAGATGAGTCGTGGCGAGGAGGTGCTCGAGGACTTGCCCAACCTCGGCGAAGAGATCAGTCAGAAAGCGGACGAGGCGGAGGAGGCCGAAGGCCTGGCCGACCCCGGCTCGGCCCAGGCGAAGAAGGACAGCCGGGCGGGCGAAGCCCGGGGCGGCCAGGCCTCCTAGCACCGGGTGCCGGGCGCCTAGGGGTGCCTGATGAAGCGCACCCTGCGGCGCTGGTGCGGCCCGCCCCGCTCGGAGTCCTTGGGGACGACGCTGAGCGAGCCATCGGC
>DASZHA010000067.1:0-5617 GCA_035938265.1 Candidatus Dormiibacterota bacterium
CACTCCTCCTTGGATCTTGACCGGCCGCGGGGCGGACCGGCGCTGCACCACCCTGTGGGGCCGCCCGCTGGCAGCCCAAGCCCCCGAACCCGGGAGAACACTACCCTGTAGTCGCGGATTATGCCATCCGGCCCTCGGGGACGCTGGGCGGCCCTAGGCGTAGTGGCAGGCGGCCACCTGGTTTTTTCCGACCTCGCGCAGCTCGGGCTCTACCTCGGCGCAGTAGTCCGTGGCGATCGGGCAGCGGGTCCGGAAGTGACAGCCCGAGGGGGGGTTGATCGGGCTCGGAATGTCTCCGTGGAGCAGGGTGCGCTCCCGCTGGACGGTCGGGTCCGGGATCGGGATGACCGAGATCAGGGCCTTGGTGTAGGGGTGCCGGGGCTCGCGGTAGAGCTGCTCCGCCGAGGCCGTCTCCACCAGCTTGCCCAGGTACATCACCGCGATCCGGTCGCTGACCTGCTCGACCACGGCCATGTTGTGGGCCACGAAGAGGTAGGTCAGGTTGAAATCCTGCTGGAGGTCGGCGAGGAGGTTGAGGATCTGGGACTGGATCGAGACGTCGAGGGCCGAGACCGGCTCGTCGGCGATGATCAGCTTGGGCCGCAGCGCCAGGGCCCGGGCGATGCCGATGCGCTGCCGCTGGCCGCCGCTGAACTCGTGGGGGAAGCGGCCCTTGTGCTGGCCTCGCAGGCCGACCACCTCGAGCAGCCGCTGGACCTCCCTTTCGCGCTCCTTGGGGGTGCCGACGTTGTGGACGTAGAGCCCCTCGCCGACGATCTCCCCCACCGACATCCGGGGGTTGAGCGAGCCGTAGGGGTCCTGGAAGATGATCTGGACGTCGCGGCGGATCCGGTGCAGCTCGGCGCGCGAGGCGTGGAAGATGCTATGGCCGTCGAGCAGGGCCTCGCCGGAGGTCGGGGCCAGGAGCCGAAGGATGGTGCGGGCCACGGTCGACTTGCCCGAGCCCGACTCGCCGATCAGCCCCAGGGTCTCGCCGGGGTAGATCTCGAAGCTGACGTCGTCGACGGCCTTGACCTCGGCCACCGTCCGCTGGAGCAGCCCGCCCTTGATCGGGAAGAACTTCTTGAGGTGGCGGACCTCCAGCAGCGGCTGCTCCCCGGGCCGGGCGGTGACGTGCTCGGCGGGGGCCAGGGTGGCGGTCACCGGCCCTGGACCTCGGGGTACAGGAAGCAGGCCGCGGTGTGGTCGGCCGCGACCTCGGCCAGCAGCGGGGTCTTCTGGTCGCAGGGCGCGAAGCGCTGCGGGCAGCGCGGGTGGAAGGAGCAGCCGGGGGGCACGGAGAGCGGGTTGGGGACGTTGCCCTTGATCACGTGGAGGCGGTCCTGGCGCTGGCCCAGCTTGGGGATGGAGCTCAGCAGCCCCTGGGTGTAGGGATGCTTGGGACTGCCGAAGATGGCCCTGGTGCTGGCCTGCTCGACGATCCGGCCGGCGTACATCACGGCCACCTCGTCGCACATCTCGGCGACCACCCCGAGGTCGTGGGTGATCAGCAGGATGGCCGCCCCGGTGCGCTCGCGCAGCTCCCGCATCAGCTCCAGGATCTGGGCCTGGATGGTCACGTCGAGCGCGGTGGTGGGCTCGTCGGCGATCAGCAACTCGGGGTTGCAGGACAGCGCCATGGCGATCATGACGCGCTGGCGCATCCCGCCGGAGAGCTCGTGGGGGTACTCCCTGGCCCGCCTTCCGGGGTCGGAGATACCGACCAGGCGGAGCATCTCCACGGCCCGCTCCCAGGCCTGGGTCTGGTCCACCTTCTGATGCAGGCGGACGGCCTCGGCGATCTGCTCGCCGACCGGGTAGACCGGGTTCAGGGCGGTCATCGGCTCCTGGAAGATCTGGGAGATGTCGTTGCCCCGGATGTCGCGCATCTCCTCGTCGGGGAGCTCCAGGAGGTTGGTGCCGTGGAAGAGGATCTCCCCGCCGCTGATGCGGCCGTTCTTCTCCAGCAGGCGCATGATCGAGAGCGCGGTGATGCTCTTGCCCGAGCCCGACTCCCCCACCAGCCCCACGGTCTTGCCCTGGGGGATGGTCAGGTTGACGCCGTCGACGGCGTGGACCACCCCGCCGTGGACCTTGAACTCGGTGTGCAGGTCGCGGATCTCCAGGATCGGCTGATCGCCGTCGCGGGCCGCGCCCGTCGAGGGGGTGAAGGTCTGGGTCAACGCTGGCGGGGATCGAGGGCGTCGCGGATGCCGTCGCCGACCAGGTTGATGCAGAGCGCGGTGATCACCAGCGCGATCGAGGGGAAGGCGACGAGGTAGACCTGGTTGCGCAGCAGGTAGTCCTGGAACTCGTTGAGCATGTTGCCCCAGCTCGGCTCCGGCGGCGGGATGCTGTAGCCCAGGAAGCCGAGGGCGGCCTCCAGGAGGATGATGCCGCTGACCCCCAGGGTGGCCGAGACGATGATCGGGGCCAGCGAGTTGGGCAGGATGTGGCGGGTGATGATCCGCCAGTCCGAGGCTCCCAGCGCCCGGGCCGCCTGGACGAACTCCGACTCTCGGAGGACCAGGAACTGGGCTCGCATCAGGCGGCCGATCTCGTACCAGCCGGTCAGCGCGATGACCAGCACCAGCTTGTTCAGGCTGACGCCGCCGAAGGCCGCGGTCACCGCCACCACCACCAGGATGAAGGGCATGGCGATGATCAGGTCGGTGAAGCGCATCAGGAGGTTGTCGAGGAAGCCGCCGTAGTAGCCGGCGATGGCCCCCAGCGAGCCGCCCACGATCAGGTAGCCGACCATCGCCAGGAGACCAACCTCCAGGGAGACCCGGGCGCCGCGGATCAGGCGGGCCAGGACGTCGCGGCCGAGGTCGTCGGTGCCCAGGATGTGCTGGAAGCTCTGGAACGGCGGTCCGTAGGGGTGGGTGTAGTCCTGGACCCGGTAGAGGTCGCCCTGGAGGATCGGCACCACCAGCGCGGCCAGCCCGATCAGGACCAGCACCAGGAGGCTGGCGGTGGCCACCCGGTGGTGCAGGAAGCGGATCGCCGCCAGCTTCCAGAAACCGAGCTCGGGAGCCGAGGCCAGCTCGTCGACGGTCAGCGGCGCGGCCTCGCGCTCCTGGTCCAGGATGGTCTCGACTCGGGTGATGCCGGCGACGGCGCCGCCGGGGCCGGGGCTGGGGATCGCCGGGAGATCAGCCATCGGGCGCGGCCTCCTAGTAGCGGATGCGGGGGTCGACGACCGCGTAGGCGACGTCGGCGACCAGGTTGAAGATCACGGTCAGGACGGCGACCAGCATGACCACCGCCAGGATCACCGGGTAGTCGCGGTCGACCGTGGCCTGGAATGCCAGCTGGCCCATCCCCGGCCAGCTGAAGATGCCCTCGGTGATGATCGCGCCGCTGACGAACTGGGGGATCTGCAGGGCCACCAGGGTGACGATCGGCAGCAGGGCGTTGCGCAGCGCGTGCTTGTAGTTGACCTTGCCCGGCGAGAGGCCCTTGGCCTTGGCCGTCCGGATGTAGTCCTGGTGGAGCACCTCGAGCATGCTGGAGCGCATGTAGCGGCTGAAGCCGGCGATGCTCAGGATGGCCAGCGAGATCACCGGCATGACCATGTGCAGCAACAGGTCGGGCAGGCTCTGGTCGGAGTTGGTGTGCATGCCGAAGAGGGGGAAGTGGAAGGCGTTGTCCACGCCGAACAGGGCCCCCGTCCACTGGCGCAAATAGCTCCCGCCGAGCAGGAGCAGGAAGATGCCGAGCACGAAACTGGGCACGCTGACGCCGGTGTAGGAGATCACCGAGGTGGCGGAGTCGATCAGCGAGTATTGTCGGGTCGCCGCGAAGATCCCCAGCGGGATGGCGATCAGCAGGGCCACCACCTCGGCCACACCGAGCAGCAGCACCGAGTTGGGCACCCGCTGGCCGAGCAGGGTGGCGACCGGGGACTTGTAGACGTAGGAATCGCCCAGGTTGCCGTGCAGGAGGGCCCCCAGGTAGGCCGGGTACTGCTGGTACCAGGGCTTGTCCAGGCCCAGGTTGTGGAGCCGCTTGTCGATCAGCTCCTGGTGGGCGTGGGGATTCTCGCCTGCCGTGAAGGGCGGTCCGGGGGTGAGGCGAGTGAGGGCGAAGAAGACGACCGACATAAACAGGAGCAGGACCACGCCGATGCCCAGGCGCCTGAGGATGTAGAACGTCACGGCATCACCATCCTACGCCGGTGCCGGGCGGCTGCCCATGCCGTCGTACAACAGGATTTCACCCCGATTTTCCTTCCGCTGCATCGTGGGTCGAGTGCCTTGCAAAAGCTGGAGGGAGACGGGCTGACCCGTCTCCCTCCGGCCGCGTCAGGCTACTTGATGGTCTTCAGGTACCACTGACCGAAGACCTGCGTGTTGCGGTCCTGGTCGACGTAGTTGAGGCTGTTGTTGGCCCCGGGGACGACCCCGGCCACGTTGGTGCTGTAGCCCATGGCCACGTTGTCGGCCCACATGAAGTAGACGACGACGTTGTCACCGAGGATCTTCTCGATCTTGGCGAAGTCCGCCTTGCGGGCGGCGAAGGTCGCGGCGGACGTGTCCTTGAGGTCGGTCCGCTGGGCCTCGATCGCGGTGTCGAGCGCCGGGTTGACGTACCCGGTGAAGTTCGAGCCGCTCTTGTTCTTCTCAGGCCGGATCTGGCTGCTGTCGAAGATGGTGTAGTCGTCGGGGTCGAGGCTCAGGCCCCAGCCCGCGAAGGCCAGATCGAAGGTGCCCGCGAAGATCGGCTGGTAGAAGACCTTGAAGTCCGTCGGGGTGGGCTGGAGGTCCATCCCGAGGTTGGTCCTCAGCTGGTCGCTCATGATCTGCACCGCCTTGACCCGCTGGGTCTTGTCGGAGCGGACGTAGAACTTGGCCGAGAACTTCTTGCCGGCCTTGGCCAGGATGCCGTCGGCTCCCTTGGTCCAGCCGGCGGCCGCCATCAGGGCCTGGGCCTTGGCGATGTCCTGCTTGTACTTGACCACGGCGCTGTCGTCGTAGTACGCGGAGGCCGGCGGGATGTCGCCCCAGATCGGGGTCCCGTTGCCGTCGGTCGCGGCCTTGACGATCGAGTTCTTGTCCAGCGCGTAGGCGAAGGCGCGACGCACGTTGACGTCGTTGAAGAGCTTGCCGGCGCGGTCGTTGAAGCGGACGTCGTAGTACGCCAGGTCAGGGTAGGTGTAGGACTTGACGCCGGTCGCGGCCTGGACCTGGGCGATGGCCGCCGCGGTGATCTCCGGGTTCCAGCCCACGTCGCCGTTGATCAGCGCCTGAGCCGAAGCCGTCGAGTTGGTGATGACCTTCTCGATGATCTTCGCGATGTGCGGCTTGCCGCCGTAGTAGCCGTCGTAGGCCGCCAGGTCGATCTCCTGGCCGGGGACGCGCGAGACGTACTTGTACGGGCCGCCGGTGACGGTCGGCGCGTTGTTCGACGGATCGGTGCGCATCTTGGCCGGGTCGATCTTGCCGTAGACCTCAGCGGGGGCCACGTAGCCGGCCAGGTTGACCGCCAGGAACGGCGCGAAGGGCTTGGTCAGGGTGTACTTGATGGTGTGGTCGTCGACGGCCACGATGTCGGTCTTGGGATTGGCGATCGGGCTCCAGTCGTAGCTGTTGTCGGTGTCCAGGTTGGGGTCGGC
>DASZHA010000068.1:0-3728 GCA_035938265.1 Candidatus Dormiibacterota bacterium
GCGTCGCCGGCATTGTCGTCGGGAACCCCTCCAGCCATCCCCACCGGGGTTTCGCCTGACGGCGCCATGAACATCGCCCCGTTGGCCAGGCGGCGGCGCCAGTCGTCCTCGGTGAGGGCCTGCTCCCGGGCCAGGGTTGAGCCGAAGGCGTTGGGGCTGTCGCCGAGCGCCGCCAGCCTGAGGTCGCGGAACTCGGCCCACTGGTCGGGGCCGATGCGGGCGATGCCGCCCTCATCGGGCGTCAGGACTCGGAGAGGACCTCGTTCCACTCGCGGATGGTATGGCTGGTGACAACCCCCTCGAGTACGAAGGGGTCGTCCTTGACGAACTCCTCGGCGGCCTCCCGGCTGGTGAAGACCCCAATTGCGCCCGACATGTCGGTGAAAGTGCCGATCATCAGCAGCGTGCCCTCGTCGACGAACTCGGCATAGCGCGCCCGGTGGGCCGGAAAGTGCGTCTGCGCGGCTTCTCGCGAGCTCGCCGGCCCGTACTCGACGACGTACTTCACGCGCTACTACTTGGTGTCGAGGACCAGCTTGCCCGACGTCTTGCGAGAGCGGATGTCCTCGTGCGCCTGGCGGGCGTCCGCGAGTGGGTAGGTGCCGCCAACAACCGTCTTCAGCTCGCCCCGCTCGACCATCCCGAGGAGGTCCTCGATCGCCTCGCGCAGCATTTCGGGCTTGAGGAAGGCGTGGGCCAGCCAGAAGCCGAGCACACCCTTGCTGCCCCGGAGCAGACGCGCGGGGTCGACCGGCGGCGGCGGCACGCGGCCGGCGATGCCGTAGATCACCAGGCGCCCGAACGGCGCCAATGACTTCAGGCTGGCGGTGAAGCAGTCGCCACCCACCATCTCCAGCACGATGTCGACTCGACCACCGGCGGCCTCCTTGATCGCCATCTCGAGGTCCTCGGCAGTGGAGTCGATGGCGACGTCGGCGCCCAGGTCGAGGGCCACCTTGCGCTTGTCCTCGGACGACGCGGTGGCGATAACCCGTCCCGCGCCCCATTGCTTGGCCAGCTGCACCGCAAGCGAGCCCACGCCACCGGACCCGGCGTGCACCAGCACCGTCTCGCCGGCATTGAGGTGGGCGATCGTCCGCAGCATGTGCCAGGCGGTTGCGCCCTGAAGCACCACCGCCAGGGCGGCGCCGTCGCTGACGCCCTCGGGGATGGCATATGCGTACGCTGGGTTGACCGCGGCGCGCTCGGCGTAGCCGCCGCCGGCGGTGAGCAGGGCAACCACTCGCTTGCCATCAGGCCCGGTGCCCACCACCTCGCCCCCTGGGATCATGGGCAGGGTGGCGGGGACAAGGTAGGTGTTCTCGGCCTGGTGGGTATCGGCATAGTTGATGCCGGCGGCGCTGACATCGACTAGCAGCTCGCCATTGGTTGGCACCGGGTCGGGCACCTCCCGCAGCTCCAGCACCTCGGGGCCACCAAACTCAGTAACCTGGATCGCTTTCATCGCGTGCGTTCCTCCCTAACTTCCACATCATGCGGCCTAGCTGAGGAGGACGCGGGCGACCCCGTCGGCCTTGCTCAGGTCGGGCTCCTCACCGGTGATGAGGTCGGTCCAGAGGAAGGACTCGCCGATGCGAACCAGCACATAGGCCAGCGTCGTGGGGTCGAGTCGCAGCTTGAGGCCATGCTCGCGCTCCCCTTCCTTCAGGATGTCGCGCCAGGCCGCGATCACCCGCCGCTGCTGCCGGCTGCGCTTTGACGTCATCACCCGCAGGGCGGCCTCGGGCTCGCGCTCGACGAACCGGCGCAGAGGCTCACTGCCCGAGGTAAGGGCGCCAAAGGTTCGATAAGCGCTCATGAACCACTCCACGCCGGTGCCGGACGCCTCCTCCCTGGCCTGCTCGATGCCACGCTCGGCCATCGACCACATGATCTCGCCCAGCAGCTGGTCACGGCTGCCCACCCAGCGGTACAGGGTGGCGCGGTTGACACCCAGCTCGGTCGCCAGCTCGCCCATGTCCACGCGCTCCCCGTGGAGGAAATGGCGGCGGGCGGCATGGAAGGCATCGAGCGGTCCCACACTGGCGGTCGGCCGGCCCCGGAGCTGTTGCTCCAGGGGGGTCTGCGCGGGCTCCGGGGCTAGCGAGGGGAGGCTTGATGCACCATGCTCGGGCTCGCGGACAGGCTTGGCATTAGTCGCATACATGAGACAATTCTAACATCTGTCGCAGCGACCTGGCGCCGCGGTGGTGTCAGCCGTGGGCGGCGAAGAGATGCCACTCGCCGGGGACGCCCTTGAGCTCGTGGCTGCCGCGATCGTCGAACTCGATGCCCGAGCCCGCGACCAGGTCCTTGACCGTGGACGAGACCAGCACCTCACCGGCATCGGCCCTGGCGGCGATGCGGGCGCCGATGTGCACCGCGATGCCACCCACGTCCTCGCCCAGCATCTCGCACTCCCCGGTGTGGAGGCCGCTGCGCACCTCGAGCCCGATGTTGCGTACCCCGGCCACGATCGCCTGGGCGGCGCGTACCCCGCGAGCCGGGCCGTCGAACGTGGCCAGGAAGCCGTCGCCCATGGTCTTCACCTCGCGGCCCCGGTGCTTGGCCAGCTCGCCGCGGACCACGGCGTGGTGGCGCTCCAGCAGGTCGCGCCAGGCCTTGTCGCCCATCTCCACGGCGCGCACGGTGGAGCCGACCACGTCGGTGAACAGCACCGTGGCCAGCACCCTGTCGGTGTCGTCCGGGGGCGCCGCCCGCGCGCCCGTGAGGAACTCCTCGATCTCGCCCAGCAGGCCATCCACGTCGCCTGCCCAGGCGGCATGGTCGCGCCCTGGGAGCTCGACATACTTGGCCCCCGGGATGTGCTCGCCGAGGTACCGGCCGGCGTTCACGTTGACGACGCGGTCACCGGTGTGGTGGAGCACGAGGGTGGGGACCTGGACCATCGGCAGCACCTCGCGCACGTCGATCTCGAGGAACATCTGGTAGAGCTTGAGCATCATCCCGGGGCTGGCGCCGACGCGCTCCATCTTCCCCCACCACTCGCGCAGCCCGGGGTCGTCGGCGACGCTGGGGGCGAAGGGTTCGAGGTTCTCGCCGCTGCCCCACGCGGGCAGCAGGAACTCGGTGGTGGACTCCTCCAGCGCCTGTGGCGTCGAGGCCCAGGGGTAGTCCGGCGCCCAGGTCGACCGGGCCATCCCGCCGCACAGCACCAGCGCCCTGGTGCGCTCCGGGTAGGTTGCGCCGAACAGCACGCACATTGGCGCCCCCTCGCTGAAGCCCGCCAGGGCCGCCTTCTCCGAGCCGGCGGCGTCCATCACGATGCGAACGTCATCCATGCGCTGTTCCAGCGTGGGCACGCCCTCGACCGGGTCGGACATCCCCGTGCCCCGCTTGTCGAATGCGATCACCCGGGCGAAGCGCCCCAGGCCATCGGCGAATTTGCGGTATCCGGGGTTCTCCCAGCCGACGTCCAGGTGACTGACGAAGCCCGGCACGATGACCACGTCGATGGGCCCCTCGCCGAACGTCTCGTAGGCGATATGGACGTCGCCGTTGCGGGCGTATTTGACCTCAGGCTTCATGGCCGAAGTCTAGGCCGATCCGTATCTGGGCCGTGGCGGCGGAGCATACTTGTCCGCCGTGGGCGAGATGAAGGTCGGGACCACCGTCGGCTACTGGACCGCCGGCCCGCCCGAGGGCGCCGCCGAGACCTTCCAGCTGGCAGACGACCTCGGCTTCGACTCGGTCTGGACCGCCGAGGC
>DASZHA010000069.1:0-9422 GCA_035938265.1 Candidatus Dormiibacterota bacterium
CGGACGATCCCGTCGGGCTGGTCGATGAGGGTAAGCAGCAGGTGTTCAGGCTCGATGGCCTGGTGACCCGTGCTCTCGGCCATCTTCTGGGCGGCCTGCAGCGCTTCCTGGGACTTCTCGGTGAGCTTATCCAGTCGCATACCACAAGAGTTTGTACCCGCCGGGGTGGCAGGGCAAACCGTTAGGTCGCCGCCAGCCTCTGTGATAGCCGCGACGGTAGGCCGCCCCAATAAAAAAGGCCGGGGCTATGACGGCCCCGGCCTTTTTGTGCTGCCCTAGACTTCCTTGAACTCCGCGTCGACCACGTCGCCTTCAGGCTTGGTGCCATCCTCGGAAGGCGTCCCCTCGGCGGCTCCATCGGTGGACCCCTCGGCGGATGGGGCGCCCTGCTGCTCGTACATCGCGGTGCCGACCTTCTGGTAGGCCTCGGACAGCTCCCGGAAGGCCGTTTCCATCCGGTCTTTGTCGTTGCTCTCCAGCGCCTCCTTGGCGGCGGGCAGCTTGCCCTCGACCTCGGAGCGAAGCTCGGCCGGGACCTTGTCGCCACTCTCGCGCATGAACTTCTCGACCTGGTAGATCAAGCCGTCCAGCTGGTTGTGGGCCTCGATCTCGCCGCGACGGCGCTCGTCCTCGGCGGCGTTGACCTCGGCCTCCTTCACCATCTTCTCGACCTCGGTCTTGTCGAGGGTGGTCGAGCCGGTGATGGTCACCTTCTGCTCCTTGCCGGTGGCGCGGTCCTTGGCGTGGACGTTGAGGATGCCATTGGCGTCGGTGTCGAAGGTGACCTCGATCTGTGGCACGCCGCGGGGCGCCGGCGGGATGCCGTCGAGCTTGAACTTGCCCAGCTCGCGGTTGTCCTTGGCCATCGGCCGCTCTCCCTGCAGGACAACGATCTCAACGCTGTTCTGGTTGTCAGAAGCGGTCGAGAAGGTCTCGGTCTTGCTCGTCGGGATGGTGGTGTTGCGCGGGATCATCGGCGTGTTGACCGACCCCTCGGTCATGATGCCGAGGCTGAGCGGGGTCACGTCAAGCAGGAGGACGTCCTTGACGTCGCCCTGGAGAACGCCGGCCTGGATGGCGGCGCCCATGGCTACGACCTCGTCGGGATTGACGCCACGGTGGGGCTCCTTTCCAACCAGGCTCTTGACCAGCTCCTGGATAACGGGCATCCGTGTCGAGCCACCGACGAGGATGACCTCGTCGATCTCATTGGGCTTCATCCCGGCGTCCTTGAGGGCGGCCTGGAACGGGCCCTTGGTGCGGTCGGTGAGGTCGGCCGTGAGCTGCTCGAACTTGGCACGCGAGAGCTTCATGTCGAGGTGCTTGGGGACACCGTCGACGGCGGTGATGAAGGGCAGGTTGATGTCGGTCTCAAGCCGCGAGCTGAGCTCGATCTTGGCCTTCTCGGCCGCTTCGGTCAGTCGCTGCAGGGCCTGGCGGTCCTGGCGGAGGTCGATGCCCTGGTCCTTCTTGAACTCGTCGGCGATCCAGTCGACGACGCGACGGTCGTAGTCGTCACCACCGAGATGGGTATCGCCGTTGGTGGCCTTGACCTCAAAGACGCCGTCGCCCACCTCGAGGATGGACACATCGAAGGTGCCACCACCGAGGTCCCAGACCAGGATCTTCTCGTTGGTCTTCTTGTCCAGCCCGTAGGCCAGGGCGGCCGCGGTGGGCTCGTTGATGATTCGGACGACATTCAGGCCGGCGATCTCGCCGGCGTTCTTGGTGGCCTGGCGCTGGGCGTCGTTGAAGTACGCCGGCACCGTGACCACCGCGTCCTTGACCGGCTGGCCGAGGTAGGCCTCGGCATCGGTCTTGAGCTTCTGCAGGATCATCGCCGAGATCTGCTCGGGGGTGTAGCTCTCGCTGGCGACCTCGATCTCGACACGCTCGTCCTTGCCCGCGACGACCTTGTACGGGACGATCTTGCGCTCCTCCTCGACCTCCGGGTAGCGGCGGCCCATGAAACGCTTGATCGAGTAGACGGTGTTCTCGGGATTGACTGCAGCCTGGCGGCGGGCAAGCGTGCCCACCAGCCTCTCGCCGCTCTTGGTGAAGGCCACAACCGATGGCGTGGTCCTGCCTCCTTCAGCGTTGGGGATTACGACGGCCTCGCCCCCCTCCATCGTCGCAACGACGCTGTTGGTGGTGCCGAGGTCTATTCCGACTGCCTTGGCCATGTTTTCTAGTTACTCCTTCCTGATCTCAGGATGCCTGTTCTCAGTGTCAAGATTTTGAACCGCCAGACGGCGGATTACGCCCATCCGCAGGTTCGGAGAGGTTATACCCGCCGAGTTCGAGGCGAAACCTAAAGCCTAGTCGCTCTCCGGTCGATCCGGGTGGTCTAGCGAGCGCAGGTACCGCCGCCGCCGGGTTAGGCCGATCACCATCTGGCCGAGTCCGAAAAGGAACGCGAAGACCAGCACCGCGGTGATGAAGACGGGGATGTCCAGACCATCGACGGTGATCTTGGGTGAGACCACGATCAGGACCACCACCACGGCTACCGCGGCGATGGCCACGCCGTAGTTGTAGCGCTGCTCCGCCCGGGTCAGCTTGGGCCGGCCGCTCGGGTATGTTGCGCGACCCGGTGGGCCAGGCTCCTCGGTTGCCACCCGCAGAGTCTAGGCCCGTGCCCGGGCCAGGCCCGGGGAGCTAGGCGGCCTCCAGCCGGGTTAGCCAGTCGCTGAGCTGGTCCTCGGTGACCTCGGGATCCACGTACTCGCGCAGGTAGTTGCGGGCAACGACCTTGAGGATGCTGTTGAGCTCGCGCTGGCGCGAAGCCTGGCTGTCGTCGGCTGCCTGTTGCAGCTTGCGGATCTCGGTCAGCAGGAGAGCGTGTTGGTCCCTGAACTGATTAATTGACTCATCCATCTCTTGTTTTTGAATACCTTCGAGGGATACAGACCCTTCAATCCCGACTGCTGCCGGTGTATTCCGGGGGTGATAGCAGTGTTACCACCTTTCCCATGACTTTGGTGTCGGGTCGGTAACGCTGCTGTCACTGGCCGGTAGCCTTTGGCGATGCTGCTCCTGCTGATCCGCCACGGGACCACCGGCCTGACCGCCAAGCAGCTGGTCGGCCGAACCCCTGGCGTCCATCTGAGCGAAGCCGGCAAGGCCCAGGCCGAGCGCCTGGTGGGGCGGCTGGTGGGCGTCCCCATCGACCACCTCTACTCCAGCCCGTTGGAGCGAGCCAGGGAGACCGCCGTACCGCTGGCCAGGGGCCGCGGTCTCAAGATCCAGACCGACGCCCGGCTCAACGAGTGCGACTACGGCCAGTGGACCGGCCAGGAGTTCAAGGCCCTGCGTAAGACCGACCTCTGGAAGCGCGTCCAGCAGCGGCCGGCGGACGCCCGCTTCCCGGGCGGCGAGGCGCTGCGTGAGGTCCAGGCCAGGATCGTCGGCTGCATCGACGAGCTGGCCGAGGCCCACCCCAAGGAGACCGTGGCCGCCTTCTCCCACGGCGACGTGATCAAGGCGGCCCTGGCCCATTTCATCGGCGTCCACCTCGACCTTTTCCAGCGCATCCACGTCGCCCCCGCAGCGGTTTCGGCGCTGGTTCTCACCCCCGGCGGGCCCGGCCTGCTGTGCGTCAACGAAGTTGGCGGTCTGGCCGAGCTCCTGCCCCGGCGCAAGGGCCGGTCCGGGCAGAATTAGGCCATGGCCGAAGACATCGAGATCGACCCCGCCGAGAGCGTGGCGGTGGGCACCGTCGGGCCGCCCGGCCAGCGCGCTTTCTACATCCAGGCTCGGTCGATGTACCGCACCCTGACGATGCTGGTGGAGAAGGTCCAGGTGCAGGCTCTGGCGGAACGCGCGGTGGAGATGCTCCAGGGCCAGGAGCTGGGTCCCGAGGAGAAGCCCGCCGAGCTCCAGGAGCCGGTGCAGCCGGACTGGCGCGCGGCGCAGCTGGGTCTTGGCGTCGACGAGGAGCGCAAGATGATCGTGCTCGTCGCCCAGGAGGCTCCCGAGGACGAGGACGCCGAAGAGGACGCGGTCGCCACCGCCCGCGTCTGGATGCGCCCTGAGCAGGCGCTGGCGCTCTCCGCCCGCGGCCTCGAGCTGGTGGCCAAGGGACGGCCACTCTGCCCCATCTGCGGGCTGCCGATGGACCCCGAGGGCCACCTGTGCCCCCGCAAGAACGGGAAGAGCCCGGTCTTCTAGGCGCCGGGGGCGCCGCCCGGCGCGAAGCCTTGTTGCGCGCCGGGCAGGTCGAGGTCGTGGGGCGCCTCCCCTACTCCAGCAACCGGACCTTCCTGGCGCGCTGCTGCGACGACGAGGGAGAGACCCCAGCCGTGTACAAACCCGTGGCCGGGGAGCGGCCGCTCTACGACTTCCCGGACGAGACGCTCTACCGGCGCGAAGTCGCCGCCCATGTTGTCGACGTCGCCCTGGGCTGGGGCTTTGTGCCGCTGACCATCGCCCGTGACGATCTTCCCCTGGGGCCCGGCTCTCTGCAGCTGTTCGTCGACCATGACCCGGAGCAGCACTACTTCACCCTTCTCAAGCGCCACCGCGCGACGTTCCAGCGCCTGGCGGTCTTCGACATCCTTGCGAACAACGCCGACCGTAAGGGCGGCCACTGCCTGCTCGGCGACGGCGGCCACATCTGGGCAATCGACAACGGGCTGACCTTCAACGTCGAGCCCAAGCTGCGGACGGTGATCTGGGACTTCGCCGGTGAACCGCTGCCAGCGACGGAAAGAGCGGCGATCGGCGGCCTGGCCAAGCGTCTCAAAGCCTCGGACGACCCTCTCCGACGCGAGCTGGACGAGCTCCTGCAGCGCGATGAAGTGGAGGCTTTGCAACGCCGCGCAAAGGCATTGCAACAGCCTGGTGCCTTTCCTCACCCAGACAGCTCATGGTCGTTCCCCTGGCCCCTTGTCTAGGCCAGAATGGCGCCATGAGCCAAGTTCAGTCCTGGCAGATTCAGTGCCGCCGTTGCGGATGGGCCAACAGCGGCGCCGAAGTGCGCTGTGGAAAGTGTGGATACGCGCTGCCCCAGCGGCCAGGGATGCTCGTCGCCGGCAGTAGCTCCGCAACCGCCGCCAGCACCGCGGCGCCTGTCAAGATCGCGCAGCCCGCCGGCTTCTGGGTACGGCTGGTAGCCCTGCTGCTCGACTCGGTCCTCCTGTTGGTGATCCTGACGGTGGTCGTCTTCATCTGGATTGCGACCCTGACGCCCACCCACATCGATCCCAGCAACCCCGCCCGCAGCCTGATCGAGAGCCAGGTCGTCCAGCTCCTGTACCTGACCTTGACGCTGGTGCTGCTTACCCTGCTCTACTTCGTTGGCTCGATGGCGATCCTCGGCGCCACCCCTGTGATGCGGCTGTTCAACCTCCACATCGTCAACGCCAAGGGCGGCCCCATCGGCTTTGGCCGGGCCCTCCTGCGGTGGCTGTTCTCCTTCTCCGCGTATGCGGTGATGATCCTGCTCATCAACATCCCCCTCCTGTTCGCGATCGCCCTGTTCGTGCTGTTTGGCTTCGCCCTCCTCGATGCCGCGCTGGTCGCCGGGAGCAAGACCAAGCGGGCTCTTCATGACCGGCTGGCGGGAACGCTGGTGATCCAGTACCTCGACCCCGACAAGGTCGAGGCCAACGCGGCAGCGATCACGGCTCCAGCGGCACCGACCGACACGATGCCCAAACCCGAGCAGGCCCTTCCGGGCGCCAACCCACGTGCGGTTGGTGGCACGGTCGAGGCTGGCGTGGGCGCGGTGGCCGCCGGCGCCGGCGCGGGAATAGCCCTGGCGGTCGCGTCCGAGGCGGCGGCTGGCTCAGCGCCGGACGCCCCGGCGGCAGCTCCCCTGGCTCCGGCACCCCCGGCGCCGGTGATGCCGAGCCAGGCACCTGTGCCGCCGCCGGCGTTCCCAGTGCACCAGGCCGGGCCCGCCCCGGCGCCCCAACCGGCGTCGCCGGCATCGGCGGCTCCACCCGCGATGGCATCCCAACCCACGGCACCGGTCCCGCCCACCTCGGCCCCCACACCCACGGTCGTGCCACCGCCAATCGACCCAGTGCCGCCGCAGGCGTTCGAGGCGCAGCCCTACGTGCCCAGGCCCGTGACCGACCTCCCCCCGATCGCTTATGCCCCACCGCCCGCCACGCCCGCGGCCGATGAAGACCGAGAAATCTACAGCCCCGAGCCCGGCAGCCCGCCGGCCCCCGCGACCATCGATCCCTATCCCCTGCCGTTCACCCCCGCGGCGCCCGACATACCGCCACCGGCGCCGCCACCCCACTACGCCGAGGAACCGCCCCCGGCCTAGTCCAGGCGCGGGCCCGCCCGATTCGGGTTTAGAGCGGGCGGGCCCCGACCATCTCCTTGTCCGGCTCCTTGAGGTCGCGTAGGACGTGGAGGAGCTCGCGCTCAGAGCTGATGCTCCGGCCCGCGAACTTGGTCAGGTTGGCGAAGACCGTCTCTTTCATCTCCGACTCGTCGTACTTCTCGAGCGGGGTGTAGGTGTTGATCATGCGAACCAGGTAGTCGGGGTCCTCGAGCATGTCCAGGACCGACGGCTTGGTGATGGTCGTGGGGTGCTTGGGCTTGTCCGAGCTGGAGCGCAGCATCCACAGCGACATCATCAGGACCTCGCGGAGGACGTCCTCGTCCTTCTTGGCGGCCTTGTTGAGGTAGGTCATGTAAACCGCGCCGTGGCGGAGCTCGTCGGTGGCCAGGATCCGGAAGATCTTCTTGATCACGGGCTCCTGGAACGAATCGGCGAAGTTGTTGTACCAGAGCGCCAGCCGGTGCTCGCCGATGAAGTGCATCGTCATCGTCTGCACCGCCGGCCCGGGATCGAAGCTGAGCCGCAGCTTGGGCAGCTCGGTGTCGAGGTCGGGCAGGTGCACCCCGCACTTGTTGATGTACTTCTTCATCGTCAGGAAGTGCTTCATCTCCTCGTAGAACCAGATCGAGACGAAGGCGCAGAAGTCGATGTCGTCGTAGAAGTCGCGGATGAACATCTCGGTCGCATAGAGCGCCGAGAGCTCGGTCAGGCAGACATAGCGCAGGTCGTTGACAAGCCCATCGGGCAGGAGCTCGGGCTGCAGCTGCTCCCAGGGAACGTCCCGGGACAGCATCCAGCGATTCCGCTCCATGCGCTCGAAGTGCTTTTCGTACAGCATCTCGTCGCTCATGAGGCCAGTTTATTAGGACAAACCGACTAGCCGACGCGCCCCAAGGCACAAACATTGGGCCGTTTCTTCATACATTTGTATATGATCCCGTGGTGGAATCCCTGAACCTCAGGCCACGGGCGGCCGCCCTTCCTCAAACTGCGCTGGGGCGGCTCCGGGCATCGACCCCGGCGATGGCGCGCCAGATGGAAGCCGCCATCCTCGACGAGGTCCCGCGCTATGCCGCCAACCCCGAGCTCTACCGTCATGCGGTGCTGCAACGCTGCCGCCTCGCCACCCGCCTCTTCGTTCGCATCCTCGAGACGGGGAGCCCGCCCGCGGACCGGGACGTCCGCGTCGTCCAGGGGATCGCCCGCAACGTGGCGGTGGTCGGCGAGCCGCTGGAACCCCTCCTCCACGCCCTGCGCATAGGCGCCCGGGTAGGGTGGGACGAGACCCTCAAGGTGGGCCTTGACGACCCGGAGGTCCAGCCCGAGGCCTTGCTACCCCTGGCCGGCCAGGTGTTCGAGTACATCGACCAGCTCAGCTCCCGGATCGCCGAGGCTTACGCCCGCCAGGCCGAGGAGATTGCCAGGGCCCACGCCTTCAGCGAGTCGGCGCTCTTCGAGGAGCTCATCTCCGGCCGCGGTGAAGGCGCCTCGGGACCGCCTGGACGGGAGCAGCCCCGAGTGGCACTGGCGGTGGCCATCGGCGACCCCGATGAGGCGGCGTCGCAGAGGTCGGCCGACACCACCGCAGGCCTGCTGCGCACCCGCTTTCCCAACGCCGTCGCCGGCCAGCGGCAGGGGTTGGCGGTCTGGCTGATGGCCCGCGAGCCCCTGCCGGCGCAGCTGGCCGACTGCGCCGCCACCCCGGCCGTGGTCTTCGGCGTCGCCACCGCCGGCGAGGACGTGCCCCTGGGCCGAGCGGTTGAGGAGGCCGCCGCCGCCGCACGCGTGGCCGCGGAGCTGGGGCTGGGCGCCGAGTCGCCGCGCGTCTTCAGCCTGCCCCACGTCTATGCATATGCCGCGATGCGCTCCAACCCCGAGGCTCTCGCCCGGAGCCGGGAGGCGCTCCTCGGCCGGCTCGACAGCCACCCGGCGCTGCTCGAGACCCTGCGGGCCTATGTCGCCAGCAACCGGTCGGTTTCCGCCACCGCCGCCGCCGTCCACCGGCATCGGCAGAGCGTGATCTACCGCCTGCGGCGGATCGCCCAGCTGCTGGAGGTCAGCCTCGACGACGCCGAGGCCATGTTCCGGCTGGAGGCTGCGGTCAGGACCGTCCCCACCGATCCAGGAACCGGTTGAAGTTCTTGCGGCTGAGCCGCTCGCGCTCGTCCTCCGGCGTCGACTCCCAAACCCGGTGGGTGTGCCGCGCGATGTCGCCGCTGTCCACCCACCGCACAGCCAGGCCAGCTGCCCGAACCTGGTAGCTGAAGTCGATGTCGAGGTTGCGGTAGAAGCGGAAGCGGCGGTCCATCTCCCCAGCCCGCCCGACGTCCTCACGGCGCATTCCCAACAGGTACTCCAGGGCGTCGACATCGGGCCCGGCGGCAACTTCGAAATCACGCGTGTTGTCAGTACTGAGGCCGAAGGGGCCAACCAGGCCGACCTCGCCGTCGTCGAGAGCGGCGGCGAGCGTCTCGAGTACATCGGCTCCAAATTCCAGGCTCGGTTCGACGAAGACCAGGATCCGCCCCCGCGCCCGGCGGGCCGCCACGTTCCAGGCGTCAGCATGCCCGATCGCCTCCTCGACCCGCACCACGGTCACCCCCGCGCCGGCGCCGTCCTCCGGGACGATGTCCGATGGGGCCAGGCCAGCGCCGGCGGCGTCGACGGCAACCACCTCCGTCGCGGGGCTGAGGCAGGCGGCTAGGAGACGGCGCACGTCGGCCGGCCACCCGTGAACGGCGACGCAGAGGCTATGCCGGCAGCGGTCCGGCTCACCGGCGCGGCTGGGGACAGAGGCCACCGTTGGATAGAGCTCCAACGCCTCAGCCAGGCTCTCGAGGTCAAAGCCTTCGGGGCCGTCCACCACTTTCCACCCCGCCGCAGCGATGTCGTCGCGCAGGCGGTCGGCGCGGGCGAAGTCGCGGGCGGTCCGAGCCGCCTGGCGCCTCTCGGCAAGATCGCGGACGGACCTCGGCGCGTTGGCGCTCACCCCTGCAGCGGCGTCGAAGGTGCTGCGTCCGGCCGGGCCTTCAGATCGCCGCCCTCTTGCTTGATCGTCGCCACCACCTCGTCGACGTCATCGCAGATCGTCAGCAGGTCGAGGTCCCGCTGCCAGATCGTT
>DASZHA010000070.1:0-2673 GCA_035938265.1 Candidatus Dormiibacterota bacterium
CATCGCCCTGGGGATGGTCGCCTTCGTCGGCTTCCTGGGCCTGGCGATCGACGGTGGCAACAGCTACCTGACGCAGCGCTCGCTGCAGCGGGCCGCGGACATGGCGGCGCTGGCGGCGACCTCCAGCTACTTCCGCAGCAACGTCGTCAGCGAGTATCTCCCGTCCGGATCGGTGGCGGGGGCGTTCACCACGGCACGCAACGCCGCCACTGCGGTGGTGGTCAAGGACGGCTACGCCAGCTCGATCATGGGCACCCCCACGGCCACCGCCCTGGACAGCACTGGCGTGGCGCTGTCAAACCAGTGCAATGCCACCTGCCCAGGCGCGTCCCAGGTCCGAGGTTTCAGTGTCAGCCTGAGCCGCACGGCGCCGACCAACTTCATGAGCGCCCTGGGTTTTGGCCAGACCACGATCGCTGCGACCGCCAGCGCCATGATCACCGTGCCCGGCGGCGCCGTCCAGATGGCGCCGCTGCTGGTGCAGAGCTACACCAGCTCCTCGGTGAACCTGCCCCGCAACAGCGCCTACGGCGCCAGCCCGGTCACGAAGTGCGCTCCCAACCCCAACGACGGGATCCAGTACCCCGCCACGCCGGACTGCCGGCCCACGGTCAACACCCCGGTGGTGCTGGTCCAGGCCGCGACGTCGGCCCCGGGTTTGAGCGCGCCCTTCAACGGGGTCACCCAGACCCGCTTCTACATCCTCCACGACCCGCCGACCTGCGGCACCGGCGGCGGGTTCCTGGGGTCCTTCTCCCCGTGTGACGCCACCTCTGGCAGCGCCGGGTCGCCTGGAACCGTTTACTCGGGCGAGTCGACCCTCATGACCGTCTGCCCCCCGTCGAGCGTCGGTTCACCCTGCACCACCCCCCAGTACTGGGCCGAGCTCAACCACACGGGCTTCCTGTTCCCGGCTGACGACGGCGTCGCCAACGGGATCAACGCCCGGATCACCCAGGCCCAGGGTGCCGCCTGGTCCAACCAGGATTGCAGCAACCCTGGCGGCGGCGGCGGTGTCCCCCCGCTTTCATCGGACAACCCCAGGCTGATGCGGCTGCCCGTCAACTATTCGGCCAGCCTCGCCAACCAGGCCAACGACGAGGGACAGGCCCGGATCTCCGAGACCGTGATGTTCTGCGCCCAGTACACGAGCAAGAGCGCGCCCGTACCCAAGTCGGGCACCAGCTACGCGATCACCGGGTACCTGGTTGACGTCCCCACCAACGTCGGGACCACCGTCGCCGTCCCGGGAGCCTACTTCGGCCAGGACGTCCTCATCCGCCTGCTGTCCTAGCGGGGCGGATCGGCCGGATCAGCGGCCGGCGGGGTTGAGAGGCGTGCCCGAGTCGTCCGTGGTCATCTCGGAGATCTGCTCGGCAACCGGCTGGCCGTTGCCCGGGTAGACATCCACCGGGGTCCCCTCGACGGCCCAGTTGAACATCCACTCAGCCTTGGCGTAGGGAATATGGATGCACCCGTGGCTGCGGTAGGCGGCGACGTTCTGGGAGCCAGGGCCAAGCGTGCTGTCGCTCTGCCACGAGGCGTCGTGGAAGGACTCACCGCTGTTGGTGAAGAACGCCGTCCACTGGACCACCGTGTCCGGGTACCAGTACTGGGAGCCCCGGGGCCAGGGCGAGTGCATCTTCCAGGGGTGGGAGCGGAAGAGGATCTTCATCGGCCCGAAGTCGGTGCCGTAGGCGGTCACGCCTCGGACGCCGGTGGTGACGGCGTTCTCCATGACCAGGTTGCCGTTCTCGTAAGCCCAGACGTGCTGGTCGGTCCACGACACGATCACGTGCTTGGGGCCGAGGTTGGCCATCAGAAGGTTGTGAACATTGCCGCCGTAGCGCTGGATCGCTGCCGTGGCGGTGGCCACCTGGTTGACGTCCCCGCCGCCGAGCTTGGGGGCGTAGTACTCGATGCGGTTGTAGTTCGACATGACCTCGTCGATCTTGGCGAACCTGCCCGGCTTGGCTTCGTAGGCGGCGACGGTGGCGTCGTTGCGGCCCAGGGTGAGCGACGCATTGCCGAGCGCCGCGATCTTGCCGGCGTCGCTGCCGTTGGCGGTGATCAGTGAGCTGGCGGCGGCCTGGATGGCAGTGTTCTCCTGCTGTTGGGTTGCCGCCGTCTTGGCCAGGCTCTCCTGCACGGTCGCGGCCTTGGCACCGATGTCGCGCCAGTCCTTGATCGACTTGGCCGAGCCCTTGGCGCCGTTGAGGTCGTTCAGCTGCTGGGTCAGCGGCGCGAGCTCGGTGTCGGGCACGCCCAGGTCCTTGTCCTTGGACAGGGTGCTGTTGGCCGAGGCCAGGTTGGTGGTGGCCTCTTCGGTGGCGGCCAGGAGAATGGTGGCCTGCGACGTCTTCAGTTGGGCGTCGAGCTGGTTGAGGGCGTCGATGTCGCTGCGGTCGAGCGAAAGGCGCATCCCCGAAGGCAGCGACGGCCGGCGGCTGTCGACCTGGGTCAGCTGTGAGGTGAACGACGCGATCTCGGCGGCCGTCATTCCGTCGGCCTGGGCCGCTCCGATGTCGGAGGTCAGGCGCACCCGAGCCGCCTGGTAGTCGGAGCTGACGCCGGACGCCTGGTAGTAGCCGCCTCCCAGCACCACCGCCGAACCGACCGCCAGGATCAGCAGGACGACAAGCGCCGCCTTGGCCCGGCCGGGCAGCCTGAACA
>DASZHA010000071.1:0-10853 GCA_035938265.1 Candidatus Dormiibacterota bacterium
CGCGAGCTACTTCGTCTCCAGCCTGGGGCAACGGGTGAGCGAGGGTTTGAATATCACGGCGGTCGCCACCAGCAAGGCCACCGCTGACCTCGCCACCTCCCTGGGGATCCGGCTGGTGACTTCAGCCGACCGGGCCCTGGACCTCACCGTCGACGGGGCGGACGAGATCGATCCCCACCTCAACCTGATCAAGGGACTGGGCGGTGCGCTGCTCCGCGAGAAGGTGGTGGCGGCCGCGTCCCTGCGCATGATCGTCATCGCCGGCGCCGACAAGCTGGTGCCGCGGCTGGGCATGCGCGCCCCCCTTCCTGTCGAGGTGCTGTCGCTGTTGTGGGAGCGCACCGGGGCGGAGCTCGAGGAGCTGGATCTGCGGCCGGAGCTGCGAAAGGTTCAGAGCTCGGGCGCGGCATTCGTCTCCGACAACGGCAACCTGATCCTCGACTGCGCCTTCGCACCGCCTCGCGACCTGGACGAGCTGGCTTTGGGCCTGGATCGCCTGCCCGGGGTCCTCGGCCACGGGCTCTTCCTGGGCATCGCCACCCAGGCCATCATCGGCGACGAGGATGGCAGCGCTCGCGTGATCACGCCCGCCGGGGACTGAACCCCGGCGAGGCTGGGCTCAGGCCTTGGCGGAGCTCTTGGGGCGCGTCTTCTTCACCGGCTTGCCGGCGTCAGCACCGTTGCCCGAGGTCTTGGCGCGGGTCGCCCGGGCCTCGTCCTCGCGCAGCCGGTCGGCCATGCCCTTCATGGCGTCGAAGCTGCCGTTGGTGCGGCCGGCCCTGAAGATGATCTCCGGCGAGATCGCTCGCCCCAGCGGTCCCAGCTTGACAATGAACGGGCTGACCACCACCCGGGCCTTGTCGCCGGTGATCGCCTTTACGACGGCGTCGGCCACCTCCTGCGGTGAGCTGGTGGGCACCTTGGACTCACCGCCGGCGGTGTTGTCGTGGTACAGCCCCGCCTCGCGCACGAAGTAGGGGCACACCACCGACGTGCTCACGCCGGTACCCTCCAGCTCCCAACGGAGCGACTCGCTGAAGCCAACCACGGCGTGCTTGGTGGCGGCGTAGACCGAGCCGAAAGGCGTGGGCGCCAGGCCCGCGACCGAGGCGATGTTGACGATGTGCCCCGAGCCTCGCGCCATCATCTCCGGAAGCACCGCCTGGGTCAGCGCCAGGGTGCCCATCACGTTGAGGTCGAACATCCGCCGCGCCTCGTCGAGGTCGACGTCAATGAACGCCTGGGGGTGATCCGTGCCGGCGTTGTTGACGAGGATGTCCACCTGGCCAAAGCGCTCCCGGGCGGCGTCCAGCAGCCGGGTTCGGTCCGCCTCCTTGGTGACGTCGGCGGTCACCGCCAGGGTCCGCTGGCCCTGCTTGTCCAAACGCTTGGTCAGCGCCTCCAGCTCCGAGGCGGAGCGGGCCGCCACCACGACCTTGAGGCCGTGGTCGAAGAGCGTCTCGGCGATGTACGCGCCGAGGCCCTTGGAGGCGCCGGTCACCACCGCAACCTTGCCCCCGATTTCCTTCATCGCTCGCCGATTATATGGCTCAGCTCCGGGCTATCGCGGCTGTAACATCGCCGAGGGCAAGTGGTGGAACGGCAGACACGCGGCTCTTAAAAAGCTGTCCCTGTGTAAGGGGTGAGGGTTCGACTCCCTCCTTGCCCACTCGGCCCGAGAATATCCATGCGATGACCGACGGAATCGACGCCGCCGAAACATGGAAGCGGCGAGCCAAGGAGCTCGAGGCGCTCAACCGGGCTGCCCTGGCGATCGCGGGTGACCTGGACTTGGACCGGGTCCTCAGGACCATCCTCAGCACGGCGCGCAGCCTGGTCAAGGCGCGTTACGGCGCACTGGGCGTGCCCGACGGCCACGGCGGCTTCGAGAAGTTCATCACCGTAGGGATCTCGGAGAAGCGCGCCCGTGAGATCGGAGACCTCCCGCGCTTCCATGGGGTGTTGGGGGTGCTTCTCCGCGACGGTCGCGCCATCCGCATGCCCGACATCCGCCGCCACCCGGAGTTCTCGTGGTATCCCCAGCACCACCCTGACATGACCGATTTCCTCGGCGTGCCGATAACCCACCGGGGAGCGACCCTGGGCGAGATCTACCTCTCTGGCAACCCCGAGGGGCATTTCAACGCCCGTGACCAGCGCCTCGTCGAGATGCTGGCCTCCCACGCTGGGATCGCGATCGCGACCGCCAACGTCTACTCCCAGGGCCAGACCCTGGCGGTGGTCGAGGAGCGCAACCGTGTCGCCCGCGAGCTCCACGACGCCGTCTCGCAAACCCTGTTCAGCATGCAGTTCGAGGCCCGGGCGGCGGCGCTTCGGGCCAGGACGGATCCAGGGGCCGCGGCCGAGGCCCTGGAGCGACTCCAGGAGCAGGCGGCGGCGGCGCTGGGTGAGATGCGGGGGCTGGTCTACGCGCTGCGTCCCAAGAGCCTGGAGCGGGACGGGCTGGCCGCCACTCTCCAGGACCACGTCGATGCCCTGCGCCGGTCGCACCAGGCCGACATCGAGGTCCGGGTCGAGGGAAAGCCCGAGCTCGCCTTGGACCAGGAGTTCGCCCTCCTTCGCATCGCCCAGGAGGCGCTGCAGAACGCGATCAAGCACTCCGGCGACGCCCCCATCACAGTCGTGCTCCGCCACCGGCGGGCGGGCACCGAGATGTCGATCCAGGACCACGGCCCCGGCTTCGACCCCGAGGAGCTGCCCCGCACGGTTCGCACCATGGGGCTGGAGACGATGCGCTCCCGGGCGGCGGACATCAACGCCGCCCTCACAATCGACGCCTCAGAGGGCGACGGCACCACCATCTCGGTGTTCCTGCCGGCGACGGCGGGCAAGACCGGTGGCTGACCCCATCCGCGTCCTGCTGGCCGACGACCATGCCGTGGTCCGCGAGGGGGTGCGCAGCTTCCTGCAGCTGCAGGAGGGCATCGAGGTGGTGGGCGAGGCCGGCGACGGCGTGACCGCCCAGCGCATGGCCGAGGAGCTGAACCCCGACGTGGTCCTGATGGACCTCCTGATGCCCGAGGGCGACGGCGTGGCCGCCATCGCCGGGCTGCACCGCACCCTGCCTAGCACGCGGGTGCTGGTGCTCAGCAGCTACATCGACGACGCCCAGGTGTTCAACGCGATCCAGGCGGGGGCTGCCGGCTACCTCCTCAAGGACGTCGCCCCGGAGGCCCTGGCCAAGGCCATCCGCGACGTCCACGCCGGACAGGCGGTGCTCCATCCCGAGGCCGCCAGCCGCCTCATGCATCGCACCGTCGAGCCCCAGGTGGGTGCCGATCTCACCCCCCGGGAGCGTGACGTCCTGCGGCTGCTGGCCGAGGGCTTCCCCAATAAGGAGATCGGGCGCCGGCTCTTCGTCTCGGAGAAGACGGTCAAGACGCACGTCAGCAGCATCCTGCAGAAGCTGGGCGTCCGGGACAGGACTCAGGCCGCCCTGGCGGCGGTGCGATTGCGACTGCTGGACTGACCCGTCGCCTCGGTCTTAAGTCTTAGGCCAGGTTCCCACCGGCGCCCGATGCGTCCTGGGGCAATGCGAGAGACGATGGATCCATGAAAAGGCTCGCTGGAAAGACCGCTGTGATCACCGGGGCGTCGCGTGGCCTCGGCCGCGCCATGACGCTCGCATTTGCCCGCGAGGGGGCTTCCCTCGCCATCGCCGCCCGAGGCCAGGAGGACCTGGACCGGGTGGCCGAGGAGGCCCGTGCCCTGGGTGCCGACGTCCTTGCCATCGTCGCCGATATGCGCGTCACGCGCGATGTCGAACGGGTGGTGGTCCTCACCCTCGACCACTTCAATCGCGTCGACATCCTGGTCAACAACGCCTCGGAGCTGGGCCCCACTCCCCTACCCCAGCTGGTGGACTACCCCCCGCACGTCTTTGCTGACGTGCTCAAGGTCAACCTGCAGGCGCCCTTCCACCTCACCTGGTCGCTGCTGGGCGGAATGCTTCAACACGACAGCGGCGTGGTCATCAACGTCACGTCGGATGTCGCCATCAACGGCTACCCAGGCTGGGGCGCCTACTCCGTTTCCAAGGCCGCCATCGAGGGGCTGACTCGGACCTGGGCAGCGGAGCTGGAGGGCACCAACGTCCACATCTTCGCGGTCGACCCCGGCGATATGAACACCGAGATGCACCGGGCGGCGCTGCCAGAAGACGACCCCGCTGAGCTGCTCGACCCCGCCGACGTGGCCGAGGCCTTCGTTGCCATCGCCGCCGGCGAGGTGCCCCAGCCCGAGGGCCGGCTGGAGGCGACGGCGGTCCTCAAGAGCCTCAAGCAGGCCGTCAGTGCTTGACCTGGCCGCCAACCTCCATCTCTTGACAGCGGTTCCGCCGGAGCTGCGCGCCTCGGTGCCGCCGGAGATGCGGGGCATCCGCCGCGACCACGTCCGGCTGATGGTGCTGGACCGCGCCGACCGCTCCTTCACCCACACACGCTTCGACCACATCGGTGACTTCCTGCATCCGGGTGACCTCCTGGTGGTGAACACCAGCCGCACCCTCCCGGCGGCGGTTCCGGCACGCCGCGTCGACGGGTCGATCGTCCAGCTGCGCCCCTGCGTGCGCCGCCAGGGCTCATGGGACGTCCTCGCCGTCGAGCCCGAGCCACCCTTCGGCAACGTGGACCTGCGTGAGGGCGAGCGGCTCCTGATCGGCGATAACCTCGTCGCTGTCGTCAAAACCCGTCGCCCCGACATCCCCTTGCTCTGGCGGCTGGACATGCCGGGCGACGGCCTCGACGAGATCGTCGCCACCGGCGACCCCATCCGGTACTCCTACGTGCCGCGGCCGATCTCGCTCGACTTCTACCAGACGGTGTACGCGGGCAAGCCAGGCTCGGCCGAGATGCCCTCCGCTGGCCGCCCCTTCAGCCGCGAGCTGCTGCTGTCGCTGCGGGACCAGACCGTCGACGTCGCCGAGGTCCTGCTCCACACCGGCCTCAGCTCCTACCAGGACGACGACTTCGACCTGGAGCACCGTCTCTTCGAGGAGTGGTTCGAAGTCGACGCCACCGCCGTCGAGAAGGTTTCGCAGGCGCGCCGGGTGATCGCGGTGGGGACCACGGTGGTGCGCGCGCTGGAGACGGCCGCCGCCGACGGGATCCTGCGGCCGATGCGCGGCTGGACGGACCTCAAGGTCACGCCGTGGAGCAAGCTCAACGTCGTCGATGGGCTGGTCACCGGGATGCACGAGCCCCAGGCCAGCCACGTCGAGATGCTGGAGGCGCTGGTCGAGCCCGGACTCCTGGCCGAGGCCTACGACGTCGCGGTCGAGCAGCGCTACCTCTGGCACGAGTTCGGCGACTCGATGCTGATCGTCTAGCCGGCGCTCTCCGGTGGCTTGGGCCGTGAGCCGTAATCCTTGAAGGGGTCGTCGCGGTCTCGGACTGCCTCGCGGAAGCCCACCTCATGGGCCCTGGCGACGAAGTCCCTACCCTCCTGCGAGTTACGCGCCATGCCGTCGAAGATGGTTCCCAGCGTGCGGCTCGAGGCGAGGCCCATCGCCTCCGCGGGCTGGTTGCAAAGCAGCTTGAGCATCACCAGCTGGTTGACGGGGAGCCGCGCCATCCGCGCCGCCAGGTCGAAGGCCCGCCCCTCAAGCTCGGCGTCCGGCACCGCCTCCAGGACCAGGCCGATGCGGGCGGCCTCCGGGGCGGGGATCTCGTCGCCCGTCAGGAGGTAGCGCTTGGCCTTCTCGAAGCCGAGACGGTAGACCCACATCGCCGTGGTCGGGGTGCCCCAGACCCGGGACGGCGGGTAGCCGAAGCTGGCGCCGTCGCCGGCGATGATGATGTCCGCACAGAGCACCATGTCGGTGCCGCCGCCGACACACCAGCCCTGCACCGCCGCCAGCGTCGGCTTGCGCGCGTACCACAGCTTCATATAGGTGTCGACGAAGGTCTTCATCACCGCCATGTCGGCCGGGATGTCCCAGGCCCGCTCGCTGTCCGCCACCTGCGCCATCCACTCGGTGCCCCAGTCCAGGCCGTAGCCGGCGCAGAAGGCGCGACCCTCCGCCCGCAGCAGGATGACGTGGACCGCGTCGTCGGCGTCGGCCTCGTCGATCGCCGCCGCCAGCTCGTCGCGGAGGGCGACCGTGATGGTGTTGTACTCGTCGGCCCGCGTCAGGACGATCGACCGCACCCCAGCCTCGGTCTCGGTGCGCAGTGTTTCGGGCATAGCCAAAGTATTGTGGGCGTTAGCAGTTGCCGGAGGTAGACGAGGGTTGAACTACAAACGCTGGACCATCGTGGCGGCGGTCCTGGGATCCGGGATCGTCTTCCTCGACTCCACCGTGGTCAACGTGGCCCTGCCACGCATCGGGCAGGAGATGCACAGCTCCCTCTTCGGCACCCTGGAGGCGCAGGCCTACGTCTACAGCGGCTACCTGCTCACTCTCAGCGCGCTGCTGATCCTGGCGGGGGCAATCTCCGACTTCTACGGCCGCAAGCGAATGTTCATCGTCGGCCTGGCGGGCTTCGGCGTCACCTCGGTGATGTGTGGCCTGGCCCCGACCATCGAGGTGCTGATCCTGGCCCGCATCCTGCAGGGAGTATTCGGCTCCCTGCTGGTCCCCGGCTCATTGGCGCTGCTGACCGCGACCTTCGAGGGCGAGGAGCAGGGTCGGGCCTTCGGCATCTGGGCGGGCGCCTCGGCAGGCACCACCATCCTGGGGCCGTTCCTGGGCGGGATCCTGGTCGACACCCTCTCATGGCGGGCCGCCTTCCTGATCAACGTGCCCCTGGTCCTGGTCGCGTTGTGGGCCACGTACACCCACGTCCGCGAGAGTCGCGACGAGACGTCTGACGGTAACTTCGACTGGCTGGGCGCCGTCGTCATCGCCTTCGCCGTTGGCGGCCTGGCCTTCGGCGCTATCTACGGCCAGCAGCACGAGTGGCAGGGGCCGATCCCGTTCATTGCCCTCGGCCTGGGGGCGCTCGGCCTGGTCGTGCTTCCCTTCGAGATGCGGTATGCCAAGCACCCGCTCATACCCCCGAGCCTGTTCAGGTCGCGCAACTTCACGGTCACCAATATCGCCACCCTGCTGATCTATGGCGCCCTCTACGTCACCTTCTACAACGTCGGGCTGTACATGCAGGGCACGCTTGGCTACACCGCTGCGGCGGCCGGGCTCAGCGGTATCCCCGGCACCCTCCTGCTGGTGTTGTTCTCAGCCCGGTTCGGCGCCCTCGCCGGGCGCATCGGCCCGCGCTGGTTCATGACCATCGGTCCCATCCTGATGGCGGTTGGGGTCCTCTACCTGGCCCGAGTCCCGGTCGACAGCCAGGCGTGGCTGCTCGACCCCGGTCACCCCCAGACGCTGATCCCTCCGCTTTCCTACCTGGTCGACTTCCTACCTGGCCTGCTGATCTTCGGCGCTGGCCTGACGATCATGGTGGCGCCCCTGACGACCGCGGTGATGACATCCGTGCCCTCCCACAACTCCGGCCTGGCGTCGGCGATCAACAACGCGATTTCGCGAATCGGTCCGCAGCTGGCGGGGGCGGTGATATTCGTCGCCATCACCAGCGGCTTCTACGCCAGCCTGACCCAGCACTCACCCAGCCTTGACCCCAACAATCCCACCGTCCGGCAGACCATCAGCCCGCTCAACCGGGCGCCACAGGGGCTGGACCCGGCCCAGGCCCAGGCGGTGCGGCAGGCCTCCACCGACGCCATGCACCTGGCCATGTTCTTCGGCGCCGGGCTGCTGCTGCTGGGGGCGGCGGTCAGCGGGTTCGGCATCCGCAACCCGCAGGCCCCGGTGGTAGCCGACGCCGGCGGGACCCCGGAGGAGGCGCATGCCCCTCCCGAAGAGGAGCCGCCGGCCCGCGAGCCCGGGCAACGTCCCGCGGAGGTGCCGACCGGCTAGGGCTCGCGGTCCAACCTGGGCGAGAGGACCAGCTTGCCGAACGTTTCCCCATCCTCGAGGCGCTCGTGGGCCTCGGCGGCCGCGCTGAGGGGCAGGACCTCGTCGATCACCGCCTTGTAGGTGCCACTGGCGAACCCCGAAAGAATCGCCTCCCACTCGTCGTCTCGAACGCGGCCGAAGGAGCCAAGCAGCACCAGGTTCTTGGTGAGGATGTCCAGGGCATCGATCTCGGCCTCGTCGCCACTGATGGTTCCGGCGATGATGACCCGCCCATTCTCGCCCGCCATCTCGATGGAGCTCTGCAGGGTGCGCCGGCCCACCAGCTCCAGCACCAGGGACGGACCTTGCCCCTCGGTGGCGTCGGCGACGAGGTCCTCGACCTCGTTGCGGTTGCGATCGATGACCACGTCGGCACCCAGCTCCTTGAGCCGGTCGGCCTTACCCGCCGAGGACAGGGCGATGACGCGGGCGCCCTTGGCGTGGGCAATCTGGACCGCGGAGGTGCCCACCCCACTGGAGGCCGCCTGGATCAGCACGGTGTCCTCCGGCGTCATCCGGCCCCGGTGCACCAGCGCCACCCAGGCAGCGGTGAAGGCCCGACCGATGGCCGCAGCGTCGGCGTACTCGAGGCCGGCCGGGATCCTGTGTAGCTCCTCGACCGGCAGGCTTACTAGCTCGGCGTACGCCCCGTCCTGGGCGCGGCCAAGCTCCTCGAAGGTGGCGACCACCCGGTCGTCAACCGCCCAGCCCGTGACTTCGGGACCGAGCGCTGCGATCCGGCCGGCAACGTCCATTCCCAGGATGTGCGGCAAATCCTTCTGGATGAAGAAGCGCCCGGAGCGGTGGAAGAGGTCGGTTCGGTTGACGGTGGCCGCCTCGACCTCGACGAGCACCTCTCCCGCCCCAGGCTCGGGGTCGGGCCACTCCTGGTAGCGCAGCACCTCAGGGCTCCCCAGCTGGTGCATCACGACCGCGTTCATCAGGGGTCCGTACGTGCCCGCGAGGGTTGGACCCGCTTGGGCTCGCCCTTCTGCTTGGGAAAGTGCGGCGGCCAGGGACCGTCGCCGAGGCCCCCCTCCTCATCACGCTGGGACAGGTCGAGGAGTGCTTCCAGGCGTCCTGGGGTGTCATCCATGGCCGCCGTCGGATCGCTCTTGGCGAAGCGCTCCGGCACGGTCTTGAGGGTCAGGTCCTCCATCTCCGCGTCCCGCACCTCGCTCCACTCGAGCGGCGCCGACACTCGTGCCGAGGGGCTAGGCCGCACCGAGTAGGCCGAGGCGATGGTTCGGTCGCGGGCGTTCTGGTTGTAGTCGATGAACACTCCGTGCCTCTGCTCCTTCCACCAGGCGGTGGTTGCCAGTTCCGGCACCCGCCGTTCGACCTCCCGGGCCAGCGCCAGCGCCGCCCGGCGCACCCCGGTGAAATCCCACTCCGGCGCGATCCGGACGTAGACGTGGATGCCCCGCGAGCCGGAAGTCTTCGGGTAGCCGGTGAGCCCGTGGTCGTTGAGCACGTCGTTCACCACCAGGGCGACGCTCTTGACGTCGGCCCAGCCCGCTTCCGGCGTGGGGTCGAGGTCGACGCGCAGCTCGTCGGGGTGGTCGACGTCGGCCCGTCGCACCGGCCAGGGATTGAGGTCGATGCAGCCCAGGTTGATCGCGTAGATGACGTGGGCCAGGTCGGTTGGCGCCAGGAGCTCAGCTGAGCGCCCGCTCGGGAAATGGACGGTGACCGTGTCGAGCCACGGCGGCCGGTTGGCGGGCACCCGCTTTTGGAAGAAGAACTCGCCCTCGGCGCCCTCGGGGAAGCGCTTCATCACGGTGGGGCGCTCGAAGCAGCCGCGAAGGGCGCCTGGCCCGACCGTCAGGTAGTACTCCACCAGCTCCATCTTGGTCACCCCGATCTCGGGGAAGAAGACCTTGGAGGGGTTGGAGATGGCGATCTCCTTGCCGTCCACCTCGATGACGGCTGATTCCTTGGCCATAGCGCTTTACGATACCCGGGTGCTGCCCCTGAAGCCCCCGGTCGCGCCGATGCTGTCCAAGTCGGCCGCCGACATCCCGCGCGGCGAGGGCTGGCAGTACGAGCCCAAGTGGGACGGCTTCCGCGCCATCGTCTTTGTCGACGACGACATCTACATCTGTAGCCGCAACGGCCAGCCGCTGCAGCGCTACTTCCCCGAGCTTTTGGACCCGATCAAGAAGGCGTTCCCCAAAGGGTCGGTGGTCGATGGCGAGATCGTGGTCGCGGGCAAGAACGGGCTCGACTTTGACTCCCTCCAGCTCCGCATTCACCCCGCAGAGTCACGCGTCAGGATGCTGTCGCAGGAGATCCCCGCCTCCCTGATCGTCTTTGACGCCCTGGTCAGTGGTGGCAAGGACATCACCAACAAGCCGTTCCGCGAGCGCCGCGCCGCCCTGCTCAAGCTTCTCAAGCCCCAGCTCCAGGTGAGAGCGACACCCCAGACCGAGGACGCCGACGAGGCCGCCACCTGGTTCGAGAAGTACGAGGGCGCCGGGTGCGACGGCGTGGTCGCCAAGCGGGCCGACGGAACCTACCGACCGGGCGAACGAGTGCTGGTCAAGATCAAGCACATGCGAACCGTCGACTGCGTCGTCGGCGGCTACCGGCCGTACGCTGCCGGTCCCGGGGTGGGTTCGCTGCTGCTGGGCCTGTACGACGACAAGGGTGTCTTCCACCATGTAGGGCACACGTCGTCCTTCAACGCAGCCGAGCGCAAGGCGGTGCTGGAGAAGCTGAAGCCGCTGGAAACCAAGACCTCCGGCGACAGCTTCGGCGAGGGCCGCACCCCGGGGTCGCCGAGCCGCTGGACCGGGGCCAAGAACCTCGATTGGACCGCGGTGCGGCCGGAGTTGGTCTGCGAGGTCAACTTCGAGAAGATGCAGAACGGACGCTTCCGTCACGCCGCACGCTTCCTCCGGTGGCGGACCGACAA
>DASZHA010000072.1:0-6527 GCA_035938265.1 Candidatus Dormiibacterota bacterium
CTTGCCGAAGATGCGGACCCGCCCCTCGACCGGCTTGGTCAGGCCCGCCAGCATCTTGACGATGGTGGTCTTGCCGGCGCCGTTGGGACCGAGGAGGCCGAAGGCCTCGCCTTCGCCAACGGTGAGGCTGACGCCGTCGACGGCCCACGGCTGGCGCTGCCCGTAACGCTTGCGGACCTGCTGGACCTCGACGACGCCGCTCATTCCGGCGGATTATCCCATCGGCGTATTCAAGTAGGATCAGCCGGGTGGAGTTCACGGCAGTGATCGAGGTTCCCAAGGGGAGCCGGAACAAGTACGAGATGAACCACGAGACGGGCGTGATCGAGCTTGACCGCGAGCTCTTCACCTCGACCCGCTACCCGTCCGACTATGGCTTCATCCCCGAGACCCTTGCTGGCGACGGTGACCCGCTTGACGTGCTGGTGCTGGTCGACGAGCCGACCTTCCCGGGCTGCTACATTCGCTGCCGGCCGTTGGGGGTCTTCTGGATGCACGACGAAAACGGCCCCGACGCCAAGATCCTGGCGGCGCCCGCCGGCGACCCGCGGATCGAGTGGGGCGACCTCGACGACGTGCCCCATCACATCCGGCTGGAGATAGGGCACTTCTTCGACGTCTACAAAGACCTGGAACCGGGCAAGTCGACGGATACCCGCGGTTGGTCTGGGAGACGGGCCGCGATCGAGGAGATCGAGGAGTCGCGGAAGCGGTTCAAGGCGCAGCCCTAGCCGGCCACCGCCTCCAGGGTCTTTCGCATCTGGTCAAAGTGGAAGACGTCGTGGCCGGCGAGCATCCGGTAGGTGGTCTCAAGGGACTCGCGGCCGCGCTCGCTGTGCTTCCCGGAGTGCTGCCGCTCCTCCGCGCTGAGCGATCGCCAGAGCGCGACATTAACCGGGCGCAGCACCTCCAGGGCTCGCAATAGCGGCTCGGGCTCGGCTTCGTTGTATCGCTGGGCCCGAACGAACTCGTCCTGGTCGTAGCCGGCCAGCTGGACGTCCTCCTCGCCCAGGATCATCCGCATGCGAACGCCCTGCATCAGCTCGGCGTCGACCATGTGGCCGAGCAGCTCGAGCACCGACCACTCCCCCTCCGCTGGCCGGGTGCGCAATTTGTCGCCAGCCCCCGCAACGATCTCGCGCACGGTCGCCGGCGCCTTCAGCATCGCGTCCGAGGGGTCGCCCTCGCCGGCGAGCTTGAACATCAGCTCGCGGTATGTATGGCCTTCGGTCACGGGGTCGATGGTCAACCTGTTTCCTCCTGCTCATCGTAGGTCCCTGGCCGGCGGTAGTTGCGAGCGCACGCGCTCAGATCTTAGGGGCGTGCCAAAACGCGGAACCACCCGCGCGTACTAAGCTGCGGGGATGGCTGAAGGGGAGCACAGCCGGCTGCCGGTGCTGTTCGCGGACCGCCCGACGGGGGTGCAGCTGCTGCTGGTCTTGGTGGTACCGCTGGTCTTCGGTGTCATCTGTGGTGCCGTACTGGGCCCGGTCGCGGTGGTGTACCTGGTGCTGCAGCTGGTCGCCGCGATCGGCGGGATCATTGGCGGGCTCGAGCACCGGCGGACCTCGGAAGCGGCCGTCCGAGGCCTGGCGGCGGGCCTGACCTTCGGACTCGCGATCCTGGGCACGCACGTGCTCTTGCACGGCGATGACCACCAGCTGCTGGGTCAGGACCCGCTGCTGCTGCCCTGGCTCACCGGCCTGTTCGGCGCATTCTTCGCCGTCCTGGGGTCGTTCTTGCGACGGTGGCTCGAGCGCCGGACGGCCTCGAAGGCCGCCGGGTAGATGGGCAAGCGCCAATTCACATACGCCGAGGACACGACCGTGCCGCCCGAGCGGGTGATCGGCGCGTTGACCGACTTCAGCGAGCGGCGGCCTGAGATCTGGCCGGCGCTGAGCGCCGGCAAGTACGAGCTGCTGGAGCAGGGTGACCGCACCGCCCTGGTCCGGGAGGGGACCGCCACCGGCTGGGCCGAGGAGCGCTACGACTGGTCGGAACCGGGGGTGGTTCGCATCACTTGCCAGGGCGGCAACTTCCTGAACCCTGGCACCGAGTGGATCTATCGGGTCAGCCCGCTGGATGCCGGCGGAAGCCACGTAGATGTCCACATAACGCGCGACTACAAGGGAGTGCACGGACTGTTCTGGGAGACGATCATCCGGTCGATGGGCGGCGGGAAGTTACTGGGCCGCTACCTGCGGCAGACGCTCGACATCCTGGAAAAGGAAGAAGCTACGGCGACGCGTAGCGACTGAAGTAGTAGATCGCCGCGAGGTCCCCGACTGGCCGCCGAGGCGACGGGCCTGGCGCCCTGTCGATCTGGCCTGACCCCCTTCGTATAGGAGGTGAAAGGCCGGAGGTGCCGGCCAACGGACACAGGAGGCAAGGTCTCTTGCCTAGGAGGAAATCGAATGAACCAGTACATGCTCAGCGTTTACTCGCTCGACGGCGAGCCCGAGCCGACCGAGGATGAGATGAAGAAGATCTACAAAGACGTCGACGACTTCAACGCCGAGCTGAAGTCGGCCGGCGGCTGGGTCTTTGCCGGCGGCCTGCACCCCCACACCACCGCCACCACCGTCCAGGTCAAGGACGGCGACGTGCTCACCACCGACGGCCCCTTCGCCGAGGGCAAGGAGCATATTGGCGGCTTCTGGGTCATCCAGGCCGAGGACCTCGACGCCGCGCTGGCATGGGCGTCCAAGGCCACCGTGGCATGCGCGGGACCGGTCGAAGTCAGGCCCTTCGAGGCGGAGGCCGGCTGAGACCGAGAGTGCCCGGGGTCCAGGCCTCCGAGATCGAACGTGTATTCCGCGAGGAGTACGGTCGCGCAGTCGCGGTGCTGGTGCGGGCATTTGGCGACATCGACGTCGCCGAGGAGGCGGTCCAGGACGCGTTCACCGTTGCGGTGCAGCGGTGGCCCGATACCGGACCGCCTCCCAGCCCCGCCGGCTGGATCATCACCACCGCCCGCAACCGGGCCATCGACCGCCTGCGGCGTGAAGCCTCTCGCGAGGACCGCCACGCGCAGGCCGCCCTGCTCCACGCCGACCACGAGCCGGTCGATGAGGGCCCAATGCGGGATGAACGCCTCCGCCTGATATTCACCTGCTGCCACCCCGCGCTGGCGCCGGCGGTGCAGGTCGCCCTGACCCTGCGGCTGTTGGGAGGCCTGACGACGGCGGAGATCGCCCGCGCCTTCATCGTTCCGGAGGCGACCATGGCCCAGCGGCTGGTGCGCGCCAAGAACAAGATCCGCGATGCCCATATCCCCTACCGGGTCCCGGGCGAGGCAGAGCTGCCGGCGCGGCTACGCGCGGTGCTGGCCGTTCTCTACCTGATCTTCAACGAAGGCTATTCGGCCAGCTCGGGCGATGAGCTGGCGCGCGGCGAGCTGTGCTCCGAGGCGATCCGACTGGCTCGCGTCCTGGTCGAGCTGATGCCGGACGAGATGGAGGCCCAGGGCCTGCTGGCCCTGATGTTGCTGATCGAATCGCGCCGGGGGAGCCGCACGACTCCTAGCGGTGACCTCGTGCTCTTGTCCGACCAGGACCGCGCCATCTGGGACCAGGACATGATCGCCGAGGGCCAGACCATCGTCCGCGGCTGCCTGCGGCAAAACCAGCCAGGGCGCTACCAGGTCCAGGCGGCGATCAACGCTGTCCACAGCGACGCGCCGACTGCGGCCGACACGGACTGGGGTCAGATCCTCCGGCTCTACGACCAGCTGCTGGAGCTGACGCCGACCCCGGTCGTGGCGCTGAACCGAGCCGTGGCGGTGGCCGAGGTGGAAGGCTCGGAGGCCGCCCTGGCGCTTGTCGACGACCTCGATCTCGGCGACTACTACCTCTACCACGCGATCCGGGCGGACCTGCTCAGCCGGCTTGGGCGCAATGACGCGGCCACCACGGCATACGTCGCCGCGATCGCGCTCACGACCAACAATGTCGAGCGCAGCTTCCTGGAGCGCGCCCGCCGCGTCAACGTCTAGCGCAGCTCAACCTGAGAGGCGCCTGACGTGGCGCCGCGTCGCCAGGGAGGTCAGCAGGAGGAATCCGCTGATAACAGCGATGACCGCGGCGAGGGCGTGCAGGCCATCGCTGGTCACGTCCCGGCCGAAAAAGAGGCCGATGAGACTGGTGGCGAGGATGGCGCCCACGTAGCGGAAGGTCTGGAAGAGGCCGGCCGCGGCGCCGGTGCTCTCCGGCGGCGACGCCTCGTACAGGGCCGCTTGCATACCCATGTTGTTGAAGCCGTTGGGCAGGCCGAGGACCGCGGCAATGGCGACAAGGCCAAGCACACCGGTGTTATTGCCCGCCAGCAGCAGCGACGCGGTCCCGGCGACCAGGCCGATGCCGCCCAGCACCAGCGGCGGTCGCGTGCCGACGCGGCGGAGGAGCACCGCCGCCACGGGGATCGAGGCGATGCCAATCCCCGTGATCGGCAGGATCAGCAGGCCGACCTGGCCGGGGTTGAAGCCGCGCGCCTGCTCCAGCCAGATGGGCAGCCCGAAGAAGATGCTGTAGAAAACGATGTTCAGCGCCGCGAATTGGACGAACACCCCAACCAGAGCGCGGTTGCGGGCCAGCATGCGCACATCGACAAATGGCCTGGGCTGGGAACGCTCGCGAAGGATGAAGAGAGCCAGCGCGACCAGCGCGACGGGCAACAGCGGCCAGATCGGCTGCTGGTCGCCGGCAGATAGCAGGAAGCCGAGGAGGGTCACAGCCGTGACCGCAAACAGGCCCAGCCCGGGGAGGTCAAGCGACTCCAGCAGGTGACGCGGTGACGTGTGGCCTGACGGCGGATCGGCACTCAGCGACGTCATCGCCAGCACCAGCCCGATCGCGATGACCGGCACGTTGGCCGCGAAGATGCCGCGCCAGCCGAAGGTCGCCACCAGCAGCCCACCAACCACGGGGCCCATCGCGGCCGTGGTGAAGCCGGCGAAGGACAGGACCCCGAGGGGGCCGGCAACGTCGCCCCCGCGGCGCCCGCCCACCTCGCGCCGGATCAGCGCCAGCGCCGCGGGGTAGGTGGCCGAGCTGCCGATCGCCATGACCACTCGGGCCAGGACCAGCAGAGCGAACGTGGGGGCCAAGGCCGCGGCCGCGCCTGACACGCCGACGAGCGCGACACCGAAGACGAATGTCCGTCGCGGTCCGACCGCATCCGCCAGCCGCCCCATCAGCGGCTGCCCGATGGCCGCTGCGACGAAGAATCCCGCGATCAGGAGGGAGACCACCGCGACGCTGACCTGGAAGTCGCGAGCGATCGGCACCAGCGCGACCGCGATCATCGAGGAGTTCAGCGGGTTGAGCGATGTGCCGACGAGGAGGGTGGCGAGGAATCGTCGGGAGACGGGCCGCGGCGCGTCCGCCGCGGCCCTATGGTGGGAGGCCTCCTCTACCACGGGGGAATCCATCCACCGAGGCTAGCCGAACCTCAGACGGCCTCTTCCTGTGGGATGACCGCGGGCGCGACCCGCCGGTAGCGCACCCGCTGAGTCACGGCGATACAGGCGAGCACCACGACCGCGGTGATGTAGGCGTCGATCCCGGGCCGTTCGCTTAGGAGCCACGCAGAAAGCGCCAGGGTGATGAAGGGCTGAGCGAGCTGGACCTGGCTGGCCCGGGCAATGCCCGATTCCGCAAGGCCGCGGTACCAGGGGAAGAACCCCAGCCAGACGCTGATCACCGAGACGTAGGTGGCGCCGGCGATCGCCGAGCCGTCGAAATGCGGCGGGTGCATCGCCGCGACGGCGACGGTAACCGGCAGCGAGATCGGGAGCGCCAGGATGGGCCCCACGAGACGACCTGCCATCCCGACATGCCGGTATCCCGCGTCAGGCGCCCGCCCTCCGCATAGCCGATGCCGGCAACGACAAGCGCGGCGAGGAGCATGCCATCGGCGACCTTCAGCTCCCCGACACCCTGGTGCAGGGCGAAAACCACCACGGCCAGGGTCCCGGTCCCGCTCGCCACCCAGAACAGGAGAGGCGGGCGCTCGCCCGCACGAATGACGGCAGCCACAGCCGTGGCGGCGGGCAGCATGGCGATGACCACAGCTGCGTGGGAGGACGAGACGTCATGGAGGGCGATCGCCGAGAGTAGCCCGAACCCGATGCCGCAGCCGAGGGCCACTGCGATCAGCCCGGGCAGTTGAGCCCCGGTCGGGAGCCGGGCCCGGGTGGCCACGAGGGCGGCGGCCGCTAGTACCGCCGCGACAATTGAACGACCGGCACCGACCAGCGCGGGATCGAAGCCGCGTAGGGCGAAGACGGTGGCCGGCAGGGTGCCGGAGAAAGCAACCACTCCCAGCGCCGCCCATGCCAAGCCAGGAACCCGTCGGGTGGTCACCTCAAGAGGCTACTGGCCGTCAGCCGTGCAGCCGCGCACCCTTGAGCGCTTTGTCGACCTTGTTTCGCGGGCCATAAACGGCGATACCGACGAGGTCCAGGTCGTCGCCCGGAACGCCGATCACGGTGGCGCGGTTGGCCTCGTCGTGGGTGGTGGCGAACATGT
>DASZHA010000073.1:0-57303 GCA_035938265.1 Candidatus Dormiibacterota bacterium
CGGCATGTGGCGCCGATGCCGCCGACCTTGACCCGCCGGCCCGTCCGATCACCGGTGCCTCTATGGGCCTGGGCGCTTCTTCACCGCGCCGATGACACCCGGCCGACGATTGCTCGCGCTACCCGGACTCTGATCGACCACTCCTCGTCCCTTGGCTGGCGGACCCTTCCCTCCGAACCATACTGGCTTCCAACAATCAAGAAGGCTTGACGCCAACCACGCCGCTCCGGCTATCCGGCGGAGGTGGACGTCAGTTGTTGTACCATCGCACGTCCGCTGTCCGAGGCCGGGTCGCCGTGGCGATGCACCACCTTCCACTCCCCGCCTTCCCGGCGGAACACGGTGGTGACACGGAGGACGTAGGGCTGCGGCGGAGCGCCCTTCACGGACGCGGTCGTGTGCTCGAGCGCCACGATGTAGGCTAGGTCGCCACTGGCGCCAGCCGCGACGACCTCGTTTTCGTACGCGGTGCAGTTCGACATGGTCGATCCGAGTTGCTCGAAGATCGGCCCGATCTCGGCCCATCCGGTGCCGCCCATCGCGGCCCCGAACAGGGTGACCGGGTCGGTGTGCGACCACATGGCGATCCGGGGACCGGCGTCACCGTTGTGCAGGGCGATCTCCGCCTCGTTCAGCCGCGGCATGGTCGCCCCCAAGAAGTCTTCGACCTCTGCACCCATTACGATTACCTCCGATACTGCTAGACTTCTTTCAATACTGTAAGGATGTATCCAATGATCGGGGAAGTCAAGAGGAGTTACCGCTCCACCCGGCGTCGCGAGCAGGCCGGCGAGACGCGACACCGGATCGTCCAGGCCGCGTATGAGCTGTTCATCCGCGAGGGTTACGGACGCACCACGATGGCCGAGGTCGCCCGCACCGCGGGCGTTGCGGTCGAAACCGTGTACGCGGCGTATCACAGCAAGCCCACGCTTCTGCGACAGGTGTTGTCCACCGCAACGCGGGGCGACGAGGGGGACGTCCGGCTCCTCGACCGCCCGGAGACCCGGGCGGTGCTAGCTGAACCGGACCTCGCCACCCGGCTTCGAGGTCACGCCGTCCTCTACCTGCCGGTGTTCCGGCGCTTGGCCCCGCTGCTCCGCGCACTGCAGGGAGCAGCGACGAGCGAGTCGGAGGCCGCGGCGATGCTCACCGAGTTCGAGGAGCGGCGACTCGACGCAGCCGGACACTACGCACGGGCCGCTGCCGAGACCGGCCGACTGGCCGTAAGCGAAGCGGAGTGCCGCGACCTGCTCGCGGCGACGTTGGACGGTGCGCTTTGGCTTCGCCTGGTCGTGGAGCGCGGCTGGCCCGAGGACCGGTTCGCCGACCTGTTGGGCACGATGTGGGTCGCCGCCTTGGTCCGGTAGGGTCCGCGGACGTTCCCGGAAGCGGGCGAGAGCGAACCCAGGCGCTTCTGGGGTCCGCTGACCTAGTTCGACCTGAAGATGCCCACTGTCGGTCGGACAATTTGTGCATGAGTTCGCGTTCCCCGATCGAACCTCCTATCGACAAACCCGACCTTCGCCCTCTGCTCGGGGAATCGCAACTGAAGGCTCTTCGGCGTTATGGCACCGAACACCACGTTTTGAACGATGAGATTCTGATCGCGGACGGCGACCCCAGCTACGACATGATTGTGTTGCTCGACGGCCACATCAATATCGTCGATCGCTACGGCCACCAAGACGAGTTCGTGGTCAACACGTATGGGCCACGCGAATTCATTGGCGAGATGAGCCTCCTCACCGGTCAGAGCCCGTACGTGACCGCCGTCGCTATTTCCGACGGCAGAATCCTGCGAATCTCCCCCCCACAAGTCAGGGTGATCATGTCCGAAGAGCCCGACCTGAGTGATCTGATCCTGCGGGCATTCCTTCTGAGGCACTCCCGGCTCACCAGCCTTGGCTCGGGGCCGGTCCTCGTAGGCTCGCGATTTGACGCCGACACCCACAGGCTCCTGGAGGTGCTCGCGCGCAACCGATTGTCGTCCCGGTGGTTGGACCTGGAAGGCTCGCCCGAGACGGAGGCCGTGCTTCGCGAGGTCGAAGTGCCGGTCGATGAGCTGCCGATCGTCATCCTTCCGGGCGGTTCGCTGCTCCGCAATCCGAGCAACCTGGCCCTCCTCACGGCTCTCGGACTGGCCGAGCCACCCGTTGAAGACGAGTCTGATATGTGTGATCTCCTTGTTATCGGCGCGGGCCCGGCCGGTCTATCCGCCGCCGTCTACGGAGCATCAGAGGGCCTTTCGACAATGCTCGCCGAGAACACCGCTCTGGGAGGCCAGGCGGGCACGTCAACTCGGATCGAGAACTATCTGGGCTTTCCCGCCGGCTTGTCGGGCGAAGAGCTCACGGCGCGGGCCGTGCTCCAGGCCCAGAAGTTCGGGGTCCGCATCAAATTGGGCACGTCCGCGGTCGAGCTTTCTTCGGGCGCTGGACCTCACCAAGTTCGCTTTGATAATGGCGATACGGTCGCCGCCAGGTCGGTGATCATCGCCACCGGTGCGCGCTACAACCGCCTCCAACTGGATCGACTGACCGATTTCGAGGGCGCTGGCGTCTACTACGCGGCAACCCAGATGGAGGCCAAGGCCTGTGTCGGAGGTCCAGTGGTCGTTGTGGGAGGAGGTAACTCAGCCGGACAGGCGGCCCTGTACCTTGCACGCTCATGCACCGATGTTCGCATCGCCATTCGAGGTGAGTCACTGGCGCACTCGATGTCGCGATACCTGATCGACCAGATTGAGCGGCACCCCAAGATCCGGGTGTCAACGCGCACGGATGTCACAGGCCTGGTGGGCGACAAGGCACTCGAGGGTGTCAACCTGCGAGATCAGCAGAGCCTGGAGACCTCCACGATTCCTACCCGCGGTCTATTCGTCTTCATCGGGGCCAACCCGAGTACTGAATGGCTGAGCGGCCAACTCGCCGCGGACGACCACGGATTTCTGCTGACGGGCGCGGACATCCCCTCCTCCCGCCTCGACGCTAGCGATCAGCCGCCCCTTGCTCTCGAAACCAGCAGGCCCGGAATCTTCTGCGTCGGCGATGTCCGTAGTCGATCGATCAAGCGAGTCGCGGCGGCCGTTGGCGAGGGGTCGATGGCCGTACGCCTCATCTTCGAGCGCCTCGAAGCAACGGGTTTGGCGATGGCCAACTCCTCGCCGGCACGGCCCAGCACACAACGAAACTCAAGGGCGGATGCTTCGTAACCGGACGTAAGCAGGGGATCATCCAAGGCTGGTTTGAAAGCGGCGCGCAGAAATCGACCAAACGGTGGATTCTGCCAGCGCTTTGCCTCTCTACGCTGAACCCGGTCGTTACAACCAAATGGAGGTCAGACATGCAAGCTCGACTGCAGACCAATCGATTCCCGAGTTTTCTCGCAGTATTGCTATTCGCTGTGGTAGCGGCAGGGCTGCTTGGCGGCGCGCTGGGATACACCCTTCGTACGCCGGTCGCCGGCTCCGGGCCGTCGCAGGCGACCAACCAGCAAGCCGATAACTCGGCTGCCAAGTCCAACGTCACGCTGCCCGCTGCCGGTCCACCGTTGGCGCACGAGGACTCCCATGTCCCGGCCCAGGTCGTTCCCTCGCTTGCGCACGAGGAGTCACACCTGCCAGGACCCGCGCCGGTGCACGAGGACTCGCATTTGCCGTGACCATCCGGCCGCGGCCCGATGGGTCCCTTCGAGGGCGGAGCCACCGAGAGCTCCGCTCTCTTTCTTTGTGCGGGCGTCTCGTCTTCTTGCCGGGGAGGGTGGGCTCGTCCGAACGACCGGCCCTCGCGGCTCAACTTCAAAGACAGCGAGGGGAACCTCCTCAGCGTGATCCAGATGATGGGCTAATGCTCGCCCGGGCACGCGCTTTGTATAAATCGACCAAAAGGTTGATGCCTGCGGGTCGTCCTCTCGGTACGTTGTCGGTATCCCTGCAGCATCCGCAGGGATTCCGATGGAGTTGTGGAGAGTACGGAAATGATCAGAAGGATCTTTGCCTCGGTGGCGCTTCTCGCCCTCGGAACGCTCGGGCTCAGCGCGAACCCTGTCTCAGCAGCCGGCGTTCAGGTCCCCTTCAACGCAAGCTTGACCGGTAGGTCCACGGTGACCGGCCCGACCACCTTCGCGTGGGCGGGGTCAGGCTGGGCCACGGACATGGGCTCTGTCACGAACCGGGGAACCATCACCATCACGGGCGTGGACCTCAGCTGCCTCGGCGGCCTTTCAAACGTCAATACTCAAACGCTGACCGCCACCAGCGGTGACACTCTCACGATCACCAGCCAGGACGTGGGGTGCCCAGCGGGCGTCCTCACCTTCCACGGCACCGGCCACTGGACCGTGACCGGCGGAACGGGACGATTCCGGGACGCTACCGGCGCCGGATCGGCGCACGGAGGCTTGGATATGGTTGCGGGCACCTTCAACATGATTGTGACCGGCACCCTGGCCCCGTAGATCCTCGCGGCTAGTGGTCCCCCTCGCGATGGTGATGCTCGGCCAGTTGCCGCAGAATCTCCGGATCGACATCCTCCGGGGCAACCGCGACGACGCGACAATCGGTCACCGCGGTCAGCGTTGACGTACGACTGCCGGCCTTCAACTCGTGTCGTTCTCCGACCGCGAAACCTGGGCCTTGAAGCACAAGCACCGTGACGGGGACCGTCGATTTCTGCAGCCCAGCATCGACCACCGCGCGCTCGCCAACCACCGATCCGGGCCCCAGCTCGGCGAGGACCTTGTCCTCCACCTTTACCGATAGGCGGCCGTCGAGCAGAACAAACAGAGCCTTGCCTTGTTCCCCTTCGTGCACCAGCACCACACCAGCCTTGACCTTACGGACCTTGGGACGCTTACCCCTTTGCAAGATCCGACCGGCAAGCTCGTTCTCGACCTCGGTCTGCAGCTCGTCGTCTTCCTCGTCCATGTTTCTCACCTCCTGCACTGACTCTATGGCGTCCAGCTCCAGGGCCTGCTTGATGTAGTAGCGAAGGACATCCTTGTCGACGCTGTCAGCCCGCCTCAGCTTGAGGTGCCGCGCGTGCTTCCCCGACCCGCGGAGGCGGTCGAACTTATCCTCAAGGCTGGTCCCGGCGCGGAAGCTGAAGGTGATGTGCTTCTTGCTCTGGATAATCCAGGCGAAAATGTGCTGCCTGGCTTTGAAGACCGGCATGTCATAGCTGACGACCTCTTCAGCGTGGGGAGCGCACTCACGAACCAGGTCCCGCAGCATGGCGACGGTCTCCCGGTGCTCGGGAAGGACCCTGGCGCTGACCCATTCATCCACCGTCATGGTCATCTCGCGCATCAGCCTACACTCGACCGACCTGGAGGGAAAAAATCATGCCGAAGCTGCGCGTACACAACATGGCGATGTCGCTGGACGGGTATGTCGCCGGACCGAACCAGACCATCGACAACCCCCTTGGCGTCGGCGGGTCCCGGCTTCATGAATGGGTCTTTGAGACCCGCTCCGGCCGCCAGATGGAGGGCCGGGAGGGAGGCGACACGGGCGTCGACGACGACTTCATGGCGCGTGGTAACGCGGGCATTGGCGCCACCATCATGGGTCGCAACATGTTCGGCCCCATCCGCGGAGACTGGGGCGGCGAGGAATGGACCGGCTGGTGGGGCGACGACCCGCCGTACCACCACCCTGTGTTCGTGCTCACCCATCACCCGCGGCCGCCAATCAAGATGCAGGGCGGTACAACCTTCAACTTCGTCGATGCGGGGATCGAGGCCGCGCTCGGTCAGGCGTTCGAGGCCGCCGACGGAAGGGATGTCAGGCTCGGCGGTGGCGCCTCCGCAGTCCAGCAGTACCTCCAAGCCGGCCTGGTCGACGAGATGCACGTGGCGATCGTGCCGGTCCTACTAGGGAGCGGCGAACGCCTCTTCGACCACCTCCCCGGCGGCCTGGACGGCTACGAGATCGTGGAGTTTGTGAGCTCGCCTGCCGTGGCCCACGTCCGCTTCGCTCGGACCGCCTAGCCGGGCTGGGCGGGGAAGGCCGGGGTGACCTCGGTTACGAACTTGATGAAATTGCGCCGCGCCAGCCAAAACTGCGCCACCGCCAGCAGGAAGAAAAACGCGACGCCTATCGCCACCGCGCCAGGGGTTGAGACGCCGACCCAAGCGCCAATGAGGGATGCCCACACGCCGGCGACCACTGAGACGATGACGCCAATCATCAGCGGCAGGGTCTGAAACCCGTGAAGCAAATCCAAGATCGAGAATCCCCCCCGGGGCATGTTGACCCCAAGGGTTAGCATGATGCCGCGCTGGTCATCGTGGCTCGCCGTCATGAAGTACGGCTCGAGCTCCGGGTGCAGCTCCAGGTAGGCGCGACGGAGCCGGTTCATCCCCATCACCCAGCGAGCATCCTCGCGGTTCAGGGTCGACAGCCGGCCGACGGTTGCCAGGCCGATGAACAGCACCACCGACAGGATCAGGACGGCGGCGATGTTGAATGCCTCGTGAAAGTTGTCCACCTGCGCCAGGAATGCCAGCGCAACCACGGCCGCGGACAGCACCGACAGAAACATCGTCACCCGGCTGAGCGATTCGGTGTAGGTCAACGAGCGCGTCGCCAGGAGACTCCAGTGCTCGGTCGCTAGGATCTGCAGCGCAGTCGCCGATGTATCCCCACGCGCGGGCTGGGCATGTTCTCCGCCCGCTTGTTCGCCAGAGATCACATGCGCAGACTATCCCACCAGAAGAAATTGGGCGGGCAAGACGATGTCCTCGGCCCCGCCCGATGGCGCCTCAGGCGGGGCGACGGACGGGGGTTCAGACCAGGATCTCGCCCCCGAACTGGGCCACGATCTGATTCAGCCGAGCGATGTCGGGCATCTCGTCCGACGGCGGGGGAACCGTCCGAGTCGGGGCGGGCTCGCTGGTTGCCATGATCAGGTCTTCAAAGCCGCCCGGGGTCAGGAGGAACAGCACGCGGCAGCCGGCATCACCCGCGCTGAAGCCGTGGGGAATGTCGCGTGGCCCAAAAGCGTAGCCACCCGCTTCCAGGTGGGTGTGAACGCCACCTATCTCGAGGTCCATGTCGCCCTCCAGCACCCAGAACGCCTCGTCCTCGTTGTGGTGGACGTGCCGCACCCCCTGGTAATTAGGACTGACTGTTATCTCGACAAGGGTGAACTGGCCGCCGGTCTCCGCCGCGGTCGCCTTGATCTCCGCCAGCGATCCGAACCACCAACGCGCTTCGCCCGCTCCCCTGGCCACGGTCGCCGCTTCCAATACCTGCATAGCCTGCCTCCTCTCCATCGCTGCCGTGGCCGCGGACCGGGGTCCGCTGTGAACCAGTTTCGCGTGTCGGAGTGTCATGCTAAACAGCGCGAGGCCAGAAGTCAAGTTTAGCGTGACAGAGAGTCACCTGATATCGTTGGAGCGTGGCGCGCGAATACAAGATGGTGAGGCGGCGCGAGAAGGTCGAGGAGACCCGGCGCCGGATCGCGAAGGCGACTTACGAGCTGCACTCGACCGTCGGCCCCGCCTTCGCCACCGTCGGGCTGATCGCCGACCGCGCCGGACTGCCACGGCAGACGGTCTACAGAAACTTCGGCACCCAGGTCGATCTGTTTCGCAGCTGCATCGCCTTCGGCCTCGAGCTGAATCCACTGCCCGACCCCGATCGCTGGCGCTCGATCAAAGACCCGGAACAGCGCCTGCGGGTCGGTCTCACCGAGCTCTACGCCTGGTTCGAAGCCTCCGAACCCGTGATGACCAACAGCGTGCGCGATCACGGAGTCGTGAAGGAGGCCTCCGAGAAGGCGATGGAGCCGGTGTTTGAAGCCTTCCAAAACATCCACCAGACCTTGGCCAAAGGATGGAAGGCAGCGCGGGCGTCCGCCCTGCTCTCGCTGGCAGTCGACTTCTCGACATGGAAGAAGCTGCACCGCGAGCAGGACATGTCCTCGAGCGCCATCGTCGAGATGTGGTCGGACCTAATTCGCTGTTTGAAGTAGCGAGCTTCGGCCTGTAGCGCCAGGCAATTGGGCCTGGTCAGGCCAGCGCCAGTTCGACTGCTTCCTCCGGTGTCATCGCAGCGCCCTTGGCCCACGCGGCATCGAATTCGTCGACAGCGATGAGCCCACGCGCTCGCTCCAGGTAGCGGCGATTGATCACCCCGTCCGGGGGATGCGGCCGCATCGCGATTCGCTCTCTCAGCTGCGCCGCGGCGCCGGCAAGCAGCGCCGCCCGCCTCGGATCACTCTCGCTACGGAGAGTGGCAATCGCCTCGAGACCATCGGCTATGCCCCATGCATCGCCGATCTCGGCGGCCATCTCCATAGCGCGAGTCATGAGCCCGGCGGCCCGGTCGGTATCCGCGGTCATGAGCCACGCGTATCCAACCTGGATCAGGGTACGGGCGGCGAAGTGCTGGTCCCCCAGCTCCTCGTATATCGCCAGGGCGCGCTCCTGGAGCCGGCGGGACTCAGCTTCATCACCCGCATGCAGATAGGTGGTGCCAAGGTTCAGCAGCGAGGTGGCCAGGTGCCAGCTGGTCCCCAGCGTCTCACAGAGCGAGAGCGCCTCCTGGAGGGCGACGATGGCGTCCTCGTCGCGCTCCTCAGCCAGGGCGGAGTTGCCGATAAGTGTGAGGGCGTTTCGCCGCAGCAACTGATCGTCATTGCCGGCCAGGATCGTCAGCATCTGGCGTCCGAGCTCGCCGGTGCGGGCGTAGTCGCCGTGGTGGTAGGCCAACCAGCCCGCGCCCCACATACCCTGACAGCGCACCTCGAGGGGACAGTCTTCGCCGGCGGCCAGGGCCGCGTCGAGCCATGCTCTCCCCTCTGAGAAGAGGCCGGCCCACCGCCAGAACATCCAGAGCGCGCCGGCCAGCCTGAGGGCCACCTCCGCCTCGCCCACCTCGATGGCCCAGGTCAGGGCACCTCGAAAGTTGGCCTCATCGTCGTGCAACCGGGCGTACCAGTCCCGCTGCTGGGATCCCCGCAGCTCGGGTTCGGCGCGCTGAGCCAGGGCGAGATAGAAGTCGGCATGGCGACGTCGCAGGCCCTCGAGTTCGCCGGCCACGGTGGAGCGTTCGACCGCGTATTCGCGGGTCACGTCCAGCAGCCGGTACCGAGCCTCCCCCAAGGCCCCAGCCCCGGGCAGCACGAGACTGGAATCGACGAGGTCCATCAGCGACGCCGTGGGATCGACGCCGTCACCAGCCTCCACCGACCGGGAAATCGCGGCCACCGCGTCACGCCCAAACCCGCCTCGAAACGCGGCCAGGGAGCGGAATAATCTCATTTCGGACGCTCCCAGGAGGGCGTAGCTCCAGTCAAGCGTCCCCCGCATCGTCTGCTGCCGAGCCGGAAGATCACGGGCGCCGCCAACCAGGGGATCGAGGCGATGGTCGAGCTGCCGGCGCAGGTCGCCAATCGGCATGTGCCTGATCCGCGCAGCGGCCAACTCGATTGCCAGCGGCAGGCCGTCGAGACGGCTGCAGATCTCAGCTGCGACCTCGATGGTCGACGCGGAGGCCTCGAAACCGGGCGCCACCGCCGACGCGCGTTCAATGAAAAGCTCCACCGCGGGCACGTTGGCGGGGTGTTCCGCGTCGGCGCGGACGGCCAGGGGCTGAAGCGGAACCTCGTGCTCGCCTCGCACCCGCAGCGGGACCCGGCTCGTGGCCAGCACCGTCAGGCTGGGACAGGCCCCGATCAGCGAGCCGACAGCAGGCGCGGCGGCAACGAGGTGCTCGAACGTGTCGAGCAACACGAGCGTGGCCTCGTCGCCCAGGCGCCGGGACACGGCCAATTCCAGGTCTCCGATCTCCGGCGCCAGCCCCACCGCCTTGGCGATCAGGGGAACGACCATACCGGGATCGTCAGTGGCGGACAGGCTGACGAAGAAGCTGCTGCCGCCATCGCCTGCTCGGGCCGTGTTGGCGACCTCGATCGCCAGCCGGGTCTTGCCAATCCCACCGGGGCCCACGATCGTGACCATGCGCACCGCCGGGTCGTTTATCAAGCTCGTTGCCAGCGTCAGCTCCACCTCGCGCCCGAGCATCCGGGTCAATGGAATCGGGACCCGACCACCACGGTCGAATGTGTCGAGCTGCCCCACCCGACGGCTTTCCGGCGCTTTTCCTTGCGCCTCGGATAGGAACCCCGGCATCTCCGCTGGGCTCACGCCCAGCGCGCCGGCAAGCTGCCGGGCGGTCGCCTGGTAGACGGAGCCGCGCAAGCCTCGTTCCAGGTCGCTGATGGTGCGCTCGCTGACGCCCGCGTGCTCCGCCAGCTCGGCTTGCGTCAGACCAACCGCGGCGCGCAGGTTCCTGACCCTGTCGCCGAAGCCGCCAGCCTGCCCCCCTTTCCTCTTACCCACGTCGTCCGATCGTAGCCGCGAAGGGCACCGAGATGAACCGGAACCTGGTGGCAAGACGGTGGTTAGACGTCGTGGTGTTCGGCCGGCGGGGTGCGCAGACTGGGGTCAATCTCAACAGCCAACCCAAGGAGGGAGATCATGTCCGAGTCAGACAACAAGGCGGTCGTGAGCCGCTTCTACGACGAAGTCCTGAACCAGCGCCAGCTCGACGTGCTCGACCAGATCGCTGTCGAGGACTACGTCGAACACGATCCATTCCCCGGCCAGGGCAACGGCCTAGCCGACCTCAAGGCCCGGGTGGCGGGACTCCAGCACATGTTCAACCCACTGCGCTTCACCGTCGAGGACGTGATCGCCGAGGGCGACAGGGTGGTGGTCCGCTGGACCAATGCCGGCACCGACAGCGGCGGCTTCCTGGGCGCCCCTGCCACCGGCAAGGACTTCGGCATTGCCGGCATCGACATCCACACCGTCCGTGACGGCCGGCTGGCAGAGCACTGGCACGTCGTCGACATGCTGGCCCAGATGCAGCAGCTGGGACTGATTCCTCAGCCCCAAGGCGCCGGCGCCTAGCGCCGATGCCAACAGTCGGCCAGTACAGCCTCGACGCCAACAAGGCCGTCGTTCGCCGGTACATGGAGGAAGTCCTCAACGGCCGCGATATCGACGCCCTTGACCACATCGCGGCGGAGGACTACCTCGACCATCCCGCCTTTCCTGGCCAGGAACCAGGACGACGGGGGATGAAATACCGGATTTCCTACCTGCTGGCGGCGCTTGATCCCCACTGGACCGCCCACGACCTCATCGCCGAGGGCGACCTGGTGGTGACCCGTTGGACCCTGGCCGGCACGCAGCGTGGTGAATTCCTCGGCATCCAGCCGACCGGCAAGGACTTCACCCTCAAGGTGATCGAGATCTACCGGGTCAAGGACGGACTGATGACCGAGCACTGGAACGTCGTCGACATGTTCGGCCTGTACCAGCAGCTCGGCCTGATATAGGGGTCCCAATGCGGACAGTAAACTGGGTCGGGGTGAGCCAGCTCAACGTCATCGTCATCCACATTGCGGCCGACGAGGCCGAGGCATACGAGAGGATGTTCGAGGAGGAGGAGCTCCCTCGCTGGCGCCAGTACCACGCCGATGGGAAGTTTCTGAACGCGCGGTTCTATCGATCCCAGTTCGGCACCGACGAGCGCAGCGACGTCGTCAAGTACGTGATCGTGGTCGAGGTCCCGGGCATGGCGGAGCACTCGGCGCATGACAGCGACCCCGAATTCCAGGACTTCGACCGTCGCGTCGACAGGTTCCAGCCCGAGCAGCCGCTGGTGTACGGCGGCGAGGTGGTCCACTCGGTCGGCTGACGTTCGTGCCACAATTCGCGCCGGCCCAGTCGGCAATCGGGGAGGCGTGTGGTTTGACTGAGATAACCCATCGGCATATCGAGACCAACGGCATCCGGATGCACATCGCCGAGGCCGGGGAGGGGCGGCCGGTCATCCTCTGCCACGGATGGCCCGAGCTCTGGTATTCATGGCGGCGGATCATCCCCGGGCTGGCGGACGCCGGCAACCACGTGGTGGCGATCGACTCGCGCGGCTATGGGGAGACCGATGCGCCCGCGGAGGTCACCGACTACGACATGCCCCACCTCACCGCCGACCTTGTCGGCCTCCTTGACGCGCTGGGCGAGGAGAAGGCCGTCTTCATCGCCCACGACTGGGGCGCGATCGTGCTCTGGCAGTTCGTGCTGCAGCACCCCGACCGGGTCGAGGGTGCGGTCAGCATCAGCGTGCCCTTCACGCCCCGTGGCGAGATGTCCACCATCGCCCTGCTGAAGCTGCTGGCCGAGGATAAGTTCATGTACATGCTCTACTTCCAGGAGCCGGGTCCCGCAGAAGAGGAGCTGGCGCGGGACACGGCCGACACCTTCCGCCGCGTGATGTGGTCTTTGTCCGGTGGCGCCTCAGCCGCCGATCATCCCCCCGCGTTCGGCGATGGCCCGGGGTTCCTGGATGGCCGCAAGGGACCGGAACAGCTGCCCGAATGGCTGACCCAGGAGGACCTCGACTACTTCGCCTCGGAGTTCAGGCGCACTGGGTTCAGGGGGTCGCTGAACTGGTATCGCAACATGGACCGCAACTGGGAGATCAGCGCCGATACCAGCGGGGCCCACGTCACCGTGCCCACCTTGTTCATCACCGGCGACCGCGACCCGGTGCGCGAGCTGTTGCCGGAGTCGATCATGGATGGCTGGCTCGACGACCACCGCGGCAACGTGATCATCCCCGGCGCCGGGCATTGGGAAGACCAGGAGAAGCCGGCCGAGGTGCTGGCGGCGGTCCTGCCCTTCCTCGAGGCGCTGCGGGCCTAGCCAGCGCCGCCGCCCTATGCCCGCTGAGGAGGAGCACGCCGCAGGCCTGAGCGCCGCGGAGGTTGCCGACCGGGTCGCCCGCGGCCAGACCAACGCCAGCGGTCACCACACCAGCCGGACCTTCGGCGAGATCCTGCGCGCCAACGTCCTCACCCGTTTCAACTTCATCCTGGGCACCCTGCTGGTCGTGATCCTGGCGGTGGGACACCCCCAGGACGCCGTCTTCGGCCTGGTCCTCGTCAGCAACACCCTGATCGGTGTCGTCCAGGAGCTGCGGGCCAAGCGGACGCTCGACCGGCTGGCGGTCCTCAACGCCCCGCGCGCCAACGTGGTCCGCGACGGCCAGGTCGTCGATGTCGCCGTCGAGGAGGTGGTGCTCGACGACCTGATGGTCATCAGGACCGGCGACCAGCTCGTGGCCGACGGTGTCGTCACCGACGACAACTCACTGCAGGTCGACGAGTCCCTCCTCACCGGCGAGTCCGACCCGGTCGACAAGGCCGTCGGCGACCAGGCGCTGTCGGGGAGCTTCGTCGTCGCCGGCTCCGGACGGTACCGGGCCACCGCCGTGGGCGCCGACGCCTACGCGCGCAAGCTGGCCAGCGAGGCGCGTCAGTTCACGCGGGTGCGGTCGGAGCTGGTCGACGGGATCAACCGCATCCTCCGCTACATCACCTTCGCCATCCCCTTCGCCGCGGCCCTTTTGCTCTGGAGCCAGTTCCAGGCCCACGACAACTGGCGTGAGGCGCTGGCGGGGACGGTCGCCGGCATCGTGGGGATGGTGCCGCAGGGCCTGGTGCTGCTCACCAGCGTCGCCTTCGGCGTCGCCGCGATCACCCTGGCGCGACGCAAGGTCCTGGTCCAGGAGCTGCCGGCGGTCGAGGGACTGGCGCGGGTGGACGTGGTGTGCTGCGACAAGACGGGCACCTTGACCGATGGCTCGATCGCCTTCGACCGCGTCGAGCGGCTGCGGGAGTCGGCGCACGTGGAACGCGCGCTCGGGGCGCTCGCCGACGACGAGAACCGCAACGGCACCCTGGTGGCGCTGGCTGACGCTTTCCCACCGACCGACGGCTGGATACGCACCGGCGCGATCCCGTTTTCGTCCGCCCGCAAGTGGAGCGCGGCAACATTTGCCGAGCGCGGGTCGTGGGTGCTGGGCGCGCCCGAGATGGTGCTCGGCGCCCTGGAGTCGATCCTGGAGGCGGCCGAGACCGCGCTTTCCCGGGCCAACCAGCTGGCCGACACCGGTGAGCGGGTGCTGGTCCTCGGCCACAGCGAGCAGGCCCTGGAGGGCGAGGTGCTGCCCGAGGGTCTGACACCGGTCGCACTGGTGGTCTTCGCTGAGCAGGTGCGCAGCGACGCCGAGCCGGCGCTGGGCTACTTCGCCCAGCAGGGGGTCGCCATCAAGGTCATCTCCGGCGACAGCCCCCACACCGTCGGTGCGGTCGCCGGCAGGGTTGGGTTACCCCACGCCGACAAACCCTTCGACGCCCGCCAGCTGCCGGAGGACATCGACGAGCTGGGCGCGGTGCTGGAGGAGCATTCGGTCTTCGGTCGCGTTACGCCGCGACAGAAACAGGCCATGGTCAAGGCACTGCAGGCCCGCGGCCACACGGTGGCGGTGTTCGGCGACGGCGTCAACGATGCCCTCGCTCTCAAGCTGGCCGACACCGGCGTCGCCATGGGCAACGGCGCCCCGGCGACCAAGGCGGTGGCCCAACTGGTGCTGCTTGACGGTCGCTTCTCGACCATGCCTGGGGTGGTCGCCGAGGGCCGCCGCGTCACCGCCAACATCGAGCGGGTGGCCAACCTCTTCGTCACCAAGTCGGTCTGGGCCACGATCCTTGCCGTCGTCGTCGGGGTGACATTGCTCCCCTACCCCTTCCTGCCACGCCACCTGACCGTGGTCGACGCCCTCTCGATCGGCGCCCCCGCCTTCTTCCTGGCCCTGGCCCCCAACCTGCGCCGATACGTTCCAGGGTTCGTGGGCCGGGTGATGCGCTTCGTCGTCCCCGCCGGCGTGATCGTAGCCGGCACCATCGTCGGTGCCTTCTGGCTGGCGCACTCCCGCGACCTCCCCATCAACCAGCAGCGGACGGCGGCGGCCATCGTCACCCTGATGTGCAGCCTCACGATCCTGGTGGTGCTGGCCATGCCCATGACCTGGCGGCGGGCGTTGCTGGTCGGCCTGATGATCGTGGGCTTCGTCCTGATCTTCCCAGTCCAGGCGGTGCGCACCTTCGCGGCCATGGAACTGCCGACCTCGGTGATGACCGAGACCCTGCTGATTGGCGCGGCCGGCGTGGTCGCCCTGGCAGTCGCCCTGTCAGTGATGCGGTACCGGATCGGAGCCACCAGGCACCTGGAGGTATCGGGAACCTAGCCCCAGTTGCCTGTGGCCCGGGTCAGCCCGTCTGCATCAGGCCGATCAGGTTGCCCTCGCTGTCCTTGAACCACGCGGACCGGTGCGGCCCGGTGGTCGCCACGCCGTCAACCGTCTTCAGGCCGGGCCAGTCGTATTCCTCGAAGACGACGCCGCGGGAGCGAAGGTCGAGCACCAGGGCACCCACGTCGGCCACGTTGATATTGGCCTGGGTGTGCCCGCCCGGCCGGTTGCCGCTGGGGTAGAGAAGGAACTCGCCGCCGCCCTCGAGGCGGTAAAGCAGCCCGCCCGGGTTCTCTTCGGCTGGAGCAAGGCCCAACTTCTCCTCGTAGAAGGCGCGCGCCCTCTCGATGTCCTCGACGGGCAGCGCAGTGTAGACGTGGCCACCTCTCAGCATGGCAGCGATGCTACCCGCCGGGCGGAGGCTACGAGCCGGGCCTGGGCGGGATCGCGGCCGGACGCGGGCCAGCGGTGACGGAGTGCCTCGCCGCGACGGGGTGGCGCCCGGCCTCGGCAGCTTCGAGCTCGCGCGCCTCCTCGGCGCGTTGCCTGGAGTCCTCCCAGAGGCCTCTGACGACCATGTAGCCGAGACCCGCGGTCAGTCCCGCAGGCACAAGTCCCAGCACGATCGATATCGCCACCAGGGGGATTGCCGAGGACCCCGCCGAGCAGTTACCGATGCAGGCGAAGTACTGCGCCACGAAATACAGGGTGGCAAGGGAAACGGCCAGCCAGCCCGCGCCGACGATGACCGCGGTGAGCTTGAGCAGGCGGCTCGACGAGTTGTACCAGGAGCCGGATAGAAGTGGGTCTCTGTCCATCAGTCCTTTAGTGTTGACGTCGTTACCTGGCTTGAAACCCGCGGCGGGCGCCTTCTATGCCCGCGACGGGTCTCGGGCTACGGGGACGAACCAGCCGGTAGTCGGCCAGGTCAAGCCGTCGGGTGCGGCGGCGGTACTCGGAGACGAAGCCCGGCCAGTTGTTGGTGATGCGTCCGCCCTCGTGGCGATACCAGCTGTCGCAGCCGGTCCAGACCGAGCCGGCCAGGCGTTCCTGGACCTCAGCACTGAAGGCATCCAGAGCCTGGGGGCGAACGTCGAGGTAGGCGCCGGGTACCCGCCGCAGTATCTCCAGGGCGCTGATGACGTAGTGGGTTTGGCTTTCCAGCATGTAGATGATGGAGCCGGCGCCGAGGTTGGTATTGGGGCCGTACATGATGAAGAGGTTGGGGAAACCGGCGACGGTGAGCCCGAGGTAGGCCTCGGCGCCGTTGCGCCACGCCTGGTTGAGGTCGATGCCGTCGACGCCGCGGACCTTGACCGGGAAAAGGAAGGACCCGGTCTCGAAGCCGGTGCCAACGATGATGGTGTCGACCTCGTGCTCAATGCCGTCCTCGGTGACGATCGCGCCAGGGGTGACCTCGCGGATCCCATCGGTGACCAGCTCGACGTTGGGTCGCATCAGGGTGGGGTACCAGTCACTGGATATCAGCACGCGCTTGCAGCCGATCGGGAACGTCGGCATCAGCCTGGCCCGGAGCAGCGGGTCGGGCACCTGCTGACGCAGGTGGCGCCGCGCCACGCCCTCGATCATCGCCCGGGCCCGGGGGTGGCCGGTGAACATGGGGACGGCGGCCTCCAGCGCCGCCCAGTAGCCGAAGCGGGACGCCAGCTGCAGTGCCGGGAAGCGCCGCATCCGGTCCTTGGCGGCGTCGGAGTAGGCGCGGTCCCGCTTGGGGAGGACCCACCCCGGGGTGCGCTGGAACACGTGCAGCCTGGCGGTCCGGGGAGCGATGGCAGGCACGAACTGGATGGCGCTGGCGCCGGTGCCGACCACGGCAACGCGCCTTCCGCTGAGATCGTGGTCATGGTCCCAGCGAGCGGAGTGGAACCATTTGCCCTCGAATCGGTCAAGGCCCGGGGTCCGCGGATGCGACGGCCGGTTGAGCTGCCCGCATGCAGCCACCACCGCCCGCGCCTCCCAGTCCGCATCGCTGGTCGATACCCGCCATGTGCCGCGGTTGGCGTCGAAGTCGACGGCGGTGACCTCGATGCCCAGCCGCATGTGGTCGCCCAGGCCGTACTTGTCGACGCAGCGCTCGAGGTAGGCGAGGATCTCGGCCTGCGGCGCATAGCGCAGCGACCAGTCGGGGTTGGGCTCGAAGGAGAACTGGTAGAGGTGGGAGGGGGCATCGCAAGCGGCCCCCGGGTAGGTGTTCTCGCGCCAGGTGCCACCGGGCCGGTCGGCCTTGTCGAATATGGCGAAGGAATCAATGCCGGCGCGGACCATCTCGATGCCGATGGCGACCCCGCTGAACCCGGCGCCAATCACCGCCACGTCCAACCGGCGCGTCTCCGCCCCGTTGCTGCCGCTCATTTCTACTGGCCCAATCCTATTCGGCCTGGCTCCACTCGACCGGGTACAGGGTGGCCCGGTTGGTGATGCCTTTGAGCTGCACGGTGCGACCGCGGCCGAAGCTGACATCCTCGCCGTCGGCCAGGCGCTTGACCTCGGAGGAGACCAGGATCTCGCCACCGGCGGCCTCCGCCGCGACCCGTGCCGCGAGGGCGACGTTGATGCCAAAGACGTCCCGACCCTGACGGGTGACTTCGCCGTGGTGCAGCCCGATGCGAACGCGGATCGGCGGATCGGGCGCCAGCTCCTCGTCCTCCAGGTCCCGCTGGATGGCGATGGCGCACCTGAGGGCCGGCTCCAGCTCCTTGAAGGCGACCATGAAGCTGTCCCCCTGGGTCTTCACCACCTGTCCCCTGCTCTTCCGAACCCGGCGGCGGACGATGGCGTCGTGCTCGCGGAGGAGCTCCAGCCAGGCCTCGTCTCCAAGCCTGCGATTCAGCTCGGTGGAGCCCTCGATGTCGGAAAACATCAGGGTCACGCTGCCGTCATCCGCCACCACCCGGCTCAGCGAGGGCCGGTCGGACTCGGTGATGTCGGCCAGCTTCCGCAGGGAGCCCGCCAGGGCCGGCGCCACCCCCTTGCGGCCGACATCGGTGAAGACCTGGGTGGCGAAGCGCACGCCCTCGATCCCGGCAGCCAGTGCCAGCACGCTACTGGGACCGAAGAGGTCGGCCCCCTCCTGTGAGCGCCGGCGTGCCTCCTCCTCGGCGCGTTTCTGGGCGCGACGTTGGCGAATCGCCCGGATGATAAGGATGGTGGTGACGCCGGCGATGGCGGCGGCCACGACCAGGCCGCCGATGACCGCGAGGACGACGACCAGCACCGGGTTGAGGTTCATCCCCGGCCTCGCTTGGGCGGCGGTCCGCCGAGAGGCTCGATCTGCCCCAGCAGCCAGCGCGCGTGCTTCAGGAGCCGCTCGACGGGATAGTCGTCGGGCTCGAGGAGAAGGAGCCGGACCGCCTCGTCGGCGAAGGTCGAGAGCATCCGCGCCGTCAGCTCGGGGTCGGGGGTCTGACCGCCGCCGGCGAGCCCCGGGCGGACGGCCTCGGCCAGCTGGCTCAGCACCGCGCTGCGGCCGATGGCGATACGGTCCCTGACGGTCTCCGGCGCGCCCTCCGGCGGCATCAGCACCAGGCGCCAGGTGACGGGGTCGGCCTGGGCGGCCTCGAGGTAGCCGCCGAGGGCGGCGAGCAGCTGCTCTCGGGGGTCGCCCGCATCGAGCGCGGTCGGTAGGACCGCCGCCAGCTGCCTGATGGCGCGGTCGCCCAGGCGCTCGATCAGCGCCTCGAAGAGCCCGCTGATGTCGCCAAAGTGCTCATAGACGACCGGCCGGCTGATGCCGGCGCGGCGCGCCACGGCCTCGATGGAGAGGGCGTGGAATCCCTGCTCGCCGACGATCTCCTGGGTGGCGTCGAGTATCTGCTCTCGCCTCTCGGCGGCGCTCATCCGCGCCTGCCGGACGTTGTGGATGGCCATCGCTTGACAAACAGCCTACACCCGCGTAAGCTGCGCTTATGTAACTTACATAACAGTAAGTTATGTCAAGGTCCGGGACGACGAATCCGGCCGACAAGTAGAGAGGTGAATGCACCCCATGCAGGTTGCGGAAATGGCCCCAAATATCGACAGTCCCAGCAGTCCCCCACCGGGTCGAACCGACATCGCCATCATCGGCAGCGGCTTCTCCGGCCTGGCGATGGCGGTCCGCTTGAAGCGCGCCGGCCACACCGACTTCGTCGTCCTCGAGCGCGGCGCCGACGTGGGCGGGACCTGGCGCGACAACTCCTACCCCGGCTGCGCCTGCGACGTCCCCAGCCACCTCTACTCGTTCTCCTTCGCGCCCAACCCCGAGTGGAGCTCCACCTTCTCGCCCCAGCCCGAGATCCACGGCTACATCCGCAAGGTGGCCAGCGACACGGGCGTCATCGGACACGTCCGCTTCAACTGCAACCTCGAGGAGGCGTCCTGGGACGAGGCGGCGCAGCGCTGGCGGCTTCGCACCTCGCGTGGTGAGGTCTCGGCGCGGGTGCTGATCGCCGCCGGCGGACCCCTGAGCGAGCCCTCCATCCCGAACCTGAACGGCCTCGACCGCTTCCAGGGCAAGGTCTTCCATTCGGCCCAGTGGGACCACGACCACGACCTCACCGGCGAGCGCGTGGCGGTCATCGGCACCGGCGCCTCGGCGATCCAGTTCGTTCCCCAGATCCAGCCCCGGGTGGAGACGCTGCACCTGTTCCAGCGCACGGCTCCCTGGGTCATGCCCCGGCGGTCACGTCCCCTGACGCGGGTTGAGCGGGCGATCTACCGCCGCCTGCCTGGCGCCCAGCGGCTGATGCGAGCCTCGATCTACTGGGGCCGTGAGGTCTATGCCCTGCCGTTGCTTCGCGCCGGCCTCAAGCCGATCACCACCTGGATGGGAAGGTCGCACCTGAAGCGCCACGTGCCCGACCCCGAGCTGCGCCGCAAGCTGACCCCCGACTACGCGCCCGGCTGCAAGCGCATCCTGATCTCCAATGACTACCTGCCGGCGCTGGCGCAGCCCAACGTCGCGGTGGTCACCGACGGCATCGCCGAGGTGCGCGAGCACTCGATTGTCACCGCCGACGGTGAGGAGCGCGAAGTCGACACCATCATCTTCGGGACCGGCTTCCACGTCTCCGACTTCCCCATGGCACACAGGCTCCGCGACGGTGCCGGCCGCACCCTGGCCGAGCTCTGGGACGGCAGCATGAGCGCCCACAAAGGCACCACCATCGCCGGCTTCCCCAACCTCTTCCTGCTGCTCGGCCCCAACACCGGGCTCGGCCACACCTCGGTGGTGCTGATGGCCGAGTGGCAGGCGGGGTACGTCATGCGCGCCATCGACCACATGGAGCGTGAAGAGCTCGGCGCCATCGACGTACGGCCGGCCGCGGTGGAGTCGTGGACCGCGCAGATGCAGCGGCGCATGAGGGGCACCGTCTGGCTCGCCGGCGGGTGCAACAGCTGGTACCTCGACGCACAGGGCCGCAACTCGACGCTGTGGCCGGGGTTCACCTTCCAGTTCCGGCGCGCCCTCAGCCGCTTCGACGCCAGCAGCTATGTCGGGCAGCCGCTGCCCGCCACCCGACGGCGCCAGGCCGCCGCGGCGACCTCGGTGGCGGCATGAACCGGCTGGAGGTTGGCATCATCCCCGCCCGCCGTCCGAAGGGCGCGCCCAAGCGGGTCGTCATCACCGGCGCCGCCAGTGGCATCGGCGCCGCCGCGGCGGCCGAGCTTCGCGCCCGGGGTGCCACCGTTGTCGGGCTCGACCTCAACCCCGGAGAGGGCGTCATCCGCTGCGACGTCCGCGACCAGGCTTCGGTGGACGCCGCCATGGCCGAGGCGGTCGCGCGGCTGGGCGGGCTCGACGTTCTCGTCAACAACGCCGGAATCGGGATTCCCCAGGCGGCCGGGGAGCGTCCCGACGCCGACGCCCTGGCGGTCATCGACGTCAACCTCCTGGGGCCCTGGCGCGTCACCGCCGCCGCCATGCCGGCGCTGCGCGCGTCGCGGGGCCGCGTCGTCAACGTTGCCTCCGGCCTGGTGCACCTCCCCATGCCGATGGCCACCGCCTACTGCATGAGCAAGCGCGGGCTGGTGGCTTACTCGGACGGACTCCGGGTCGAGAGCGCCGGCGCCATCAGCGTCACCACCGTCTACCCCGGATATATCCGGACGCCGATCCACGAGGCCGCGGCGGCCAAGGGCCTCTCGCTCGAGGGGCAGGTTCCAGCCGAGCGGCTGGAGGACGCCGCCAGGACCCTGGCTCGGGCAGCCCTGGGGCGGCCGGTGCGGGACCTCGCCACCACCCGATGGGCATCGGTCGCCTACCGGCTCCTGCGGTTGATCCCCGCGGGGTTGGTTGACCGCGCCGTGGGCCTGAGGGCGCGCTCGATTTCCCCTGACGCCGCTTAGCTGATCCCCATCTGTCGCAGCTGGTCGCGGATGTTGGCGGCGTCGATGCCGCCGGGGAAGACCTGGTGTACCTTGCCATCGCGGTCGATGAAGACGCTGATCGGCAAGGACGGCGTGTTGATCCCGAAGGCCCTGGCGATCACACCGGGGTCGTTGCCGGTCTGGGGGTCCGCCACCGCTGGAAAGGTGGCGCCCATCTGCTGATAGAAGGCCTTGCCGGCATCGGTGTTGTCGAAAGCATCGACCCCGACCACCTCAAAGCCCGAGCCACGCTTGGCCACGTACTGTTCCTGGATCGCGGGCAATTCGGCACGGCACTCCACGCACCAGTTGGCGAAGAAGTTGACCAGCACCACCTTGCCACGGAGGGATGACAGCTTGAACGTGCTGCCGTCAAACGCCGTGGCGGTGAAGTCGGGCGCGGGCGAGCCGGCCGTCAGACTGCCCGCCGCACCGCTGGCCGTCACCTTTACCTGGGGCTGAGCGGTGTCCTTCTGGCGGGCCCGGCTGATCGCCGTGTAAGCGGCAAAGCCACCGATCAGCAGGACCGCGATCGCGACCGCCGCCAGCCGCGCGCGGCGGCTGAGCGGTCCGGCGGCCCCAGGCCCCTCCGAGCCTTGAGCGGATGCCACGTCGACCCCTCCCGGGTCGCGGCCCACGCTACTGGATCTGGCTGATGAACTGCATCAGCGCGCTTTCATCGTCGGCGACGACGATGAGGCCCTGGTTGCCATGATGAACCATACCCACCGCGATCCCGTTCATCATCCGCGTCTCCGACCTGGGCCAGCTCATCGGTGCCTCCCCCGGGATGGGAGATAGCTCGACCGGGCCCGCGCCCTTGCGGTAGAGGTAGGTGACCGCCTGCCGACCGGCGACGGTGCCGCTCCGGGCCCCGACGCAGGCGGCGCCTGCTATGGAGATCACCGGCATCGCAGCGCCGTGCGCGCCGGCCCAGCCGTTGACCGCGACCGAGTCGCCGGAGTAGTCGGCGGGCGTGCCGAAGCTGTGGACGGCGTCGGCCATGGCGCCTTCGGGCGCCAGTCCGCCGTCGAAACGGTTGGGCGACATCAGCAGCGCCCCCACGCCGACTGAAACCAGCACCATCGCCGCCGCCGCGGCGGCGACCAGGGCACCCGGCCTCCAGCGGCGCGTTCCCGCGGGGAGGGCTTCCGCCGTGTTGGCTGCGACTGCGCTGGAGTCCATCGCGGCCTCCTGCGCCAGGGCGCCGGCCAGGGCGAGGTTGCCAGCGCGCTGCCAATCGACCTCGCGGGTGCATTCGTCACAGGCGGCGACATGGTCGACGGCGGCTGCGGGCACCAGCTCCATCTCGCCGTCGGCGAAGGCGCCGGTGTAGACGCGGGCCTCGGCGCAGATCACGGCGGGCCCTCCTCCAGCAGCAGCCTGACCAGCATGCGACGGCCGCGAAAGATGCGCGACATGACCGTCCCCAGGGGGATGTCGAGGACCTCGGCGATCTGCCGGTAGGGCATGTCCTCACCGGCGAAGAGCCGTAGGGGGACGGCCTGCTCGGTGGGCAGCCGCTGCAGCGCCCACAGGATCTTGTCACGGTCGAACCGGCTCATCACCGCCGCCTCCACGCCCAGTGGGCTGATCGGCTCATCGGCGAAGGAATCTTCGTGGTCGCCGAGGTCGCTGATGGAGACCACCCGCGGCCGGCGTTTGTCGCTGCGCCACCGCTTCTGCTGCAGGCGGCGGGCGATGGTGAAGAGCCAGGCCTTGGCGTCGGTCCCCGGGGTGAACCGATCTTCGAAGCGCAGCGCCCGGGCCAGCGCCTCCTGGGCCAGGTCCTCCGCGGCGTCGGGGTCGCGGGTGAGGGAGCGTGCAAACCGAACCAGTGCCGGCTGCAGCTCGAGCAGCTCGTGGCGCAGGTCCGGGGTCGTCGCGGGGTCGGCGCCGGTTTCGGACGCCAGCCGATCGAACTCTTCATCCATCAGAAGCGGTGCCCGCATCATCTCAGACAGGTCCACCCGACTTGCCATCGCATGGCCTACAACGCCAATTCCGATGCTCGATTCCCGGGCCTGCTAGCGTGTCTGGTGCGATGGGACGGCCCGCCTATTCCGACGGTGCCCAGCTGGCCGGGGCGGTCCTGGCGTGCCCGATCTGCCACGGTGCGCTCAAGCTCGAGCTCGACGCCCTGGTCTGCGCCGGGGGCCACACCTACCCCGTCACCGACGGCTACTTCGACATGTGGCCCAGGGACCAGGTCGAGCCCCGACTCGACTGGTTCAGCGGCCCGTACGGGCTGGTCTACGACACCGGCATCAAGGAGCGCTGGCTGGCGCGGGTCGGTGCCCGTTTCGGCTTTGGCACCGATGTCGACCGGATGTACGAGCTGATGGACGACGGCGTCAAGTGCGAGCCGGGCGAGGTCATCCTTGATGTGCCCGTGGGCGGCGCGCCGACGCTGCGGTCGGCTCCCGGTCGAATGCTGGGGACTTACGTTGGCGTCGACTTGAGCGCACCGATGCTGCAGCGGGCGCGCGCCGATCGCGACGCGGAGGGGCTTGACAGGGTCGTCCTCGCCCGCGGCGACGCCACGAGGCTACCGATGGCCGACGACAGCGTCGACCGCATCCTCTGCTTCAACGGCCTCCACGTTCTGCCCGACAAGGACGCGGTAATGCGGGAGTTCGCCCGGGTCCTCAAGCCAGGCGGCCAGTTGTGGGGCAACGTTGTCGTTGCCGACGAAAGCGCGATGGCCCGCATCACCCGGCCATGGTTGCGGCTCCCAATACCCTTCTTCCACCCCGCGGACCCCGTCGACCTCGAGCTCACGGCGGCCGAGGCCGGATTCGACTGGGACCAGGAAACCGAGGGCTCGATGCTCTTCTTCCGGGGAACCCGGCTGAGCTGACTAGCTGGTCCCCCTCCGCCGCCGGGCGCGCAGGGCGACCAGGAAACCAACGCCCAACAGCACCACCAGCAAGGCCGGCATCACCGGGGCCACCGCGGTATTGGGCAGCGTTTCGGGTGACCCGGCGACTGGATTGGTTGGCGGGACCACCGTCGTCGAGGTGCCGTCGACGGGCAGGCTGAACGTTGACGGGTCGCCGGCGGCGCTGGCCGAGGGGAAGAGTGCGTCGACAACCCGACCGAACCCGGTCGATGCGGTGCTCGAGCTTGCGCTCTGGGTCAGGGTGACGACGTCCGCGAGGACGTGGTCACTGGTCGACGTGAGATCGGTGGTTGCAACTTCGAACCGGACGCTGTGACCCTTGGGGAACATGTGCGCGAACCCGAGCAGGTTCATGTCGACGGCCTGGTTGGTGTTGAAGACCCGGACCGGCGCGATCAGGCGCTTGATCAGGGTGGCGTTGCCTGCGCCGTCCACGTCCCACACCTTGCCGAAGAGGATCACGTCGGAGTTGGTAACGCTGGACAGGTGAAGGTGCGCGGTGGGAATGCCCACCGAGACCACGTCGCGTAGGAATGGCTTGGATGTGAAGTCGGCGAACTGGCCCGGGATGTTGGTCGGCGCCACGCCGCTGAAGTTGACGTTGTTCGGCGGCCCCGGCAGCGAGCATGTCGAGCACTGGAAGTTGGAGGTCTCGGTGTAGGCGCCGGGCACGCCCTTCGGTGGGCTGACCACCACCGCGCTCCCGGCGACCGCCTGCGAGCCGGGCCCCACCAGGTCGGAGCTTCCCGAGAGCGTGAACGTCACTGGCGCTTGTGCCGGGAACGCGGGAGCGGTGCCGTAAGCCGGCGCTGCCGAGGCCGTGTTGAACGGGACCCAGTCGCGGAAGTAGGCGAACCCCGGTCCGGTGTCGACGCTGGTGTCAAGGCGCACGTAGCGGTCAAACCAGGCGAGGATGCGCTGAGGCAGGTATTTCGTCCCCGGGCTTGACTGGTCGTTGCCGAAGACGTCGCCTTCACCCGCGACGTCGTCGTAACCGTGACCATTTGAGTGCCAGATCATGCTCACGGGGACGCCCCGCGCCTTGATCGCGTCGTAGTTGGCGACGGCGTCGTTGAGGTTGAAGAGGGTATCCAGCTCGCCCTGGCCGATCAGGGTGGGAACGTTGAGCCCATAGCTGATCTGGGTCGGATCAAAGCTCGCCACACCGGGCGCGAAGTAGGTCTCCGGGGAGGAGTTGTCGAGGAGGGCCTTCGACGGCGCTGCGCTTCCCTGCAACGCGGACTGGGTGTAGATCAGGCACAGCCGGTGGTCGAACCCGATGCATTCGTGGTTGGTGGGGACGGGGTCGAGGAAGGTGCCCTGGATGCCGTCGCCGTGTCCGTTGAGAGGGGTGGTCGCGCCGCTGGCGAAGAAAAGGCTGGTCCACTCGAACTTGGGCACCCCACAGCAGGGTAGGGACTGGGCGTGGAAGTTCGACTGCAGGTTGTTCGGCGCCAGCGAGTACTCCAGCGTGTTCCAGGTCCGGAATGGGGTGATCGCGTCGACGCGCGGGTCGAACTCCGCGGTCATGATCTGGATGGCCCCGCCGTAGGAGCCGCCGGTCAGCCCGATGCGGGGATCGCCAGCGGCGTCCTTGAGGACGTAGTCCTTTGCCGCCAGCAGGGTGATCAGCTGCTCAGCGTTCTTGACGTCGTATTCGGGCGAGTCCAGCTCGATCTTCCCGGTGCTACCGCTGAAACCCTCGCTGCTGAACGTCAGGACGACGTATCCGTGGCTGGACAGGAACTTGCCCAGAGCCACCGCCGAGCTGTCCGCCTTGCCACCGCCGAAACCATTGAAGTACATGACAGCCGGCTGAGGCGCGAGGGCCGTGGCCGCGTTGGGCTTGTAGATGTCGTACTCGATGTTGGCGCTGCCGGGAGCGGAGGGGGGCCCGTTGGTCACGGCGAGCACACCGGATAACAGCTGGTAGGTGCAGCTGGCCGAGGCAGCACAGCCGGGCGCCGGCACAGGGACGCCGCTGTTCTGAGCCGCCGCCGAGGACGCGCCAACAGCGACGCCGGCAAGTGCCAGCGCCAATGCTGAAATGGTTCTGATAGCTTTCACGACACCTCCCGCCCCAGCCCGGCGCCCCGCAGTACACGTGCCGCCTTTGCTCATCGTACGCCACCTGCGGTCGAATACCCACCCCTGGCGTTTTTGGTGGCTTGGCCCGCCACGCCGCCTCAACTTGCGCCCATCATGGCGGCTGAGGCATAATCCCTAACTCCTACCTAATCGGTAGGAATAGTGGACAAGGCGATTTCTTGGCCGGCCGACCCCGGCGGCGATGGAGGCAAATAACCACATGGGCGAATACGCCAACCCCGATGCCCTGGTAACCACCGACTGGGTGGCCGAGCACCTCAACGACGGCAGCATCAGGCTGGTCGAGGTCGACGAGGACACCGAGGCCTACGAGAAGGGCCACATCCCCGGCGCCAACTCTTTCCACTGGCGCAACGAGCTGCAGGACCCGGTCAACCGCGACTTCGTCGACAAGGCCCACTTCGAGCAGCTCCTGAGCAGGAAGGGCATTGGCAACGACGACCTGGTCGTGCTGTACGGCGGCAACAACAACTGGTTCGCAGCCTACGCGTACTGGTACCTCAAGGTCTACGGCCACGACAACGTCAAGCTGATGAACGGCGGCCGCAAGAAGTGGGAGCTCGAGGGCCGCGAACTGACCAGCGACGGGCCCAATGTCGCCGCCACCTCGTACACCGCCAAGGACGCCGATCCCAGCATCCGGGCGCTCCGCGACGAGGTCATCGCCGCGGTTGGCACCAAGCCGATGATCGATGTCCGCTCCCCTGATGAGTTCAGCGGCAAGCTGGCCGCCCCGGCTCACCTGCCCCAGGAGCAGGCGCAGCGCAAGGGCCACATTCCCGGCGCCAAGAACGTCCCCTGGTCCAAGGCGGCCAACGAGGACGGCACCTTCAAGTCGATTGACGAGCTCAAGGCGCTCTACCAGGAGGAGCAGGGCCTGCTTCCCGAGGACGAGACCATCGCCTACTGCCGCATCGGCGAGCGCAGTTCGCACACCTGGTTTGTGCTCAGGGAACTGCTCGGCTTCCCCCGGGTCAAGAACTACGACGGCAGCTGGACCGAGTACGGGTCCCTGGTGGGCGTGCCCATCCAGCTGGACTACAAGGAGGAGGCCAGGGTATGACCGCGGTTCAGCCGTGAGCAGCGACTGCGTCGACGCCCCGGACGACTACTCCACCGACACCGGGATCCAGGGCAAGGTCCTGCGCGGTGGCGAGCCGGTTGAGGGCGCCTACGTGCGGCTCCTGGGGACCGGCGACGAGTTCGTTGCCGAGCTTCCCTCCAGGGCCGATGGCAGCTTCCGCTTCTATGTCGCCCCGGGCGACTGGACCGTGATCTGCCTGGCCCCCGGCGCAGAGCGCATCGAGCAGCCGGTGGCGCTGGAGCAGGGCCAGCAGAAGCAGGTCACCTTCCGGCTGACAGAGGCGCCGGCGGCAACCTGAGCGCCGGCGCCACGCGGCGCCGGCTTATGCCAGGCCGTTGAGGAACGCCGCGGTGCGGTCGAGGGCGTCGGCGAGCGCGGCAGCGTTGCGGTGCAGCCCGTGGCCGACGCCCGGGTACGTGACCATCTCGGCGTTCTTCCAGCCGGCCACGGCCTCGCGCAGCAGGTCGACCCGGGCAAAGCCGTCGGACTCACCAGACAGCACCAGGACCGGGCAGCTGACGCTCGCCCAGTGCTCGGTGCGCAGCTCCTCCGGGTGGCCCGGCCGGTGCAGGGGGTAGCTGAAGAGCACCAGGCCGGCGACGTCGCCGCGCTTCGCCGCCAGCATGCTCGCCACCCTGCCGCCGTAGGAGTTACCGCCGAGGGCAGCGGCGGGGTGCTCGGCCAGCATCGCGTCGAACACCTCCATGGCGCGCTCGGCCCGCATCGGCAGCTTGCCCACCGCCGGCACCGTGGCGGCCTCGACGCCTCGCTGGCGCAGGCCTTCGACGTAGGGCTTCATGCTCGAGGCGTCGCCGGAGGCCCCGTGGCCCAGGAGGATCTCAGCCACCGGTCGTCGCCGGTGCCCACTGCGGCATGGCGACACCATATGTCACCAGCTGGTCGGTGGGGTCATACGCCGTGGAGGTCAGCTGGGTCAGGCCGCTGCCGTCGTTGTTGACCAGCCACAGCTGGGGTTGGCCGTCGGCTACGCGGACGAAGGCGACCCTCCGGTCGAAGGACGGCGTCACCGGGAACACGGCCGAGCCCTGGGTGTTGCGAACCGCGCTGAAGCCGGTCGATTGGCCGGGCACCGGCCGTGCGGGGGCCCTCTGCAGGCCCCCCTGGCCGGTACCGGCGGCGGTGGCGGCATAGATCGACCCCGCGTCCGACGCCCAGGTCAGGCTCGTCGCCGCAATTGCGTCGACCCTCTGCAGCGCCGGCGGGTCCGCCGCCAGCGCCCGGAAGATCCAGACCTCCGCCGGTTTGGTCGGCCCCGGGTTGCGCACGAAGGCTAGGCTGGCGCCATCGAACGACCAACTCATCGGACCCGCGGCCATCTCCACCTGGGGGACGAGGTAGCGGCTCAAGGTCCCCCGGTCAACGATGCCGAGGCCGGTCCGGCCGGCACCCTGGTCGATCGCGGTCGCCAGCCGGTGGCCGTCGCCGCTCCACGCCGGCGTCGCCACCACCGCCCCCGCCTGGGGCACGGCGACGTCGCCACCCTGGGCCGTCCAGAGGTGGAGGACACGGTCGGCATTGACGTACGCGACCTCGTCGCTGGCCGGCGAAACCGCGATCGAGGTAGCGCTGAACGGCAGCCGCACCGGGGCGCCGCTGGCCACGCTGACCGACATCACGGTGCCATCCGTGCCTTCGAGGGTGTACAGGTGGGAGGCGTCAGGGCTCCAGCCCCACGCCTGGATCGAGCCCTGGGCCTGGTAAACGACGCGAATACTCGGCGCCGGCGCGTTGAGGCTGGCCGGGGGCCGCAGCTGTGCGATCCGGGTGGCCCGGCCCTGCACGTCGAGGACGGCGAAGCCAAGGCTCCGGCCCAGTCCACCCGACCCGGTGGTGAAGTCGATGTCGGTGCGCTTGCCGAGGCGGTTGTGGTGGAGGTCCTCGATATCGGGGCTGATGGTGAGCCGGTACGTGGTGCTGGGTCGCAGCGGCCGCAGTGGCGAGATGGTCACCAGGCCGGGATCGTTGCTGGCGCTGCTGAGGTGGTAATCGACGTCGAGGTCGGTCGCCGAGCCGGTGGGGCGAAGGGTCAGCTGGGCCGTCGTCGGCGCCTGGACGGGGCGCGAGAACTGCAGCACCAGGTCGACGTCGGCGGCGACCCCGGTGGCCCCGGTCGCCGGGGTGGCGGTCCGCAGCATGGGGGCGGCTTCGGTGCGGAACTCCCAGACGTGCTCCACGGTGTTGACCTGGCCGCCGGCGTCCTTGTACCCCGGGTGGATGAAAACGCGGTAATTGGTGTCGTTGCTGAAGGGGTGACCCGGGTGGGTCATCGAGAAGGTGGAGCCGGTCCAGCTGACCGGGCAGGCCACCCGGTCGCAGCCCTCGACCGATGGTTTCAGCTCGAAACGAGTCTCCACGCTGCCCCGGTCCATGGGTCGATCGAAGGTGACCGACACCGGGGCGTCGCCGGCGACACCTCCCTGGCCCTTGAAGGGGGAGACGTTCTCGATGGCGGGCGCCGACGGCAGGCAGGCGCTGAGCGCGATGCCGCCGAGGAGCACCACCACGGCGCGCCTCGCCGTCTCCAGGGCGCGACTGGTCCTCGGGCTATTCACCCGAGGAGGGTAATCCGCCTGTGTAAAGCGGTGCTTGCGGCTAGGCCGCGGCGGCGATGCGGCGCATGTCGTCGGCCAGCGCCGTCAGCTTGGACGGGTCGACGAACATGATCGAGAGCTCAGAGATCCGGTCGATGGTGCTCTCCACGTCTTCGCGTCTGTGGTTGGTAGCGTAGAGCAGCTCCTTGACCTTCTTTGACCGTGTGCCCAGGACGGCATCGGCGCGGCCGGCCATCTCGTTGATCAGACTGGGCCAGTCGACGTCCTCGGCCGCAACGCCGTTGACGGCGGTGGGCTCAAACGTGGGTTGCTGCACCACGGCGGGAGCGCTCGGCGGACCTGTGGCGGGTGCAACCGGGATCCCGGCCTCAACCGGCAGGGGACGGCCCTGGGGGTCCATGGTGGGCAGTACTGAAGGGACGTCGCCGCCGCGGACCTCGATGCTGGTGGTCGGCTCCTTGCACACGGCCAACACCTTGACCGGGTCGAGCTCGGTCTCGCGGAAGGCGTCGGTGTAGCAGCCCAGGATCTGACCGTCGCGGAAGATGACGATGCCGGAGCGAACGTCGTTGCGCGCGATCATGGCGCCACTGTGGCCGACCTCGCCGAGGTACTCGATCAAAGCTTCGGCCTTGACGAAGCGGGCCAGCAGGCCCTCGAACAATGACGTGCCGGTGAGCAGTTGGTAGATGCCGGTCACCATCTCGGGGGTCAGGCTGATGACGTCGAGGACGCCGTCGCCTTCATCGATGTGGTCGCCGAAGGCGCGGAAGGCGCGCTCGCTGGTCGCCACCTCCCCCGCGGCGTCGTAGATCGCCTCGACCACGTTGCCCTCCGAGAACAGGAGGACGGAGCTGAAGCCGTCGCCGTTGAGGCGAACGTAGCCGTTGTGGCCGTCCTTGCCCAGGCTGCGGAGGAGCTTGGGGAAGTCCACAAAGCCCGCGGACAGGGACTCGTAGATCAGCTGGCCCAGCGGGACCGGGTACAGCTGCATCGTCTCCGGGGAGCGGGTCTCGGGCCGGACGTCAGTGGCGCGCCGCATCGGGTGCTCGGCGACGGCGGCAACGGGTTGAGGCTCCGCTTCTGGCTCGGGCTCGGGCTCCGCCTCGGCGACGGGCTCGGGCTCCGGCTCAGGCTCGGGCTCCGGCTCGGCCTCGGCGACCGGCTGGGGCGCCTCCTCCTCCTCGGGCTGCTCCTCGGCTACCCCCGCCTCTTCCTCCTCGGCCTCGGCGGCCGCGGGCGGCTGGATGACGGTTGCCTCGGGGTCGGCGACGGGAGCGATGGCGCCGGCTGGTGAGCCGCCGTTCTGGTGCTGCCGGTTGGCCAGGAGCTCGGAGGTGGAGACCTTGATGGTCTCCTCGGCCGGAAGCTTGGCCTTGGAGTCGAAGGTGAACTCACCCTCGCGCCAGTTGAGCGCCTCGTAGACTACGGGCTCTCCCTCACGCTCGCCGTCGATGGCGTGAAAGAGATGGCCGAAGAGGAAGAACAGGGTCGCCTGTCCCTGGTCAGCGGTCAGGTGAAGGGTGCCTGTTGCGCGGTCTCGTTGGACCGTCTCCAGGATCCCCTCCAGTGGAAGTTCCGCGAGGTTGCCGCTGTTCTGCACTCGACCTATACCTTTTCTACAAGCGGTCGACCCATGAAAAACGCCGAGTGACGCTCCACGGCCGAAGGGTTTAATACATTAACACATGGTCCTGCGAGTTCAGAAGTTGATTTTTGCGAATTCGCGCAGGAGCGTTAGACGGCGACGATTGGGACCTCACGTCACAACCAATAGCGGGTGCCTGTGACTTGAGGACGCTCCTAATTCGACACGCGCAAACGGTGTGGAACGCTTCGTCGCGAATCCAGGGCCAGGCCGACCCTGCGCTCAGCGAAGAAGGCTGGGTGCAATGTCAGCTGCTCGGCGAGCGCATGCGTGACGCCAGCCTGTCGCGCATCTACACCTCCGACCTGGAGCGCGCCCGCCGCACCGCGGAGGCCGTCGCCGGCGGTCGACCAGCGCCCATCCTCGACGCGCGCCTCCGCGAGGTCGACCTCGGCGAGTGGGAGGGGGCGACCAACGCGAGGCTGGAGCAGGACTATCCCGAGCTCTTCAAGGCCTGGCTGGAGAGCCCTTCGTGGGACCTGGTTCCCGGTGGCGAGGGCGAGGATGCCTTCGAGACTCGCGTGGTTGCCGTCATGACCGACATCCTCGCCGCCGCCGCCGAAGACGACACCGTGGCCGTGGTCACCCATATCGGCGTGATCCGTCTGCTGCTGACGGCGATCGCCGGGACCCAGCGCAACAACATGCGCTGGCGCTGGGCAATCCACAACACGTCGCTGTGCAGCATCGACAGCCGCCCCGATTTCAGCGCGTGGCGCGCCGGTGATGTCGAGGTCGTCGCCATCAACGACAACGCCCACATCAAGATGGTTCCCCCATGAGCTCGGCATTGAGCCAGACCCGGACGACCCCGACCGGCTGGGACGACAGCCTCCCCGAGAGCGCCCACCTGCTGCAGTCGTACCGCTGGGGCGAGCTGCAGTCGCGCTTCGGCTGGGATGTCGAGCGCATCACCATTAATGTGGGCGGTGAAGAAGTGCCGGTCTCGCTGCTGACGGCGGCGACCAGCACCCCCGGCGGCCGCCACGCCTACGTCCCTCGCGGCCCGGCCGTGCCCCGGACCCAGATGGCGGAGGCGATGGCCGCGCTGGCCCGCCTCGCTGAAGACCAGGGCCTGGCCTACATCCGTGTCGAGCCCGACATCGAGGGCCCCTTCGATCCGCCCGACGGCTGGCGCCCCGGCGCCACCACGCAGCCGGAGCACACATCGATCATCGACCTCCGGCCGGGCGCCGACGAGTTGCTGGCCGGCTTCAAGCCCAAGACGCGCTACAACATCCGGCTGGCGATGAAGAAGGGCGTGCGCGTCGAGCGCAACGATGACGTCGGCGCCTTCGCCGAAATGGCCCAGGTCACGTCGTCGCGCCACCGGATCCAGCTGGCCGAAGAGCCGTACTACCGCGCTGTGCTCGAGCTCCTCGGGCCCGCCGACTTGGCGCGCCTCTACATCGCCTACCAGGAGGCGACTCCGCTGGCCGGCATCGTCGTCACCCGCTTCCGCGGCCGCGCCATCTACCTTTTCGGAGCATCGGCCAGGACCGGCCGTCAGCTGATGCCCGCCTACCTGCTGCACTGGCAGGCGATCCAGGACCTCAAGGCGACCGGAGACGTGGAGTACGACCTCTGGGGTATTCCGCCGGACGAGTCCCCTGACCATCCCTGGGCTGGGCTGTGGCAGTTCAAGGGCGGGTGGAACGGCCGGCGCGTCGCCTACGCCGGCGCGTACACCTATGTCTCGAACGTAACAATGTGGCGCGCCGATCTAGCCGTTGCCAAAATCAAAGGTAACGTACGGCGGGTGAGATCAAAACTACGCCGATGAAGGGCCATAACACCCCTATGGACGCCAACAACCTGCCCGATATCGTCGAGGCTTTCGCCCAGGGTTACCTGCTGGTCAACGCCAATGGGGCAGTCGTCGCCCTGGGTTCGCGGGCCCTCGAGCTGCTGGGCATGACCGAGCGGCAGGCCGCCGGCAAGCACATCTCCAAGGTGGTGCGCCTCACGGGGATCGAGAACGCCATCTTCGAGGGCCCGGAGTCGGTGCTGCAGCGGTGCCTGGAGACCGGCGCGGAGTTCAATGGCCCCATCAGCGGCCTGCGGGCGGAGACCCCCGACGGTTCACGCTTCATCAACATCCAGCTTCGCCGGATGAGCTGGGGCGGAGCGCTGGTGCTGGTCTCCGACGTGGCCGCGGTTCGCGAGGTCCTCGACGCCCACGATGCCCTCGTCAGCGTCACCAGCCACGAGCTCAAGACCCCGCTGACCGCGATCAAGGCGATGTCCGAGCTGCTGCTGGCTTACGAGCTTGGCGCCGAGGAGCGGCGCGAGATGATCGGCGACATCTACAAGCAGGCGGAGCGCCTGGAGACCTTGATCAAGGAGATCCTCGACGCCAGCCAGCTGGATTCCGGCCGCGTGCAGGTGGACATGTTCGAGCTGGACCTGGGTGCGGCGCTCGCCGAGGCCTTCGACGACCTCGAGACCCAGATCAACGGTCGCAAGCTGAGCGTCAAGCTGGGTCGCGGCCTGCCCCACGTTAAGGCCGACCCGGCCAAGCTCCGTCAGATCCTCGTGAACCTGATCTCCAATGCGATAAAGTACTCGCCGGATTCGACGGGGGTGATGATCCAGGCCACAGCAACCGAAGACTGGGTACGGGTATCGATTAAGGACCACGGTATTGGAATCAAGAAGGAAGACCGCGAACGACTGTTCAAGAGGTTCCAACGGATCCCGGACCCCGGCAATCGCAACACCGCCGGCACCGGGCTTGGTCTTTACATCGTCAAGGGCCTGGTCGAGCTTCACGGCGGTGAGGTCGAGGTGAGCAGCACCCACGGCAAGGGCAGCACCTTCTCCTTCACCCTGCCGGTGGCAGAACGGGTCGCCCCCGCCAAGGAAGCCAGCGCCGCCGGGAGCCGTCGATGACCGAGGCCCTGCGCCGGATCCTGATCATCGAAGACGAGGCCGTCATCCGCAAGGCCATCCGGATGGCGTGCGAGAAGGAGGGCTACGAGGTCATCGAGGCGGAGAACGGCACCGAGGGGCTCAAGCAGTCCGACTCCGGGCGCCCCGACCTGATTCTTCTCGACCTGATGCTGCCCGACATTTCCGGCTTCGACGTCTGCCGCGAGATCCGCAAGTCGGGCTCGCGGATCCCGATCGTCATCCTCTCCGCCAAGACCGAGGAGATCGACATCGTCGTCGGCCTGGAGATCGGCGCCGACGACTACATCACCAAGCCCTTCCGGGCGCGCGAGCTGCTGGCGCGGGTCGCCGCCCACCTCCGTCGCGCCCGCCAGGAGGAGCAGGGGGCTGACGGGCGGCTCAGCTTCAAGGACATGTCGATCAACCTCAACGAGCGCCGCGTCTTCCGCGGCGAGCGGGAGGTGGAGCTGACCCACACCGAGTTCGACCTGCTGGCGTTCCTGGCCACCAACGCCGGCAAGGTGCTGTCGCGGGAGAAGATCCTCAACCACGTCTGGGGCTATGAGTACCCCATCGAGACCCGGGTCATCGACGTCCACGTGCGAAACCTGCGGCGCAAGATCGAGGAGGACCCGGGTCGGCCCTTTTTCATCCTGGCGGTACCCGGGATCGGCTACCGCTTCACCAGCTCGGCAACCGCGGCTGCCAACTAGTCCCGGTCGGACCGGGGCGGGAACGCCAGCCGGAAGGCGCCCCAGGCGCAGGCGCCGCCAACCGCCACGTCGAGCAGCGCTTCGATCAGCCTGTCGTTGAGAAGGTTGAACGGCGCCAGGACCAGGACCAGCACCGCCCCGAGTGCGAGACCGGCAAAGCCGGCCTGGCGGCGCCGGCTCAGTCGGACAGCGCCGACCCGATGAACTGGCCCTTGGAGTTGCTGTAGGCGATCCGGTTGGTGAAGTAGCGCCGCGCCAGGTGGCGCTTGAGCTCGACATAGAGGTCGGCGAGGGTCTGGTCCTCGCGCAGCCGGTCACGGAAGTCAACGTGGTCCATCTCCTCGACGCTGCCGGCCAGGGCGACATGGAGGTGGACGCGCCGGGGGCCTTCGGCGGGGAAGCGGAAGAACGGGTAGGTCGGGAAACGCGGGTCGGGAACGTAGGCGTATCCCAGCTCCACGAGCGGGTCGACGAATGCCTCGGCGGGCTCGAGCGCGTCGACCGAGACCTGGATGTCAAGGATGTCCTTGGCCACCAGCCCCGGCACCGCGGTCGAGCCGACGTGGTCGACGCGGACACACCTCGGGCCCAGCGCCTCACGCAGCCGCACGGCCTCGGCTTCGAACTGGTCCGGCCAGGTGGGGTCGTAAGGCACCAGCACCACGGCGTCGGCCATCAGCACCGGCGCGACCTGGGCCAGCTCGCGCTGGACAAAGCGACGGTCCGGCAGCATCGGGTGGGGAATCACGAGGTCGCTGTCGTCGACGTTGAGGTCGCGGTAGATCAGGATGTCGATGTCCAGCTCCCGCGGTCCCCAGCGAAGTCCATCCTGGTTGCGGCCGGCCTCCACCTCGATCGCCTTGCAGGTGTGCAGCAGGGGGCGAGGCTCCAGCTCGGTGTCCACCTCCACCACCTGGTTGAGAAAGTCGGGCTGGTCGATGACGCCAACCGGCCCGGTGTTCTCCTCATCCGACGCCTTGATGATGCGCACCCCCTGCGCGTCCAGCCGGCGTCGGGCGAAATCAAGGTGCGCCGAGCGGTCGCCGAGGTTGCTGCCCAGGCCCAGGTAGACGCCGGTCATCCCGACTCCGCCGCCGGCGCCGGCTGGCGGACGATGGCGTCGGCCATGCGGGCGACCCGTACCATCGCGCCCACGTCATGGACCCGGACCATGTCCACCCCCGCGGCGATGGCGAGGGCCACCGTCGCCGCCGTTCCCTCAACGCGATCGTCCACCGGTAGGTCCAACGTCTTGCCGATCACCGACTTGCGGGATGTCCCCAGCAGGACCGGGAGGTTCAGGACCCGGAACTCGGCCAGCCGGTGCAGCACCACCAGGTTCTGCTCCGGCGTCTTGCCGAAGCCGATGCCAGGGTCCACGATCAGGTGCTCGAGGGGCACGCCGGCGGCCTCGGCCATGGTGATCGACCCGGTCAGACCGCTGATCACGTTGGGCACCAGGTCCTTGTAGATGGCGTTGTCCTGGTTGTGCATCAGCACCAGCCAGGCGCCACTCCGGGCCGCCAGGTCCGCCAGCCGGGGGTCGCGGCGGAGCCCCCAGACGTCGTTGATGATGGTGGCACCGGCGTCCACGGCGGCGGCGGCGACGTCGTGGCGGTAGCTGTCGATGCTGACCGGGATGCTGACGCGGTCGACGATTCGGGGCAGCACACCCATCACCCGCTCGCGTTCCTCCTCGACTGAGATCTCGGTGTGGCCCGGCCGGGTGGACATCCCGCCGACGTCGATTACGTCGGCGCCCTCGGCCTCCATCCGTACCGCCTGCTCCACCGCCGCCTCGGGGTCGCCGGCCACGCCGTCGCCCGAGAAAGAGTCCGGCGTGACGTTGATGATGCCCATCACGTAGGTACGCGCGCCCCACTTGAAGCGAGGAGCCTGCCTCGCCTGCACCTCATCCAACCCGTTGGCCGCAGCCACGCCAGAATCCTAGATCAGATCGATTGCCGGGGTTTGAGAGGGCTTAGACGGTTTCGAGGAGGTCCGCGCCCGAGCGCCCGAGGCCGGCAGCCAGCTTGACGATGTTCTTCAGCGTGGGGTGCCGGTGGCCGGACTCGACGCCGGCGATGTAGGTGCGATGCAGACCCGACCTACGGGCGAGCTCCTCCATCGAGACGCCCAGCTCGATCCGCAGCTCGCGGACGCGCTGGCCGAATCGGCGGGTGACCTCACTGTCAGGCGCCGCCGGCGCCCGGAGGCGGGCGTGGACGATGCGCCCGCCGCCCTTGGCCGAAGCGCGATGCAGGGCCCGGTCGGCGGCGGCGATTACCGACGCCGGCAGCATGCTGCTGGGGGCGGAAGCACTGCCGATGCTGAGGGTGAACCCGGGCTCGGAGCTGGCGCGACGCCCGTTCCCGGGGTCACTGGCGCGACGGCCGAGGGTGCCAATCGCAGCAGCCGCCAGATCGTCGCCGAACTTGGGCGCCTGGCGCTCGGTCAGAGAGGGCGCGATGACCAGGAACACGCCTTCGCCCAGCGCGTGGACCCGGGCGTTGCTGGCCGACCAGTCGTGGAGCCGCTCAGCGGCCAGGCTGATCAGCTGGCGGACCGCGGGCGGGCCTTCCTCGGCCCCGATCATGTCCAGGTGGTCGATCGCGGCCAGGAACACGGTGACCCGCTCTGGGCGCCGCGGGACGTCAAGGGCCTCCTCCAGGTACGTCTGGGCCAGCCGCCGGTAGGCCATGCCGATGGCGGTGTCGACCCGGGCGATCCCCTCCATGGACCGCGCCGCCAGCATCAGCTGGTCGTGCTGGGGCTTCCCCGGCGGGGTATGCGTGGCCGCCCGCCAGGCGGCGTGAACCAGGCTGTCGAGCGCTGTCGCGGAGGTCTTCGACACCGCGGCCAACTCGGCCGGGTGCACGTCGAGCCACACCGCCAGCCTGTCCCTCGACTGCCGCGCGACAGGGTCCCGCCGGTCTTTAGCCGGCCACTGCGCAGACATCCGTATCCCCCACTGGTAAGGCCCCTAACCTCATGCAGATTATGAACCCTAACATCCCGGCGATGCGCTGATCCTGGGATAGCTGTCCTGATGGTGCCGGGCACCGTACTAGCAATGCCCTGGGCTGACTCAAGCTCTCATAGTCCCTGCAGGACCCGCGGCTAAGATCTCCGCGATGCGCTTCTCGGAGCTGCTGGCCGACCTTGCCCTGCGCGGCATCCGTGCTCGGCGACTGACCCCGGCGGAACTCGACCCAGACGTCCCAGACCTCACCCAGGACACGCGACAGGTGCCGCGTGGTGGTCTGTTTGTGGCCATCAGCGGCAGCCACGTCGACGGCCACGACTTGGTCCCCGACGCCGTCGCCGCGGGGGCTGCCTCGCTCTTCGTAGAGCGCCAGGTGCCAGTGGCGGCAGGCATCGCCGCGGCGCAGGTCGAGAGCAGCCGCGAGGCCCTGGCCTGGGCCGCCGCCGCGCTCTCCGGCCACCCCACCGAGGAGATGTCCATGGTCGGGGTCACCGGCACCGACGGCAAGTCGACCACCTGCGTCCTCACGGTCGAAGCGTTGCGGGGCTGCGGGGTAGCGGCGGGGGGAATGAACAGCCTGGAGTTTCGCTGCCTGGACGAGGTGGAGCGCAACAACACCTATCAGACGACCCTCGACGCCCCCCTGATCCAGGCACGGATGCGCCGCCTGGTCGATGCCGGTGTCGACACCGCGGTGCTGGAGACGACGTCCCATGGAATCGACCAGCAGCGGGTCGCTGGGGTGGCCTATGACGTCGCCGCCTACACCAACCTCAGCCACGAGCACCTCGACTACCACGGCTCCCTGGAGCGCTACCGGGAAACCAAGTTGCAGCTGGCCGAGCTGGCGCGCCAGAGCCCACGCAAACCGGGGGTTTCCAAGTCGATCGTCTACAACGCCGATGAGCCCCAGTGGGCCGAGCTGGCCACCGCCCCCGCCGACCAGCGGCTGACATACGGCATCGAGGCGCCCGCCGACCTTCGGGCCGTGGACATCGTCGCCAGCATCGAGGGCATCCGCTTCTCCGCCATCGCGGGCGACCAGAGGGTCGACGTTCGGCTGCCGCTGACGGGGCGGTTCAACGTCGCCAACGCCCTCTGCGCCCTCGGAATCTGCCTGGCGCTGGGGCACCCGTTGGAACCGGCGGCGGCGGGGTTGGCGCGGACCAAGGGCCTCCGGGGGCGGATGCAGGTGCTGGACGCGGGCCAGCCCTACGCCATCGTCATCGACTACGCCCACACTCCTGACGGCCTCGAGAAGGTGCTGGGCGAGCTTCGCCCCCTGACCCGGGGCCGGCTGCTGACGGCGTTCGGCGCCCCCGGGGATCGCGACGCCACCAAGCGGCCGCTGATGGGGTCGGCGGTGGCGGCGCTGGCGGACGAGTTCGTGATCACCAGCGACGATCCGCGCCAGGAGAGCGCGGCGGACATCTGCGCCGCCATTGCGTCAGGAGCCACCGCCGCAGGCCGCACCCAGGGGAAGGACTTCGAAATCATCGTCGACCGCGGCCAGGCCATCCGCGAGATCATCCGTCGCGCCCGCCCCGGCGACACCGTGTTGCTGGCGGGCAAGGGCCACGAAGACCGGCTCCTGGTGGGCCCGGACAGCCTGCCCTGGGACGAGGCCGCCGAGGCGCGGGCCGCCGTCCAGGAAGCCGGGACCGGCGCTTGAGGGGGCGGGCCTGGGCGACGGGATTGACGCTGGCGATGGTGGCGCTGACGGGGTGCAACCCGCCGGGCGTCCCCGGCGTTGGCCAATCCGGGCCGCCCAAGGAGCTGACGGCGCAGGACGCGGCCAAGAACCTCAAGGGCACCGTCTACGTGGTCTCAGGGGGCCGCGTCTTCAGGCTCCGCAGTGGTGGCGTCAACGCCCTCACCGGCACCGACCGGAAGGTCGCCTACCCCGCGGTTACCGCGGACGGCCAGAAGACAGCCGTGGCGCTGATCGGCGCGGGCCATTCCGAGATCGCCGTCGGCGGCCCCGACTTCAACAACCTCAGCTCACTGACCACGGCGCCCAAGGACCCCCACAACGCTTCCATCGACCTCAAGCCCGCCTTCTCCCCCGACGGCAGCCGCGTGGCCTTCATGTCCGATCGCGGCAAGTGCTGCTCCGACCAACAGATCTGGGAAGGGCCGTTCGCGCCCTACAAGCCGCGACAGGTGTCGACCCCCCCCGACCTCACCGGGGGCGACGATGCCCCCGTCTACCTGAGCGCCACGTCGCTGCTGTTCGTCGGCTGGCGGGCGGTGAACGGCGACGCTCGCAACGTTCACGCCGGGCTGATGCAGGCCGGGGTCCCCAGCGGGAAACCCAAGGTGGCGTATGCGCCTGGCGACAGCGACATCCTCGATCCCTCACCGGGCCCCGCGGGCAAGCTGGCCTTCGTGCGGCGCAAGGGGGACAGCGCCGACATCGAGGTCGGGGGCGTCGACGGCGCCGGGGCGACCAAGATCACGTCGTTTGGCGATACCCGGCAGCCGGTGTGGTCCCCCGACGGCTCGACCATCATCTTCATCTCGCGCCACTCCGGCAGCCTCGACCTCTGGTCGGTGGCCGCCGACGGCAAGGGTGACCCGCAGCGACTGACCTGGGGCGCCGACCTCGACGACAACTCGCGGCCGGCCTGGATAAGCCAGTAAGGTCCGCTTTCAGCTGATGGCCGCCAGGGCCCCCCGGGCTATCTCAGCGTGCTTGACTGCGCCCGCCTTGTCCGCGATCGCAATCGCCTCCTTCAGCAGGCTGCGAGCGTGCTCGTGGTCCCCGGCACCATCTCGTCTTCGCAGCATGTCGGCATAGTAGCGGCGGGTATCGATGTCGTCGCCGAATCGCGGGTATTCGGCCAGGTATTCGAGCGCCTCCCGGAAGTGTCCCTCGGCCGCATCCCAGTCCTGGCCGGCCGCCGCCGCGATGCCGGCGGCCAGGAACGTCGTCCGACCGTAGATCGTTTTCGCACCCTGGTCCAAGGCTTCCACCACCAGCGGGTAGAGCTTTTGCGCCTCCTCGGGCTGGCCCAGGACGACCTGGGCTTCGATCGAGAGCAAGAGAACGCCCCATGCGCCCAGCGGGCTGGGCCGACCGGGCTGCGGCAGCTCCGTCTCGACCGCGTGAAGTAGCTCGATTGCCTCAGCAGCCTTGCCCCGGTATGCCAGCACGTGTGCCAGGAGGCCAGTGAACACGGCGTTCCAAACCCATGGCTGACCGCGGTTGACCTCCTCGATAGCCATCCTGTAGTGCTGCTCCGCCGCCTCCAGGTCGCCCATCCAGAAGTCGCCCAATCCCTGCCACGCGTAGGCGTCCTTCAGCCACTCGCCTTCCAGCTCTACACAGCTGGCCAGGTCGTCGTCACCAAATTTCCTTAGGTCCTCCGCCCGCCCAGCGGCGTGTGTGAAGTAGCGGACGCGGCGGGAGAGGTTGAGCGCTTGAATGTGACCTATCCGCGGGGCAAGCTCGTCGAGCTCGTCGAGGATGCGGTCCACGTCCTCGACCTCACCCAGCATGCTGTGCGAGAAGGCGATGAAGGTTCCAGCGTCCACCAGGGCCCAGAGGCGGCCGCCCTCCCGCCCTTGTTGGAGTGCGCGTTCACCCAGCTCGACAGCGTCGCGCAGCTGCATGTGACCCCACTTGTGGATCGCCCGTACGCCCAGGGCATAGCCGACGGCATCGCTGCCCATCTCATTGGCCAGCTCCAGGGCCTCGTTGGTCATGCTCTCACCGGCGTCGTAGTTCCCGGCGAGGCTGACGATCAGGCCGCTGATCGCCAAGAGGCCCACGCGGTTCTCGGACCGGGTGTCACCCAGCGCGGTGAGGCCGCGGCCCGCGGCGAGGAGACTGTCCTCCCAACGCCAGGCCCAGCCGAAGGCCAGCGCCATGTCGTAGGACAGCACGGCGACCTCCTCGACGTCACCGAGCTCCTCGTAGATGTCGATGGCCTCGGACAGCGCGGTCCGGCTCTTGTCCCAGCGTCCCAGGGTTCGGTTGGCCGCACCCAGCCCGGCCAGGATGCGCGCGCGGCCGGCCCTGTCCTCGGCGCTGACCACGTCGAGGGCGGTCTCGAACAGGCGCAAGGCCTCATTGAAGGCTGTCGCCGCCAGCGCCCGCTCGCCGGCGATGGCCATGTAGCGGGCCGCCTTCTCGGGGTCGGCCGCAAGCCCGGCCTCGACCAGGTGAAAGGCGATCTCGGACGCCCGGGCCTCGACGTTGTCGGCGTCGGTCCGCTCGATGGCGTCGGCCACGGCCTGGTGCAGCCGCTGGCGCTTCAGGGTCGACAGCTCACCCAGGAGCGTCTGTCGGATCAACTCGTGGGCAAAGGTGAAGGCGACGTCGCGTCCGTCGGCGGTCGAGGTCAGCAACTGGGCTCGCTCGGCCTGGTCCAGGGCCTCGAACAGGGCGTCTTCGCTGATCCCGGTCTCCATCCCGGCCAAGAGGGAGAAGCTGAAGGCGCGGCCAATCACCGCCGCCGAGGCCATTGCCTGCCGGGTGGCGTCGTCCAACCGCTCGAGACGGCGACCGACCACCAGGCGGATGCTCTCGGGGACGTCGACCTCGCCGATGGCGAGCCCCGCCCGCCAGCCACCGGACTCGTCGAAGAGCTCGCCCGACTCGGCCAGGTGGCGGTAGACCTCCTCGACGAAGAAGGGGTTGCCCTCGGTCTCCTCGAAGATCACGTCGACCAGGCTCGGGGGCGGCGCAGCGCCGCCGAGGGCGGCCAGCATCGCTGCCACCCCGGTGGCGTCAAGGCGTTTGAGCGCCATGCGCCGCACCAATCGCTGGCGGTGGAGCGCGTCCAGGGTGCGGGCCAGGGGACGCCCCAGCTCCAGCTCGACATCCCGGTACGTCCCCAGGATCACCAGCGGGATGCCGGCCACCCGCTGGGCGATGTGCTCGAAAAGCAGCAATGACGCCTCGTCGGCCCAGTGGATGTCGTCGAGGAGAACGCAGACCGGCTGCGTGCCGGCCGCCCGTCCGATGAACTCGAAGATGCTGTTGAACAGATATCGCCGCTCCTGCTCCGGCGGCAGGTCCATGGGCTCGGCGATGTCGTCGAAGCGGCGGCGCAGCTCGGGCATCAGCCGGGCCACCTCGGGGGCGGCGTCGCCCAGGTCCCGTCGCAGGACGTCTGAGGGCAGCTTGGCCGCCGCCATCTCGACGATCTCGATGAACGGCTGATAGGGCGGCGTTCCCTCGCTCTCATAGCAGCGTCCGGTGAACGTCCGGAAGCCGCGACGGTCGGCCTCGGCGAGGACCTCCGTGGCCAGGCGGGTCTTGCCCACGCCCGGCTCACCGCCGATCAGCACCACGCTGGACTGGCCCTGGAGGGCGGCGTCGAGGGTGCTGAAGAGCTCGGCCCTCTCGGAGTCTCGCGCCACCAGCGGGGTGCGGTCGGGCGCCGCCGCGGCAACCGGGGCGGCAGCGTGCGCGTGGTCGTCGGGCCAGGTCAGCTGGAACAGTTGCCAGCGCTCGTCGAAACCCTTGAGGCGGAAGCGGCCACGGTCGACGAAGTCGACCTCCGGGACCTTGCCGGCCAGCTGCTTGACCACGCCGGCGACCAGCACCTCGCCACCCTTGGCCTTGGCGGCCACGCGGGCGGCGGCGTTGACCGCGGCGCCGAAAAGATCGCCGTCCTCCTCGCTGACCTCGCCGCTGTTGAGGCCGATGCGGACCTGCACCTGGTCGACGGGGTGCTCGTGGTTGTAGTCGTGGATGGCTCGCTGGATGCCGACGGCGCACTGCACCGCGCGTCGGGCCGAGCCGAACGCGACCATGAAGCCGTCGCCGAGGGCTTTGACCTCGCGACCGCTGTGGGCCTCAACCTGCTGCCGCACCACGTCCTCCTGGGCGCGGAGGATCAATCGGGCGGCGTCATCTCCACGGCTGGTGCGGAGCTCGGTGGAGCCCTGGACGTCGGTGAAGAGGACCGTGACGGTCCCCTCAAGCACTTCCTCAGCCCTTGCCAGTGGATGTTCCTCCCTGCAGTTCTGAGATTATTCTCGCCACAGATGACCGCCACCGCAGCGCAACAGACCCGCGACGACAAGCCGCCGGTCGTCGCCGCCGCGGAGGCAGCGCCCGAGAAGCCCGCGGAGGCCTATGGGGGCGAGGGGCACACCATCGTCTGCGGCCTGGAGCGCCTCGGCCTGCGCACCACCGAAGAGCTGCGCGGCCTGGGCGAGGAGGTCACCGTCCTGGTCACCGCCCCCGACAGGACATTCGCCGACCACGCCCGCACGGCCGGCGCGGTGGTGCTGGAGGGCAGCTCCCAGGAGGAGGACGACCTCGTCGCGGCCGGTGTCAAGACCGCCCGCTGCCTGGTGCTGACCGAGGACTCCGACCTCGGCAACCTGCATGCCGCCCTGCTGGCACAGGAGATGAACCCGGGGCTTCGGGTGGTGATCCGGATCTTCAACTCGGAGCTGGCGCGGCGGGCCTCGGCGCTGCTGACCGACATCGACGTCCTCAGCCTCTCGGCGCTGTCGGCCCCAACCCTGGCGGCCGAGGCCCTGGGCGAGAAGAGCGGCGACACGGTCATGATCTGGGGCCGGCGCGTCGTGCTCCGCGAGGAGCCCTCTGAGGAGGAGGCGGTGCTGGCCGCGCTGGACGAGAAGGTTCTGCTCGAAGACGCCGGCGAGGCGCTGGAAGGCTCCAGGGAGGACTGGGAGCGCTCACGGCGGGTCCGCGTCGTCATCCGGGGTTTGCGCACGTTCTTCGACCGCCGCCTGGCGGCTGTCCTGGTGGTGGTCGCGTTGCTGGCGACGATCAGCGCCCTGGTCTTCAGCCGCTTCGCTGGCTTCACCCTGGTCGATGCCATCTACTTCACTTTCACCACCGTGACCACCGTCGGGTATGGCGACCTCAACCTGGTTTCGTCGCCCGACCTGCTCAAGCTCTACGACGTCGGCCTGATGCTCTTCGGCGCGCTGTCGTTGGCGGCGCTCTACGCCCTTGTCACCGACGCCATCGTCGGCGCCCGGCTGGCCGCGGCGCTGGGCGTGCCCCACGGCAAGATCAAGAACCACGTCGTCGTCTGCGGGCTCGGCAACGTCGGCTTCCGCACCGTCGAGCACCTCGTCTACCACAAGATCAAGGTCGCGGCGGTGGACCTGTCGGACCGCGGGCGCTTCGTCCAGCTGCTGCGCCACATGGGGGTGCCAGTGCTGACCGGTGACGCGCTCTTGCCCGACAACCTCCGGCTGCTGTGCGTCGACAAGGCCCGCGCGGTGATCGCCACCACCAACGACGACGTCACCAACCTGGAGATGATGATCGCCTCCCGGGAGCTCAACCATGGCGTGCGCCTGGTGGCCCGGGTGTTCGACGCCAAGCTGGCCGAGCGCGCCGAGAAGCGCTTTGAGATCCATGCTTGCCGTTCCGTCTCGGCGCTCTCGGCGCCGTTCTTCGCGGGATCGGCGCTGGGCTCCGACGTCAACACCGTCATCCGGCGGGGGGGCCGCGTGTGGCTGCTAGCCGAGGCCACCGTGGCGACGGGATCAAAGGCGGATGGCATGAAGGTGTCGGACCTGGAGGAGGGCGGCCACATCCACCTGATCGCGGTCCGCGACAGCGCCACGGCGTCCTGGAAGCCGGAGAAGGAGCGCGTGCTGGCGGCCGGCCACGAGATCCTGGTGGTGGCCCACCGCGACGGCCTGCTGAAGTTGCGGGAGGTCAGTAGCGGCCCCTCCTGAGAGTCTAAAGCGGCTTCTTGGTCGGAACCCCGACCCTTCGCGGGTACTCTGCGCGGGTATCCCGCACCTTGGCGACGATCACCACCCCGCCGACCTCGCCACTGATCCGACCCCCCAGGTGACCCAGGGCGCGACCCGCGGCCTTCCAGTCCGCCATCCGGGCCTGGGCCAGGAGCACCCCGCCATTGCGCACCAGCGGGAGGCAGTATTCGGCAGCCACCGGCGCCTTGGCTGCCGCCCGCGTCACGGCGACGTCGTACGTCTCGCGGTGCTCGGGGTCCCGACCTACCTCCTCGGCGCGCCGCGCTTCCACCGTCACGTCTTCGAGGGACATCTCGGCTACTACGTCCTCAAGGAACTCGGCCTTGCGCAGGTCGCTTTCGATCAGCGTCAGGCGCAGCCCGGGGAGCGCCAGCTTGAGGGGGATACCCGGCAGGCCGGCACCGCTGCCGACGTCGACGACCCGCTCCGTCCCCTCGAAATCGTGGGCATCGAGCAACGCCAGCGACGCCAGGATCAGTCGCTCCCAGGCCATCGCGGGGTCGCGGATCGCCGTCAGGTTGGTGGTCTGGTTGCGCTCCAGCACCCGGTCGAGGTAGCGGTGAAGGGCTTCGTCGAGCGCCTCGCGCGAAGGCGGGTCGGGGATCAGCTGGGGAAGGGGCTCGGGCCGAAGCCTAAGAAGAGGAGCTTGGAGAGCCAATTGAGCCCGAGGATGACCAGCAGGCTGATGTAGAAGGCCTGCTCCAGGCGCCAAGGCACCACCAATTTCAGGCGCTTGCCCGTGGCGATCGCCCACGCGCAGTAGACAACGGCGGCGACCAGGGCGAGGAACATGATCGGGCCGATCGGGAACACCTGGAAGGCGGCGCCCAGCTGGCCATGGGCGGTCCAGACGAAGCTCCTTGTCGCACCGCAGAACGGGCACGGCTGCCCGGTGATGGTGTGAAAGATGCAGGGCGGGATGGGGGTGATGCCCTGGTTCCAGAAGATCGGCATCACCGCCGATGCTCCCAACACGCCCAGACCGCCGGCGAGGACCAGCGGCTCCTTGCCCTTGAGCCGGTCTGATTCGACCAGCACAACCCTTGACCCTGCGACCGCGACTGCCATCGTCAGATCAGGATAGCGCCCTCGTTGGGCCACCTTAGAATTCAACGCCAAATGCTCTTTCCGGACACCTACGAGGTCAACGCCGCCGGCCATATGTCTGTCGGCGGGTGCGACCTCACCGAGCTGGCGGCGGAGTTCGAGACGCCGCTCTACGTCTACGACGAGGCCACCCTCCGGGGCCGGATCGCCGAGTACCGCGACAGCCTCCGCGCCGCCTACCCCGGCGAGAGCACGGTGCTCTACGCGGGCAAGGCCTTCCTGACCATGGAGATTGCCCGCCTGGTGGCGGAGGAGGGTGCCGGCCTGGACCTGGTCTCGGGCGGCGAGCTGTACCTGGCGCAAAAGGCCGGGTTCCCGATGGATCGTGTCTCCTTCCCCGGCAACAACAAGTCGCGCGAGGAGGTCGAGATGGCCGCGACGATGGGCATCGGCGCCCTGGTGGTGGACTCCCTCCACGAGATCGACCTGGTCCGCCAGCTACCCGCCGGCACGCGCGTGCGCACCACGCTCCGGGTAAGCCCGGGGATCAAGCCGGACACCCACTCCTTTATATCCACCGGGCAGCTGGACTCCAAGTTCGGCTTCCCGTTGGAGACGGGCCAGGCGCTGGAGACCCTGAAGGCCCTCCTCGACGTACCCGCGGCCGACGTCCAGGGTGTCCACTCCCACATCGGCAGCCAAATCTTCGACCTCAGCGGCTTTGTGGCCGCTGCCGAGAAGGTCCTCGACTTCCTGCTCACCGCCCGGGATGGAATCGGCTTCAAGGCCGCCGAGCTGAGCCTCGGCGGCGGGCTGGGCATCGCCTACACCCGGGCCGACCGGCCCCCGTCGCCGGCCGAGTTCGCCCGCGTCCTCGCCGACACCGTCAATGAGGGCGCCAGCCAGCGAGGCCTCGACCTGCCGCGACTGCTGATCGAGCCCGGCCGCTCCATCGCCGGGCCGGCGGGCATGGCGCTGTATACCGTCGGCGCGATCAAGGAGATCCCCGGGGTGCGAACGTACGTCGCCGTCGACGGCGGCATGGGCGACAACATCCGGCCCAAGCTATACGACGCCGTCTACGAGGCGTTTAAGGCTGACGCCCCCGACGCCGAGGCCACCGAGACGGTGACCATCGCCGGTCGCTATTGCGAGTCGACCGACATCCTGGTCAAGGACATCCAGATGCCCCCCCTCCAGCCTGGCGACATTATCGCCATGCCGGCGGCCGGCGCATACTCGCTGGCGATGGCCAGCAACTACAACTACAACCGGCGGCCCGCGGTGGTGATAGTGCGTGACGGCAAGGCGCGCCTGATCCGGCGCCGCGAGACGTACGAGGACCTGCTCGCCACCGAAACATGAGCCGATCGGGGGGGGACAAGGGGGTAACCGTTACCCTGCTTTACGCGGACCTGGCCGGACCGCAGGAAACGCCGACAGCTTCCTCAGAGGACGCGGGCTTATTGGCGGAGGAGACGCGGCGGGCGCACTACCGCATCGTCCGCGATGCCGCCACGGGGCAGCAGGCCCGCAACCTGGGGGAGGGTTTCATCGTCGTCTTCGATGACGCTGCCGACGCCATGCGCTGCGCCATCGAGGTGCAAGGTGGCGCCGACGCCTACAACCTCACCCACGATGGCGCCATGGCGGCGCGAGTCGGCCTCAACGCCGGGCCGCCGATCAACGACGAGGAGGACTTCTTCAGCACCCCGGTGATGGTGGTGCGGCGACTGTGCGAAGCGGCAGCCCCCGGACAGGTGCTGGCGTCGGAGAACGTAACCGAGCTGGCCCAGGGCGGCGATGGCTTCCGTTTCGCCGACCTCGGCGAGATCGAGCTCCGGGGTCTCACCCGCCCGCTGCGGGCATTCGCCGTCAGCCCGGCCGCGGAGGCGGTGGCGCGCGAGCCCGTGGCGACCGGCTTTCGTGCCCCCAGTCCTGAGACATTCGTCGGGCGTGAAGCCGACTTGGGGCAGCTGGGCGACCTCTGGTCCGGGGCCGAGGGCGGCAAGCGACGGCTGGTGCTGGTCTCCGGTGAGCCGGGGATGGGCAAGACAGCGCTGGCGATGCGGCTGGCCGAGCAGGTGCAGGCGTCCGGCGGGGCGGTCCTCTACGGTCGCTGCGACCAGGCCGCGCTGGTCCCCTTCGCGCCCTTCGCCGAGGCCATCCGGGCCTACATCGCCGGGTGCAGCGACCTGGAGCTGGCCAAGGAGGTGGCGCCGGTGGGGTCCGAGCTGTCGCGACTGCTGCCCGAGCTGCCGGAGCGGCTGCCCCAGGTCGGCCCACCGCCACAGCTGAGTCCCGAGGAGGCTCGCTACCGCCTGTTCGATGCCGTGCGCAAGTTGCTGGCCGCGATCGCCGCCGATCGAGCCCTGTTGCTGGTGCTGGACGACCTCCACTGGTGCGACCGCGGCTCGCTGCTGCTCTTCGGCTTCATCACGCGCGAGCTGCCAACCGCGCGGCTGATGATCCTCGGCACCTACCGCGACAACGAGGTCGACCGCCGCCACCCGCTGGCCGCCGCCATCGCCAATGTCCGTCGCGACGCCGAGGTCAACCGGGTCCACCTCGGCGGTCTCAGCCTCGGCGACCTTGAAGCCTTGGTCGAGGAGGAATCAGGGCACGGCCTCGACGACGTCGCCCGGACCGCCGTCGCCGCGGTGCAGACCGCCACCGGCGGCCATCCCCTCTACGTGCGCGAGGTGCTGCGACACCTCGGCGCCGAGGGCCGGCTGCGCTACGAGGACGGGCATTGGTCGAGCGACGTCCGGGCGCCAGAGGACATCGGCGTGCCGGAGGGCGTCCAGGAGGCAATTCGGACCCGGCTGGCGCACATGTCTACCGACTGCGGCGCCACCCTGCCCATGGCCGCGGTCATCGGCAGGGACTTCAGCGTCGCCACCCTGGAAGCCATCGCGGGGCTCCAGGAGGAGCGGCTGATCGACGTCCTCGAAGAGGCGGTCGAAGGCCACCTCATCGAGGAGAGCGCCGATGTGCTGGGAGCGTTCCGCTTCGCCCACGCCCTGATTCGCGACACCCTCTACGACAGCCTCACCCAGGTCAGACGCGCAGCCCTGCACCGCAGCATCGCCGCCAGCCTGGAGGCCGAGCTCGCCTCCGGCGCAGCCCGCCCCGGCAGCGCGGCGCAGGTGGCCCACCACCTGCTGGCCTCGGCATCAGCCGGAGCGGAGGCCAAGACGGCGCACTTTCTCGAGCTGGCCGGCGACGACGCCCGCGACGCCACCGCCTACGAGGAGGCGTTGCGCTTCTACGAGCAGGCGCTGGAGGTGGTCGGTGACATTGACGACCCGGCTCGCACCCAGCTGATGTACCAGTTGGGGCTGGCACAACGAAACCTGGGCGACTGGGAGCCGGCCCTGGCCACCTGGCGCGAGGCCATGGACGCGGCCCGGCGCGCGGCGGACACCGAGCTCACGGGTCGGATCGCGTGGTCGATCGCCAACCAGTTCGTCTGGGCCGGCCGCTACCCCGAGTGCATCGAGATCGCGGGGATGGGCCTCAACGCCCTGGGCGAGGCCGAAACCGCCGACCGCGGCCACCTGCTCGCCTGCCTGGGCAGCGTCTTCAGCCTGGGCGGCAGCTACGCCATCGGCGAGGAAATGACCGGCGCCGCCCTGGACATGGCCGACCGGCTCAGCGACCAGGCCTTCCTGGGGCACGCCCTCACCTTCCGCTGCGCCCACCACATCGCCTTCTGGCAGTTCGACGCCGCCGTAGCCCTGGCGGTCCAGGCAGAACGCCTCAACCGCGCCGAGAACGACCAGTGGAGCCTGGCCAACAACCTGGGCCTGCAGTACTTCACCAGCATCATGGGCGGGCGTTTTGACGACGCCGCCCGCGTCGGCGCCGAGCTGCGGCCGGCCGACCACATCAAGCACCACGGTGCTCACCTGCTCCTGGTCCGCGGCGACATCGCCAGGGCGTCCATGAACGGCGACCTCGATGGAATCCAGCAGCTGGCCCGGCGCGAGATCGAGGTCTGCGAGGAGGCGGGCTTCACGTGGACGGACACCCCGCACGTCTCGCTGGCGCACGCCGCCTTCTGGCGCGGCGACTGGGAGACGGCGCTCGAGGAGGTCAAGATCGCCGAGTCCATGGAGCAGCCGAGCTTCGCGGCGGGGCAGGCGGGTGGCGCCAGGTTCCGCCTGCTGGCCTACATGGACCGCCGCGACGAAGCGATGGAGCTGCACCGCAGCCTGCGCCATGACATCGCCGAGCCTGACCAGCCCAACGCCGCCGGCCGCTGGGTGGCGCTGCAACGGGTCGTCGAGGGCTTCTGGGGCTTGGGCATGTACGAGGAGGCCGCCGAGCTGCTCCCGGCGATGGAGCAGGCGCTGGCCCTGGGCGCGATCTTCAACGGCTTTGAGGGCACCATCCTCGAAACCACGGCCGGCATCGCCGCCGCCGCCGCGCGTCGCTGGGACATGTCCGAGGGCCACTTCGCCTCGGCACTGAAGGTGGCGGAGTCCACACCTCACCGAATCGAGCAGGCCGACATCCGGCGGTTCCGGGCGCAGGCGCTGCTGCTCCGGGGAAATGACGGCGATGCCCAGACCGCCGGGGCACTGTTGGTCGAGGCCGGCGACGCTTACCGGAAGCTGGGGATGCCGCGCCACGCGGCCATCGTCAAGGAGCTGGCGGAAGGGATCTAGCCGGGATCAGAGCCAGCCCTTGGCCTCGGCGGCCTTGGCCGCCTCGAACCGGTTGCGCGTCCCGAGCTTCTGGATCGCCGCCGAGAGATGGTTCCGGACCGTCCCCTCGGAGAGGTGCAGCGACCTGGCGATCTCGGCGATGGTGCTGCCCGCGGCCGAGGCCTCCAGGACCTCCCGCTCCCGCCACGAGAGCGGACCCTTGCCCTCGGTCAGCGCCTGCGCCGCGAGGTTGGGATCCACCACCCGCTCCCCCGCCACCGTGCGCCGGATGGCCACCGCCAGCTCGGCCGCGGGCGCGTCCTTGAGGAGGAAGCCTCGGGCGCCGCTCTCCATCGCCCTCCGCAGGAAGCCGGGGCGGCCGAAGGTGGTCAGGATCAGCACGGCGCAGGCAGGCAGCTCCGCGGTCAGCTCGGCGGCCGCCTGGATGCCGTCGAGGCCGGGCATCTCGATGTCCAGCAGGGCGACATCGGGCCGGGCTTCGCGGGCCGCCGCCAGCACGGCGTCACCACGGTCGACCTGGGCCACCACGTCGATGTCCTCTTCGAGGCCCAGCAGCGACGCCAGTGCCTCACGGACCATCGTCTGGTCCTCGGCCAAAAGGACCCGGATCAATTGCGGACCCGGGTCAGTTGCTGCTGGCCTCGGGAACCGGGACCCGGACGGCAAGGCGGAAGCCGCGACCTGCCAGCTGCTCGGCCCGCATCTTGCCGCCAACCGCGGCGACTCGTTCACCCAGGCCCTGGAGGCCGTTGCCGGGTGAGGTGCCGGGCTCCAGCCGCCCGGTGCCGTCGTCGGTGATGACCAGGACCGCAGCTCCGTTGTCGCGAGCCAGCCGCACGAAGCACTCGTTGGCGCGCGAGTGCCGCAGGATGTTGGTCGCTCCCTCGCGCACCGCCCAGGCCAGCACCGACTCGGTGGCCTCGGGCAGCTCCCCCGCCTTCTGGTCGTACCGCACCGAGATGCCGGCGCTCTCCAGCATCTCGCGGGCGCCGAGCAGCTCGGCGTCGAGACTTGTCTGCCGGTAGCCGGCGACCGCCGCGCGCACGTCCCGCAACGAGTCGCGGGCAACACGCTCGATATCGGCGATCTCGCCGGCGGCTCGACCCGGGTCGCGGTCGATCATGTTCCGGGCGACCTCGCTCTTGAGGACGATCACCGATAGGCTGTGGCCCAGCAGGTCATGGAGGTCGCGGGCAAAACGCATCCGCTCCTCCCCCACCGCCAGCCGTGACAGCTCGTCCTGGGCCGTCTTGAGCCGCTCGATCGCGTTGATCAGCTGCCGAACCCCCACCATGCCGAGGCCGATGAGGGTCACCAGCACCACCGGGTTCAGGTCAGGGGGGTGGTTGCGGTTGGAAACGACGCCGATCGCCGCCGCCAGCAGGCCCAGGCCAATGCACCAGGCGATTCCGGTCTTCCAGCTCGACCAGACCGCGGCCGCCACCGCGACGTAGATCAGCATGTAGCTGATGCTGATGGCCGCCGCACCGCCGCTTCCCACCACCGACACCAGGACGATTCCGAGCATCCCGCCGATGGCGATCGCGAAGGCGACGCGCGAGCCACCGTATGCGACCCGGAACCAGAACCAGACATAGATGGCGGCAAAGGCGACGATGATCGCGATGACCGGCCACGGGTTGGGATAATCCGGCGATCCTTGGAGCGCCTGGGTGATGGGCCAGGCCAGCATGCACAGCCACGCCAGCGCGAAAAATCGACCTATCCAGCGGCCCTTTGTCTCGTAACTGAGCACGATCTCAGGATAGGCCAACCCTGGCTTTAACCAAACTGACGCACGCCATCAATCCGGCGTGACGAATGTCACCGAATACTGCTTATCGCGGGCACTTTCGGGCATAGTCGCCCCCCGTCTAGGGTTGAAGCCACGAAACAGAAGGGCGAGGCGATCCCAGCCTCAAGGAGACCGCAATGGACGTCACCGATACTGTTCAGCAACCAACCACCGAGCAGGACGACGCCTACCGGCGCGCGCGGCGGAGGGTCCACCAGCTGCGCGGCTTCTACAGCAACCTTTTCATGTACGTTGTCATAGTCGCGTTCCTGGCGGTGCTTAACCTTCTGACAGACCGTTCGTATATCTGGGTCGCGTGGGTGGCACTGGCCTGGGGGCTCGGCATCGCCCTCCACGGGTACTCGGTTTTCGTGACCCACGGGCCATTGGGCAGGGACTGGGAAGAGCGCAAGATCCGCGAGCTAATGGAGCGCGAGCAGGGCGCCGGCGTCGCAGATTCCAACCGAAAGCGGTAATTACTCAGAAGAAATAGAGGGAGTCAGTAGATAGATGGAAATCCTGCGTAACCTGTGGCGCCGCAAGCTCCGCAACATCTTGACCATCAGCGGTATCGCGATTGGCATCTTGGCCTTCTCGACGATGGGCGCGATGGCGGAGAAGAACAACAAGCTGGTCGACGGTGGCGTGAAGTATTTCTCAGACCACATCTCGGTTGCCGACTCCTCCAGCCAGGGATTCGCTGGCGGTGGTGGCGGATTGATCGCCATCGACAAGGTCGACAAGATCAAGCAGGTTGACGGCGTGGCGGCGGCGTTCGCCAGCGCGGGCGCCCCGGCCCAAGCGGAGACCGGCATCAGCTTCTCGGTGCCGCCAACCATCACGGGCTCGGCGCCGGGCGTCTCGAACTACGAGAACTTCAAGCTGACGGCGTCGAAGGGCGTCGGACCTGACAACCTTCAGGACGGCACCGTCGTCATGGGCGCGGACATCGCCAAGCAGTTCAGCAAGACCGTCGGCGACACCATCGACCTGCCCCAGGCGCCCAAGACGCCACGGTCGGACTTCGTCAACCACACCTTCAAGGTGGTCGGTATTCTCGACAAGACGCTTACCGCGCCGGACAACTTCGCCTTTGTCAACCTGCATGACGGCCAGCGGGCATTGTTTGACAGCCTGCCGCCGGCGCTGCGCAGCGGACCCACCAAGGTCGACCAGAACAACCTGGTCAGCGGCATCGACGTGTACGGCAAGCCCGGCGTCAACCTTGACGACCTGGCCAAGAGGATCAACGACAACGTCGTCGGCGTTAAGGCGCAGACGCCAACGGAGATCATCAACGCCTTCAAGTCGTTCTCTCTCATCTTCAGCGCCATCACCCTCGGCGCCGCCCTGCTGGCGCTCGTCGTCGGCGGCCTTTCGGTGGTCAACACCATGCTGATGTCGGTCACCGAGCGCTACCGGGAGATCGGCCTCAAGAAGGCGGTCGGGGCCAAGACCCGGCACATCCTTCGTGAATACCTCGCCGAGTCGGTGGTGATCGGGCTGATCGGTGGCGGCATCGGCCTCGGTTTCGGCTACGCGATCACCAGCACGATCAACGCCCTGACCGATGCCCAGAACCTGAACCTGTTCCTGCTGACGCCATCGCTGGCGCTGGGGGCAATCCTGTTCTCGGTCGGCCTCGGCGCCATCGCGGGGGTGATCCCGGCCTGGAACGCCGCCCGGTTGGACCCCGTCACCGCGCTGCGGTCGCAGTAGTCGCCCGGACAGCAAGGAGAAATTGAAATGGCTTTGATTGAGCTGAGAGACCTGAAGAAGTTCTACGGCAAGGGCGACAAGGCGGTCCACGCCATCGACGGCGTCAACCTGGACATCGAGAAGGGTGAGTTCGTCTCCATCGTCGGGCGGTCGGGCAGCGGCAAAACCACGACCCTGGACTGCCTCGGGCTTCTGATGCGGCCCACGTCGGGAACCGTGACCATCGACGGCGTCGACACCGGCACGCTGTCGGACAGCAAGCGCGCCGACTTCCGCAGCAAGCGCGTCGGCTTCATCTTCCAGGGGTTCAACCTGCTGCCCTCGCTGACTGCCATGGACAACGTCATGCTGCCGCTGCGCTACAGCGGCGGTGACAAGAAGGCGGCGCGGAAACGCGCCGAAGAGCTGTTCGAGGAGATCGGCATGTCCGACCGCGCCAAGCACCGGCCGGCGGAGCTGTCAGGCGGCGAGCAGCAGCGCGTGGCCATCGCCCGGTCGCTGATCAACGAGCCGGCGCTGGTGCTCGGCGACGAGCCCACCGGCGAGGTCGACACCGAGACCAGTCAGAAGCTGATCGCGCTGATGCGCCGGATGAACCGTGAGTACGGTGTCACCTTCATCATCGTCACCCACGACCTCGACCTGTCGGCCCGTACCGACCGGCTCATCCGCCTCAAGGATGGTCGCGTCATTGGCGACGAGAAGCAGACGGCGCGCGAAGAGCCGGTGGCCCCCGGCGGGGACGGCGTCGGCGAGAAGATCCTGGTCGGCTGATCCGAGGAGGAGTCTCAGGCGGCGGCCAGGAGGTGAGGGAGCCTGGCGCCGTCGACCAGCTCCAGCCCCTTGGTCGCAGCGTGGGAGTGTGCCTCGTCGGTGAACTGCCCGGTGGTCAGCATGAAGCCCCGGGTCGCGCCCGCGCCCGACATGTAGCCGGTCAGCTCGCGGACGGCGCGGTCGGAAACCTCCCAGACGTTCCAGTTGCGACATTGGACGAAGACCTTCTCGGCGCCGCGCTCGATGATGAAGTCGACGGGGCCAAGGCGCTCGCTGACCGGTATTACCGAGAACCCGTCACGATGGAAGAGACGGGCCACCAGGCGCTCGACGTCCTTCCAGCCCAGCCCCTCGAGCGGCTGGGCGCCGGCCTTCGACGGCGTGGCCGGCTGCGCCTCTTCCCTGGCCGCGGTGCCGCGGAAGAGCCTGGAACGGGCCGACTGGCGAAGTTGTCCCACTTGAAGAGCCACGGGTCCCAGCGTAACCACCAATCCCGCCCCAGTCAGCGGGGTTTGCCACCCCGTGACATGGCTGGTATCTAGACTCGCCGAGTGGCACCAGGGTCGGCGCAGGCTGAGCGCGACGAGGCTGGGTGTCGGCGCGCTTCGAGGCCGGCGTCAAGGCGCCGATCAAGGTGCTGCAAAGCTGGATCGACGAGAGCTACCGGGCGGTGGCGCCCAAGAAGCTGGTCGCGGTGCTGCTGGTCAGCTCCTGAGCTGAGCGACCGCCCCCTGGATGACCTCGACGGCGGCGTCGACCTCCGCGTCCTGGGTGCGCTTGCCCACCGTCAGCCGAAGGCTGCTGAGCGCCTCCTCAGGAGAGATGCCCATCGCCAGGAGCACGTGGGAAGGCTCCAGCGAGCCCGAGGTGCAGGCCGAGCCGCTGGACGCGCTGACGCCCTCGCGGTCGAGCAGCATCAGCAGGCTGTCGCCCTCGACGCCGTCGATGATGAAGCTTGCGTGGTGGGGCAGGCGGTCGGTAGGATGGCCGGTCGCACGCGCGCCGTCGACCGCGGTCATGCCCTCGACAAGGCGGTCCCGGGTCGACCGCAGCCGGGCGGTGTCGGTTTTGAAGTCGCGCACCGCGACCTCCACCGCCTTGGCCAGGCCGACGATGCCGGCGACGTTCTCGGTGCCGGCGCGGCGGTTGCGCTCGTGGCCGCCACCAGTGATCAGCGGC
>DASZHA010000074.1:0-1888 GCA_035938265.1 Candidatus Dormiibacterota bacterium
CAACGATTCGCCCTATGGCCTGGGGTCGGCGCTGTGGACCCGGGACATCGAGCGCGGGCGGCGGCTGGCGGCCGATATCGAGGCGGGGTCGGTGTTCATCAACGGCATGGTCGCCTCCGACCCGCGGCTGCCGTTTGGCGGCATCAAGCGAAGCGGCTTTGGCCGCGAGCTATCGCACTACGGGATCAAGGAGTTCGTCAACATCCAGACGGTCTGGATCGGGCCAGCTGAGGGGACGACGGCTCGACCTGACTCGGAGTAGCGCCGCCGGGGGACGAGTCACCTGGGCCGGGCGTCCCTGCTGGCCCCATGATCGCCCGGCGGTCGACAAATGTGCGTAGCTACACAGAATTGTGGTAGCATACAAACATGCGTTCGATAGAGGGGTTGGGCGTCGGGGTTGACGCTTTTGGGGATCTGGATAGAGCGCTGGATCAACTCTCGGGCCTGGATGTCGATCGCTGGGAGCCAGCCGACTTGGGCGAATGCCTGCGCCGGCTACGAGCTCACGTGGATAAGGCAGAGCTTCTCGGGGCCAGGATGGTGGCCGCATTCGAGCGAGTTGACGGGCACGTCGGGACTGGCGCCGCCGACGCGGTCGACTTCCTTAGCCGAGAGTGCAAGATGTCCCCCGAGTCGGCCATGGATCGGGTCATGCTCGGCCGCCAGCTCACCACTCTGCCGTCCACCGTGGATATGCTGTCGGGTGGCGGTCTCAGCTACGAGCAGGCGGCGGTGATGGCCCGTAGCACTGCCAAGGTGCGGCCGGAGGACGCCGCCACGGTCGAGGCCAGGCTTCTGGAGAGTGGCGCGGCGGGGATGAACGCCGGTAGGCTGCGGCAGCACGCTGCCTCCGTGGTGGCCGCCGTGGACGGCGAGGTGTTGCGTCGGGATGCGGCCCGGGCCCGGGAGCGGCGGGAGTTCAGGATCGGTCCCACAGTCGACGGCAGCGCCTCCGTCTCCGGCAACCTGACCAGCGAGGGCGCCGCCTACTTGCGGGCCGGACTCGAGCCCTTCATGTGCCCCGTCGGCGCCCGGGATCCCCGGACCGCGGTGCAGCGGCGGCATGACGCGCTCCTGCAGCTGGCCAAGCAGGCGGTTCTGGGTGGCGACAACAGCAGCACTGCGCGCCAGCCTGACGACGGTGGTACCGACACCGAGCCGCGCGGCAACGACAGCGGGCACGCCCGGCGGCCCCAGCTGGTGGTGGTGGCGCCGCTCTCGGCCATGATGGGCCAGGATGGCCCTCCGGCTCTGCTCCAGGGCCTGGTGCCGATCTCCCAGGAGGAGCTGGATCTACTCGTCTGCGAGGCCGACCTCAGGGTGGTCCTCAAGGACTCCGCCGGCAACATCGCCTTCGCCGGCAGGCGCGCACGGACCTTTTCGCCGGCCAAACGAAACGCGATGCTCGCCACCAACCCCACTTGCGCCTTTGAGGGCTGCAACCTTCCGGCGATCGATGCCACCATGCATCACGTCGACGAGTACGCGGATGGTGGCCTGACCACGGTCGACACCGGCGGGCCGACCTGCTGGGTCCACCACCCCATGATTCACATCGAGGGCTGGGCCCTGGTGGCTAACGGTGACGGCAGCTTCCGCACCCTGGCTCCCGGGGATCGGGACAATCCCAAGGCGCAGACGTCGGGCGAGGAGTACCGACGGCGACGCCGCGAGGCGATTTTCAAGCGCATGGCGGCCCGGCGAGCGAAGTCGCGACGAAAGGCCGTCGCAGGCGCGGCCGCGCAGCGGGCCGGCCCCCAGCCCTAGTCGGGCAGGCTGGCGCTGGTTGGCGCGGGTCGGAACCTGAAATAGGCCCAGAAGGCGACCGACGCGACGGCGAAGCCGACCAGCAGCGCGATCACGACCACCTCGTTGCCCTTGATTG
>DASZHA010000075.1:0-3907 GCA_035938265.1 Candidatus Dormiibacterota bacterium
GCCCTGGTCCAGGCTGGCCTGCGCGCCGGCGCCCAGGGTTCGCTGGATCGCAACGCCAGCCCCGGTGAGACCATCACCGCGCTGCACGTCCACAAGCGGCGGCGCTTGGGCGAGGACATCGACCTCTCGATGGCGGAGCCCTCGGCCGACGAGCCGGTCCTGCGGGTCTCCGGCGCCCTTCCCGTCTTTCCCGGCGCATCCTCCCGTGACGACGAGCCGGGGGTCGAGGCCGCCGCCGTCACCACCCCCCATTGGTCCGACGACCCAGGGACCGGCCTTAAGCGACCGCCGCTGGACAGCGGCTGGTCGGCGCCCGATGCGCCTGAGCCCGAGCCGGTGGTGCCCTCCTTCGATGAAGCCGCCGTCGCGGACATCGGTGGCGACATGGCCAGCCTGCGCTCTGAGCTGCGTTCCCAGGCCCAGGCGTCGGCGAAGGAAAAGCGCGGCTTCCGGCTCTTCGGCCGCCGCAAGCAGAAGAAGTCCAAAGACTGGGGCCCGGCCACCGCCGCGGAGCACAAGGAGTCCTGATGAGCAACGTCCCCGAGGTCGACAACGGCACCGCCGCCGTCGAGACCATCGCCAGCACCCCACTGGGTATGGAGCCGGCCAACAGCTGGTACCCCAAGCGTCCCCGCAGCTTCGAGGAGTCAGGGCTCAGCCTGGCCCTGACCCATGACCTCATCCTCAAGACCATCTACGCCGGCGCCCCGATCGCCGGCTTCGAGCTGGCCCGCCGCCTGCGCCTCGACTACGAGGTCCTGGAGGGCGGCGTCAAGGACCTGGCCACCGAGGGCCTGGTCCAGTCGGCCGGCGAGGCCCGCCACAAGCCGGCCAAGCTCGACCGCGTCGAAGAGGGCCTGATGTACGCCATCACCGACCCGGGCCGCCAGCGCGCCCGGGAGGCCATCGACCGCTGCGCCTACGTCGGCCCCGCGCCGGTGCCGCTGGCGCAGTACAACCTGGCCGTCATCCGGCAGGGCTTGCCCGACGGCTTCGCCACCAAGGAGCGCGTCAGCGACTCCCTGGCCCACCTTGTGCTGCCGGAGCAGACGCTCAAGCTCCTCGGCCCGGCGCTGAACTCGCGCAAGTCGATCTTCCTCTACGGCCACTCGGGCAACGGCAAGTCCAGCATCGCCCGCGCCACCCGCTTCCTGCTCGGCAGCGGCATGTACATCCCCAACGCGCTGGCCGTCGACGACCAGATCATCCGCCTGATGGACCCGGGCTTCCACGAGCCCAGCCGCGAGCCTCCCGACCACCGCGCCGACGCCCGCTGGAGCCGCTGCGCCAGGCCCTTCGTCCAGGTCGGCGGCGAGCTCGATATGTCGATGCTCGACCTCATCTACCACTCGGGGTCGAAGTTCTACGACGCCCCGCTCCAGATGAAGGCCAACTGCGGCATCTTCCTGGTCGACGACTTCGGGCGCCAGGTGATCGAGCCCCGCTCCCTGCTCAACCGCTTCGTCGTCCCCCTTGAGGAGAACGTCGACTACCTCAACATGTCGGCGTCAGGCCGCAAGATCGACATCCCCTTCAACATGCTCCTGATCCTGTCCACCAACCTGCAGCCCAGCCAGCTGATGGACGAGGCCTTCATCCGCCGTATCCGCCACAAGATCAAGATCCCCGATCCCACCGAGGAGGCCTTCCGCGAGATCTTCCGCCGCGAGGCGGAGCAGCAGGGCGTGGCCTTCCATCCCTCGGCGCTGGACTACATCCTCGACCGCTACTACCGCCACGCCCAGCGGCCGATGCGCGGAGTCCATCCCCGCGACATCCTGATGCATGTCCGCGAGATCGCCAGCTACGAGGGGTCCGAGCCGATCGTCCTCGACCAGGCCATCGTCGACGACGCCTGCGAAGCCCAGTTCGTCGGCGACCTGGAGGAGTAGCCAGCGCAAACGTCGCCTCGCTGAACTCCCGGCCGCAGCCTCCTATCATGACCATCACCGATGGCGACCGGACCCGCTCTTGTAGCTGACGATAGGATCCTCCCGATCTGGCGGAGGACCATGTCAATCGGGCGGGAGGACCCCTCGACCGGCGCCCTGCCCGACATCGACCTCACCCAGGTCGATGTCAAGCGCGTGGTTTCGCGGCGCCACGCCGAGGTCTCCTACCGCGACAACGGGGCCGAGCTCCGCGACGTCGGCTCCACGAACGGCACCTACATCAACGGCACCCAGCTGCCGGTGCTGGTCTTCCGGCCGCTCAACGCCGGCGACAGGGTCAGCTTCGGTGGGGTCAACATGACCTACCGCGACCAGGCGGAGTGGCCGGACGAGATCACGCCCGAGTGGGATCGCCAGACCCTGATGTCACGGCAGTCGGAGAAGGTCTTCCCGGCGGCACCTGAGCACACGTCCGGCTCCAAGCTGGAGCCCGACCGGGTGCTGGCGACGGTGATGTTCACCGACATCGCCCAGTCCACGGTGCGGGCGGTCGAGCTCGGCGACCGGCAATGGCTGGAGCTGCTGCACAGCCACCATGCCCTGGTGCGCGTCTACCTCAAGCAGTTCGGCGGTCGCGAGATCGATACCGCCGGCGACGGCTTCCTGGCCGTCTTCGCCAGCCCTGCCTCGGCGATCCGCTGCGCCCTGGCCATTCGCGAGGGCGCCAACGGCCTGGGCATGCAGGTGCGCTCCGGGCTCCACACCGGGGAGTGCCTGATGCTGGGCAATGACATCGGCGGCATCGCCGTTCACATCGCCGCGCGGGTGGAATCGAAGGCGATCCCCGACGAGGTGCTGGTCTCGGCCACCGTCAAGGAGCTGGTGGCCGGGTCAGGGCTCGGTTTCCGTGACCGGGGCGCCCGGGCCCTCAAGGGGGTGCCCGGGAAATGGCGCCTCTACGCGGTCGAGAGTCTCCCCGAGACGGCGGACGCCAATGTCACCGCGCCGATGTCTGCTGCGGAGACCGCGGTTCCCGGGGAGATGCTGGAGCCCGAAGTCTGAGACCGGGCTTGTGTGGAATTTTCCGCAGACGGCCGGGAACACCCCCTCTAAAATTCCCGCAGGCGATTCGAGTAGAGGTGGGGCGGAATGTCGGCAGGAATCGAAGACTACGAGTTCAAGGGGACCATCGGGAGCGGCTCCACTGGCACCGTTTACCTGGCGCACCAGACCGAGCTGGACCGGGACGTCGCGATCAAGGAGCTGGCCCCTGAGCTAGCCGCTGACCCGGCATTCGTCAAACGCTTCCGGGCCGAGGCCCGGATCATGGCCCAGCTCAACAGCGGCAACTGCGTTCGCATCTACGACTTCCTCGAGGCGGACGACGAGGCCTACCTGGTGTCCGAGTTCATCGACGGTGCCTCGCTGCGAGAGGTCGTCCAGAGCGCCGGCCGCCTCCGCCCGGAGCAGAGCCTGGGCGTACTCAAGGGCGCCCTCATGGGCCTGAGCCGGGCCCACGCCGTGGGCCTGGTCCACCGCGACGTCAAGCCCGAGAACGTCCTCGTCGACCAGGACGGTGTCTCCAAGCTGGCTGACTTCGGCCAGGCGGTGGCGATCGGGGAGGCCGAGCTCGACAGCATGCCAACCGGGACGGCCGTCTACATGAGCCCGGAGCAGGTGCGGGGACGCAAGCTCGACCACCGCACCGACATCTACTCCTGCGGCGTGATGCTCTTCGAGCTGCTCTGCGGCCGGCCGCCGTTCGTCGCCGACGGCGCCCGCGCGGTAATGCGGATGCACGCCGTCGAGGCCGCGCCGAAAGCCGCCGACATCAACCCCGACCTCCCCGAGGGCATCTCTGTGATGCTGAAGAAGGCGCTGGCCAAGACGCCTGCCGCTCGCCAGCAGAGCGCCGACGAGTTCCTCGTCGAGCTCGAGGCGACCGCGGTCGCCGCTTTCGGCGAGGACTGGGAGGAGCGCTCATCGATCAAGAAGCTGGTCCTCGCCGTCCTGCC
>DASZHA010000076.1:0-18645 GCA_035938265.1 Candidatus Dormiibacterota bacterium
GGAGAGTCCAATCCGCTGCGGCCCGACCCTGGTCAAATCGCCCAGCCGTTCGAGGCTCAGGGCCAGGTGTGCGCCACGCTTGGTCGCGGCCATGGAATGGATCTCGTCGACGATGACGTAGCGGACGGTGGCCAGAACCTCCCGCGCCTGGCTGGTCAGCATCAGGAAGAGCGACTCGGGCGTCGTGATGAGGATGTCGGGCGGGTGGCGCTCGATGCGGCGGCGGTCAGCGGGCGAGGTGTCGCCAGTGCGGATGGCCGACGTGATCTCGGGGATGGGCGCCTCCATCTGCCGAGCCTCCAGCGCCATCCCCGCGAGCGGCGCCCGCAGGTTGCGCTCGATGTCGACCGCCAGCGCTTTAAGCGGCGAGATGTAGAGCACCCGGCAGCGTTCGCGCTCAGGCGGTGGTGGCTCCTGCGCGAGGCGGTCGAGGCAGTAGAAGAAGGCAGCCAAAGTCTTGCCACTGCCGGTCGGCGCCGACATCAGGGTGTGCTTGCCGGCGGCGATGGCGCGCCAGCCCTGCTCCTGGACCAGGGTCGGGGCCTCGAAGGCGCCCGCAAACCAACGTCGCGAGACCGGTGAGAAGAGGTCGAGCACGTTGGACATCCTCCGAGTCTAAGAGTGCGCTACGATCCGACGGCAATGGACCGGAGGGCAGCACGCCGGACAGCCAGGATGCCGCACGTGGAAGGCGTCAGCCATCGCTACGTCGAGGCCGGCGACCTCCTCATGCACGTGGCCGAGGCCGGCAGCGGCCCGGTCATGGTCCTTCTCCACGGCTGGCCGCAGCACTGGTACGAGTGGCGCCATCTCATTCCGCAGCTGGCCAAGCACCGGCGCCTGGTGATGCCCGACCTCCGCGGCTTCGGCTGGAGTGAGGCGCCACCGGGTGGATACAAGAAGGAGGAGATGGCGGCCGACGTCGCCAGCGCCCTCGATGCCCTGGAGATCGAGGAGTACGAGCTCGTCGGTCACGATTGGGGCGCGTACATCGGCTTCCTGCTCGCGCTGCGCGAGCCTCAGCGGGTGAAGCGCTACCTGGCGATGTCGATGACGCCACCCTGGGTCGATGGCGCCGCCCTGCGGCCCTACTTCTACCGGCTCGGCTACATGGCCATACTCGACAAGCCGGTGCTCAGCCCGCTGGCGCTACAGCGCCTGCCGGGGATGGTGCGCCTGTTTCTGACGTTCGGGACGGTCAGGCGCAGCACCTGGACCCGCGCGGAACAGGACGCCTTTGCCGAGCGCGTCCGCGAGCCGGCTCGGGCGGCGGCGTCGAGCGCGCTCTACCGCGCCTTCACCCTGGGTGAGGGCATCGCCCAAGCCCGGGGCCGCTACGACAACGACCGCCTGACCGTGCCCACGCGCCTCATCGTCGGCGACCACGACGTCCTCCCCGCTTCGGTCTTCACCGGCTGGGAGCCGCACGCCGACGACATGCACTTCAAGTCCATTGTCGGGGCGGGGCATTACATCGTCGACGAGCAGCCCGAAGTCGTGCTTGACAACATCCTCGAGTTCTTCGACATCAAACAAAAACGGGCGGCCCCAAGGACCGCCCGTTCGTCGAAGTAACCAGGCTCAGGCCGGGCTGACCTCCATCGCGCTGGAGCGCGGGTAGCAGACGAGGTAGCCGGCGAGGAAGAGAACCGACAGGAGCAGGCCGACCGGCGACAGCCGGATGCCGAAGCCCTGGCTCCACCAGACCGCGCCCATCAAGAGGGTCAGGGCGTTGTACATGATCGCCAGGTTGACCCAGGCGCGCGTTGGCGTCCGGAAGTTGAGAATAAAGGCGGCGCCCAGTACCACGGCAGCGACCGATGCGTCGGTCCCCACCATGACGTCAAGGGGAAGGATCGAGGTGGCGCCGACAGCGACGAGGATCGCGCCGACGATGATCAGCGCGCCCTGGAACGCCAGGAGCACGCCGAGGATGGCTTTCTTGTGTTCGCTTTTCACGGATGGCCTCCTTTCCCCTCTTGGCTGCATCGTAGGCTGCTCGGATCGGGGATGGATCCGGTTGTTACAAAGTGTTAACCCCCGACCCGCATGGTTTGGTTACGCGAGAGACCGAACGGGAATAAGGCCGAGCGAGATCAGATTCAGTTCGGAAAAGAGGAGAAATCTGACCCATGATCCGCCTGCTCGAATCCAATATCGACACACTCACAGTTGGGAGCGCGACCCCCGTAACCGAGTCTGCCGCCCTCGACGCCTACTCCAGCGTGGTCACCTTCGTGGCGGAGAAGCTCTCGCCGTCCGTCGCCAGCTTGCGCGTCAACCATCGCGGTCGAGGCGGCCGATCCGCCGGCGGCAGCGGCTCCGGCATCGTCATCAGCGCCGACGGCTACATCCTGACCTCGGCCCACGTCGTCGCCGAGAGCGAGGGCGGCAACGCCACCTTCATCGACGGCCGCGAGCTGAACTTCACCCCGGTGGGCACCGACCGGTTCTCTGACCTGGCCGTCATCCGGGTCACGGCTACCGACCTGGTGCCCGCCGAGCTGGGTGACGCCGACCACCTCCGTGTGGGCCAGCTGGTGGTGGCCATCGGCAACCCCATGGGCTTCGCCGGCTCCGTGACCGCCGGCGTGGTCTCCGCCGTGGGCAGATCGCTGACCACCGGCGACGGCAACATGAGCCGCATGGTTGAGAACGTAATCCAGACCGATGCCTCGCTCAACCCGGGCAACTCCGGGGGCGCGCTGGCAGACTGGCGCGGTGCCGTTATCGGCGTCAATACCGCGGTGGCCGGCGTGGGGTTGGGGTTGGCAGTCCCGGTCAACCCCACCACCGCCGGCATCATCTCCTCGCTGATCACGCAGGGACGCGTGCGTCGCGGCTACCTGGGCATCGCCGGCGCGCCCCGACCCCTGACCCCACGCTTCGCGGAACGCACCGGCCATAAGAGCGGGCTCAATGTCGTCGAGGTTGTCACCGGCAGCCCCGCGGCAGCCGCCGGCCTCCGCCAGGGTGACGTCATCACCGAGGTCAACTCCACCCCGGTCAGCGATGCCGGGGACCTGCAGCGCGTCCTGGTGGAGGACACCATTGGCAAGTCGATGAAGCTGGCCGTCATCCGCGGCAACGAGCAGCTCGACGTCTACGTCGTGCCCCTGGAGCTGGGGGTGACCACGGTCTAGTCCGTGCCCGCACGCCGTCCGTGCGGGCCGCTGCCCCGGCGATGTAGCATCGCCGTGTTCCGAAGGGGAGCGACCGGTTTCAGCGCCGGAAGCTGAGAGGCTGCCTCGCAGCGACCCTTTGAACCTGACCAGACAATGCTGGCGTAGGAATCGGAAACATGAGCAAAGCCGTTCAGGACCCGGCCGCCTCAGCGGAGGCGCTGCTGCTGCCGGCATCGGCCAATGACGAATTCCTCCGCGTGGAGCTGCGCGGACTCGAACCGGTACCCGACGAGACCCGGCGTGGGCACCCGCGCGAGCTCTTTTTCATCTGGGCCGCGGCGCTGGCGGACTTCTTCTCCTTCCTCGCGGGGGCGCTCCTGATCAACCTCGGCCTGGGCGTCTGGGACGCCATCCTGGTCCTTGGCCTGGGCGCCGTCGCCGGCGGCATCCTCATCGGGCCCCTCAGCGTTACCGGCGTCCGCACCGGGGTACCCCAGATCATGTACTCCCGGATCGCTTTCGGCCGACGTGGCGCGGCCATTGGGGGCCTGCTCACGATGGTCATCGCGGTCGGCTGGTTCAGCTACGACTGTGCCATCGCCGTCTACACCGCCAGGGCGCTGCCGGTCTTCGGTTCGGGCCCGCCGAGCTGGGCGGTGGGCTTGATGGTGGTGGCGATGGTGCTGGGCTGCATCCTGGTGGCCTTCTTCGGCCACCGCACCATCACCATCGTGCAGACCGTGCAGGCGCCGCTGTTCATCGCGCTGTGCGCGGTGGTGGCGGTGGTGCTGGCGCCAAAGTTCAACATCGGACTGGCCAGCGCCCTCGACCCTGCGACACACCTCTCGGTGGCCCTGCTCGGCTTCACCGCGACCTTCGCGCTGATCATCTCCTGGGCGACTTATGCCGGCGATTACTCCCGCTACCTGCCGCGCAAAACCGGCGCCATCGCCGTCAGCGTCTGGGCCGGCGCCGGAGGCGTGGTCACGCTCGTCATCTGCGGCGCGCTGGGCGCCCTGGTGCAGACCATCGACCCCACCCAGCAGAACCCCGCCCTGCTGATCGTGCCCAACCTGCCCACGGCACTGGCCTGGGTCTTCGTCGCCTTCATCGTTATTGCCGAGATGAGCAGCAACTACCTCAACATCTACACCGCAGCTCTCAGCGGGCTGGCCATCGGCATTCCCCTCAAGCGCTGGTGGGCGGTGGCGATCTTCGGGATGGTCGGCGGCGCCATCGCCCTGGTGATCGTGTTCCTTGGCGACTTCCTGAAGGTCTACCTCAACTTCCTGACGGTGACATACGTCTGGTTCCCGGCGTGGTGCATCGTGGTGCTGGTCGACTTCTGGCGACGGCGGGGGACGCTTAACCTGGACGAGATCACCCGTCGGCCGGCGTCGTGGCGGGAATCGATACGGTGGCCGGCGCTGACCGCGTTCGCCGTCGGCACCGCTGCCACCCTGCTCTTCTACAGCAACCAACCCTTCTTCCAGGGATGGCTGGCAAGGGCCTTCTTCCACGACCAGCCAGCCGATGTCAGCAGCGTCGTCGGCGTCATCACCAGCCTGGTGCTGTTCGTCGTGCTGCTCTGGTTGAGCCGCCGCCAGAGGCCGGCGGCGGCGCGATGACCGTGCCCGTCGCGGCCACCATCGCCGGCAGCGATTCCGGCGGCGGCGCCGGGATCCAGGCCGACCTCAAGACATTTGCCGCCCTCGGCGTCTATGGGGCCAGCGCCATCGTCGCCCTCACGGCGCAGAACACCGTGGGCGTCAGGGGGGTGCAGACCGCCTCGTTGGAGATGGTGGCTCTGCAGATCGACGCCATCGCCGAGGACCTCTCCCCCGACGCCTGGAAGACGGGGATGCTGGCCAGCACCGACATCATCGACATCGTCGTCGCGCGGCTGCGTCACCACCGGGCGCGGAACCTGGTTGTCGACCCCGTGATGGTGGCGAAGTCGGGGGACCGGCTGCTGGACGTCGAGGCGGTGGGCGCCCTGGTACAGCGGCTCCTGCCGCTGGCATTGGTGCTGACCCCCAACCTGCCCGAAGCCGCCGCCATGACCGGCCTGACGATCGACTCCCCCAGCGACGCGCGTCGCGCCGCCCGCGAGCTGGCCGAGCTGGGGCCGCGGCTGGTGGTGGTCAAGGGCGGACACGCCGGCACCGACCCCGTGGTGGACGTCGTCTACGACGCCAACAGCAAGGAGTGGACCGAGCTCCGCAACGAGCGGGTCCGGGGCCACAATACGCACGGCACGGGGTGCACATTCAGCGCCGCAATTGCCGCCAACCTGGCGCGCGGCGCCGACCCACTGGAGGCTGTAAACCGCGCGCGTCAGTACCTGCAGGCGGCGCTGCGCTGGGCCCCCGGCATAGGGTCGGGCCACGGACCGCTCGGCCACATGGGGCCGCAAGGGAATGCCCCCGCCGAACGTTACATGGTGACGGACGATGCCACCTCCGGTAAAGTGGATAGCTGAAAGCCACCGGCCAGCGGGAGCCGGTTGCGACACTCGCCGCTGAGCGGGGCCGCGGGAGGTCAAGGATCAAGACCCTGAGGCGACAGATGCGCGCCGTCATTCGACCCAAATCAAGACCGCGACTCGCGGTCACGGCCTGCGCCACGCTGTTCGTCACCGCCGGTTTCGTCATCGGCGGCTCCGCGCCGGCGCACGCGGACAGCTGCTTCCTGATCTTGACCTGTCCCGCCAGCCCGTCGCCAGTTCCGGTGGCCCCGCCCCCGCCATCGCCGTCGCCGCCGACATCTCCCAAACCACCGCCACCAGCGCCACCGCAACCGCCGCCCAAGACCGGGGCCGTGGCCGCTCCCGCCCAGCCCTCGCCGTCGGTGTCCGCGGCTGCAGCGCAGGTCGCGGCTCGCTTCCGCAACGCCGCCTTCCTGGACGACCTGCTCACGGTGCTACAGCACCCGACGTCAGACCAGCAGCCTGACCTCAAGCACTTCAGGGTCGCGGCCGGGCTCACGGCGGACGAGACCGGCGCCGCGGCGGCGCAGGATGCAGCCCGCACACCAGCGCTGGAGGTCGCGATCTTCATCCTCGTCTGGGCGGTGGCGATGGCCGTCGGCCTTGGGCTGGGACTGCGCCGCCGCATCCGTTTCGCGCGGCTTCGGGCCATGGCGATCCTCTCGCTGATCCCGCTGGTGGCTGTCACCGCTGCTGGCCTCCGGGCCTCGGGTACGTTGCGCCTGGCGCCGTCGACTGCCCCGGTCTCGACGCGCGCCTTCGGTCCGGGGCTGCAGAGCTCCACCACCATCGACGACCTTGACCCGCTGCACAAATTCCTCGAGCCCAGCGCACCGGCATGGAACCGGCTGGTCTCGATAGAGAGCCAGGTCACCCTCCACCAGGACCAGCTCAAGGCCCAGGAGCTGCAGATCCAGCGCATCGCCACCAGCGTTGCCGGCTCCGCTTCGGCACAGCCTTCGGCCACCGTCTCGCCAACGGCGGTGTCGTCGGATGTCGAAGCGGTCCTGGTCGGCCTGTTGGCCCAACACGATGCCACCGCCCAGGCATTCAAGGCGTCGTTGCAGCAGGAGTACGAGGTCTACCGAGAGGCCGCCCAGCAGCCAGCGCTACGGGACCAGATCCTCGGCGCCGTTGCCAAACTGCCTCAGGCGGATGCCAAGGATGCCGTCAGCTACAACCTCCAGGTGCTGCAGACCCAGCTGACCCAGGAGAGCGCCATCAATGCCGCCGCGGCCAAGCTCAGCGCCATCGGCTCACTGTCCTCCGCCCAGCTGGCGGCCATGCGACGCCACCAGCCGTTCATCATCCCGCTGGAGGGGCCAATGACCCAGGGCTTCGGACCCACCGACTTCTCGTTGGAGCCGCCGCTGACATACAACGGCGTCTTCTACCCCCATTTCCATACCGGTTTCGACATCGCCGCCCCGCTTGACACCCCGGTCCACGCCGCCGCCGACGGCGTCATCGCCCTGGCCACCGCCACCCAGGACAGCCAGGGCCACCTCACCGGCTACGGCAACTACGTCGTGATTGCCCATCCGGATGGGTTCTTCACGCTCTACGGACACCTCGACACGGTCGCGGTCAAGGAGGGCCAGGTGGTGCACCAGGGCGAGATCATCGGCCAGGAGGGGTCGACCGGCCTCAGCACCGGCCCCCACGTCCACTTCGAGATCCGCCACAACGGCACCTTCCTGGACCCTGCGCCCTATCTCCAGGGACAGACCCCAGGCTGACCCGGCGCGCCGGCGTGCCTAGCTGACGAGGTCCTCGGTGCAGCCGTTCACCGCCCCCTCGGCCTCGGCCCGCCGGCCGTCCCGCAGCAGCTCCAACGCGCCCGATTCCTCGATCCGGGCGTAGACCTGGTTCTGCGTCTCCAGGGGGACGCCGTCGGCGCGCATGCGGTCGCGGAGGGCGCCGACGATGTCGACCAGCTCGCCATATTCCTCGCCGATCTCGCCCTCCAGCCGGCGGCGGATCAGCGAGGCCAGGAAGGGGCTTCGGCCGCTGGTTGACACGGCCACCTGCAGCCTTCCCCGCCGCACCAGCGCGGGGGCGATGAAGTCGCAGAGCTTGGGGCGGTCGAGGACGTTGACCAGCACGTGGCGGGCGCGTGCGGCGGCGGCAACCCGCTCTCCAGAGGCGTCATCGCCGCTGGCGTCGATCACCAGGAACGCGCCGGCCAGGTCGCCCTCCTCGAACGCGCGCCGCTCCACGTCGATCGCGCCCCCGGCAAACATCTCCTCGAGCGCGGGGTTAATGGTGCCGGCGATAACCGTCACCGCGGCGCCATCGGTGAGCAGGCCCTGCACCTTGGCCGCGGCCTCGTCCCCGCCGCCGACGACCAGGCACCTCTTGCCACTGACGTCGAGGTAGGCGGCGTAGTAGCCCATCGGAGACGGCAGTGGGGCTAGCCCACCGCCTCCGCGTCGCCGGTGCGCTGGCGTTCCGCCTCGAGCAGGATCTCGGCGATCTCCGGGCGGGTGAACTCGATGGGCAGGTCCTCGCCCGCGCGCAGCATCTCCCGGACCTTGGTGCCGCTGAGGATGACGCGGTCGTCGGCGCCGTGCGGGCACGTCCGGCTGGTGGCCATCTGGCCGCAAGCCCTGCAGTAGAAGGAGTGCTCGAACTTGAGCAGCGCGATGCCGATCTCGGCCGGCGCGAACTGGTCGAAGATCTCCTGCGCGTCATAGCTGCCGTAGAAGGAACCAACCCCGGCGTGGTCACGGCCCACGATGAAGTGGCTGCAGCCGTAGTTCTTCCGCACCAGCGCGTGGAAGATGGCCTCCCGTGGCCCGGCGTAGCGCATCGACGCGGGGAACACCGAGAGAATGACGCGGTCAGGTGGGTAGTGGTGCTCCATCAGGGCCTGGTAGCAACGCATCCGCACGGCGGCGGGGATGTCGTCGTCCTTGGTCTCCCCGACCAGCGGGTGCAGCAACAGCCCATCGACCTGCTCGAGGGCGACCTTCTGCAGGTACTCGTGGGCGCGGTGCACCGGGTTGCGCGTCTGGAAGCCGACGACCGTGCGCCAGCCCTTCTCGCCAAAGGCGGCGCGGGTCTCCATGGGCGTGAGGCGGTACTCGTCGAATGGCGCCTTGGGGAGGGCGAAGACCTCGACCGCGCCGGCGACCGCGAAGGCCGGCTGGCCCAGCACTCGGGCGACGCCGGGGTGGGACTCGTCCGAAGTGCCGTACACCTCGGCCGCGATGCGTTTGCGGTCGTAGACGTAGGTCTCGCTCACAGTCAGCACCGCCAGTGACTTGCCACCCGACCTGAGCGCAACTCGCTGCCCCGCGCGCAGCTCCCGGGCCAGAGCCTCCTCCACCGGCAGCATGATCGGCAGGCTCCAGACCATGCCGTCGGAGAGGCGCATCCGCTCCGCCACCGACAGCGCGTCGGCCTCGCGCATGAAGCCGGTCAGAGGACTGAGGCCGCCGCCGGCGAGCAGCTCGAGGTCGCTGACAGCCCAGGCGTCGAGCTCGATCGAGGTCAGCGCCTGGGCCTCCTCGCTGAGCTCGCGGCCACGCTCCTTCGACGCCATTCGCACCTGGAGGACGCCGCCATGGGGCATGATCCCGGTGCCCGCGACGTCGGCCTGGTTGTGCTCCTCGCCGAAGCGGTGCCCGTGGGACAGGTGCTCGACGTGGACGTGGGCGGGGACATCGTCGCGCTCGAGGTAGCCCCGCGCCTGCAGCGCCGCCAGCACGTCGGCCACCGACTCGCCCACCGTCTGCGTCTCGCTGCTGACGACCACCTCAGGGTGCAGAGGCGCCTCGTAGGGGTCGCTGACGCCGGTGAAGTTCTTGATCTCGCCCGACAGGGCCTTGGCGTAGAGGCCCTTGACGTCGCGGCGGCTGAGCTCCTCGATGGAGCAGTCGACGTGGACCTCGACGAACTCGCCGATGCGGGCCCGGACCTCGTCGCGGATATCGCGGTAGGGCGAGATGGCAGCCACCAGGACGAAGGCGCCGTGCCGGGTCAGCAGCTGCGCGACGAAGCCGATGCGGCGGATGTTCTCGTCGCGGTCCTCTTTACTGAAGCCCAGGCCCTTGCTCAGGTTCTCGCGGATGACGTCGCCGTCGAGGATCTCGACGCGCTTGCCGCGCAGCTCCAGCTCGCTGGCCAGGGCGGTGGAGATCGTCGACTTGCCGGCACCACTGAGGCCGGTCAGCCAGATGGTGACGCCGCGCTGCGTCTCGTGCGCGGACTCCTTGATGACGCTCACTTCTGCTCCGCCTTGGCCCGCGCCGCCCGCTGCGCCCGGGCGTAGGCGGTGTCGTCGTGCTCACCGGCGTCGCGGACGGCGTGAGCCGAGCCACCCTCCGACGTCCCCGCTTCGACCAGCGCGCCCGGCGGCATCGCCTCCCTGGCGAAGGCCTGCAGCGACTCTTCGTCGAGGGCGTTGAGGAAATGGCTGAAGTCCTGCTCCGGCAGCCGGCGCTGGAGGTAGAGCCGCAGCAGCGCCTCGATGTAGTCGGGCATCTTCTCGGCGCGGACGCGGGCTCCCTTGGCGATGCGGGCGAAGTGCCGCTCCTCGCCCAGGTGGCCGCCAAGGTAGACCTGGAAGACCTCCGTCGGTACCCCTGCGATGGTCACGATCGAGCCCATGAACCCCATGTCCGCGATCTGGAAGCGGGCGCAGGCATTGGGGCAGCCGTTGATGTTGATGCGGCAGTAGTCGTCGAAGTCGGGCAACCGCTTCTCCAGCTCGTCGACGATGGTCGCGGCCCGGCCCTTGGTCTCAGTCACCGCCAGCTTGCAGAACTCGATGCCGGTGCAGGCCATGGTGCTGCGCCGGAAGCTCGAGCTGCGCACCTGGAGTCCCAGCGCGGCCAGCTCGCCGACGGCGGCCTCGACCTTGGCTTCGGGGATGTCGAGGATGACCATCTTCTGCTGGGTTGTGGTGCGGACGCGGCCCTTGCCGTAGCGCCGGGAGATGGCTGCGATGCCACTCATCTGATCGGCATCCGTGCGGCCTGCCACCAGCGGGAAGCCGACGTACATGTTGCTGTCGGCCTGGCGGTGGATGCCGGCATGGTCGCGATGGGAAGCGTGCGTTTCCGGCGCAGGCGGCCCATCGACGAGTCGACGATTGAGGTACTTCTTCTCCACCACCTCGCGGAACTTCTCCACGCCCCAATCAGCGACCAGGAACTTGAGCCGGGCCCGGTTGCGGGTCCGCCGGTAGCCGTAGTCGCGGAAGCAGGTGGTGATGGCGACGCAGAGCTCGACCAGCTCGTCGGGCGCGACGAAGGCGCCCAGCGACTGGGCCATGTGCGGCGTGGTCGAGAGCCCGCCACCGACCAGCACGTCGAAACCGACCCGGCCGTCGACCCGGTGGGCCACGGCGCCGATGTCGTTGACGTCCTCGTGGCCGCAGCGGTCGGCGCAGCCGGTGATCGAGATCTTGTACTTGCGCGGCAGGTTGGAGAACTCCTTGGTCCCGGTCAGCCGGTGGCCGACCGCCAGCACGTAAGGCGTGGCGTCGATGTACTCGGCGGCGTCGACCCCGGCGGTGGGGCAGCCGAGCACGTTGCGGGTGACGTCACCGCAGGTCTGCAGCGTCGATAGCCCGACCGCGGAGATGGTCGCCCAGGCCTCGGGAATGTCCTCGATGTGGAGGTTGTGGAACTGGAAGTTCTGCCGGTCGGTGACGTCGATCACGCCCTCCCCCCAGCGACGGGCCAGCTCGGCGCAAGCATCCAGCTGCTCGGCGGTCAGCTGGCCGCCGGGGATGCGGATGCGCATCATGAACATCTTGTCTTCCTCGGGCCGCTGGGTGTAGAGCCCGTACCAGCGGAAGCGGCCGCTGAGGTCGGCGGGGTCGATGCTGTCCCACCCCTCCTTGGCGTACTGGTGGATGATCCGCTCGAAGACGTCGAGGCCGTCCTGGTTGCGCTTGTTGGCCTCCTGCGGGGTGAGCGGCTCCATGTAGCCGAGGGCCCACTGGCCCTGGGCCCGTTTGGGCCGCGGGATCTCCAGCGGCGAGTCCTGGAGGAGGGAGTCCTCCTCGCTCTCGGCAAGCGTGCCGCCGGCCTCGGGGTGCTGGCCGTTGGTCTCGCTCATGTGTCCGACGCCTCCGCCGCTGGCGCGCTGTCGGCCCGCGTCAACACCCTGCTGTTGCCGTCGGCGTCGACCACGGTCTCGTAGTGGATGCCGCATTCGGTATCGCCCTGTTCCCACCACCACCGGCCGGCGCGCAGGTCCTCGCCAGGCTCGATTGCCCGGGTGCAGGGATCGCAGCCGATGCTGGTGTAGCCCTTCCGGTAGAGCGAGTTGCGGGGGACGTTGTACGTCTCGATGTGCTCCAGGACCTGCTCGTGGGTCCAGTTCGCCAGCGGGTTGATCTTGACGATGCCGCCGTGCTGCTCGTCGAGCTCGACGACTTCCACGTTGGCGCGGCTGGCGTTCTGGTCGCGCCGCAGCCCCGTGATCCAGGCGTCGAGGGTCTTCAGCCTGCGGTTCAGGGGCAGGACCTTGCGCACCTCGCAGCAGCTGAGGCGCAGCTCGGTGGACTTATACATCAGGTTGATGCCGTGCTCGCTGACCAGCTCGGACACCTCCTGGGCGTCGGGGTACAGGATCTCTATCTTGACCCCGAAGCGATCGTTGATCTCGTCCATCAGGTCGTAGGTGGCCGCCGGCAGCCGGCCGGTGTCGATGGTGAAGACGTTGACCGCCCAGTCGATGCGGACCGCCATGTCGAGCACCGCCATGCCCTCGTCCTGGAGGGAGGTGCAGATCGAAATGCGGTTACGCGGGAAAGTGGTCAGGCCCCAGACGAGCACCTCCTGGGGGGAGGCGTCCTTCAGTTGCTCGGCAGCCTCCGCGACGAGGGTGGCGTTGTCCGACAGCGGCTGGGGCATCGACACGCGGGGTTCACACTCCTACCTCTGGGGGCTCACGACTACAATCCGACAATTCCGACCAGAAAGCTAGGATTATGCACGATGCCTCCAGCCGCTGACAACAATGCCCGGGTCCACCTCGTCGGCGCCGGCCCGGGCGACCCCGAATTGCTGACGGTGCGGGCCGCCAGGCTGCTCGACGCCGCCGACGTGGTGTTCTACGACCACCTCGTCCCGGAGGCCATCCTGCGGCTGGCAACCGACGCCGAGCTGGTCCCCGTGGGCCACACGCGGGGCGGCCCCAAGCCGGATCTCAGCCAGGTGGCCGGGATGATGGCCGCCCGGGCGCTGGCCGGCGAACTCGTGGTCCGCCTCAAAGGTGGCGATCCCTACCTCTTCGGGCGGGGCGCGGAGGAGGCGGCCGCGCTGCTGGAACGCGGCATCGCCTATGAGATGGTCCCGGGGGTCAGCTCCGCCCTGGCCGCACCTGCCGCGGCCGGCATCCCGCTGACCCACCGCGAGCTGGCCAGCTCGGTGACCATCGTCACCGGCCACGAGCGGGAGGGCGCGGGGCGCGTTCGCTGGGACCAGCTGGCCAGCGGCGCCGACACGCTGGTGGTCCTGATGGGCGCCACCAAGCTCCGTCAGCTGACACGGAGCATCATCCTTGCGGGTCGGCCGGCGACCACCCCCGCAGCGGTGGTGATGGCCGGGACGCGGCCGGAGCAGCGGCAGGTGGTTGCCACCCTGGCCGGTGTCGCCGACGCCGCCGAGCATGCCGGGATCACGTCGCCCGCGGTCCTGGTGGTGGGCGAGGTGGCGAGCCTCTCCAATGTGCTGGCCGCACCCGCGCTGTCTGAGCTGGCCCTGTCCGCCGCCGGCGGCTGAACGCCCGCCCAGCCGCAGCTGGTGAAGAACAGCTAAGACGCTGGCAGCCCGAGAATCGCGGGCTACTATAGGCCCCTGATGACTGCACTGGGCGGGGCCGTTGCCTGAGCTAGCCGGGATCGAGTTCGTCCAGACCATCGGCCGCGGCGCGATGGGCGCGGTCTACCTGGCCCGGCAGACGGCCCTCAACCGGTACGTCGCCGCCAAGCAGATCCTGGGCGCCTGGAACGGCGACCCCGAGATGCTGGCCCGCTTCCAGCGGGAGGCGCACGCCCTGGCGCAGATGAACCACCCCAACGTCGTCGGCATCTATGACCTGACGACCGCCGGCAACGACCTTTTCATGATCATGGAGTACGTCCGCGGCCCTTCGCTGCGCCAGCTGATGGACAAGCAGCAGCTGACGGTGTCGCAGGCGCTGCGCACCCTAGGCGACATCTCGGCCGCGCTCGAATACGCCAGTAAGCTCGGCGTCGTTCACCGCGACCTCAAGCCCGGCAACGTCTTCGTCACCGTCGCCGGCAGCTCCAAGCTGGGCGACTTCGGCCTGGTCAAGATGGTTTCGGCGCAGTCGAACTTCCAGACCCAGGCCGGGACCATCCTCGGCACTCCGGCCTATATGTCGCCGGAGCAGGCGGAGGGCAAGGCCGACATCGACCAGCGCACGGACGTTTACTCGCTGGCGGTGATGGCGTACGAGCTCCTCACCGGAAGGCTGCCGTTCCCTTCGATCCCCGGCAACATCATGGCCAGCCTCGACGCCCACATCTCGCAGCCGCCGCCGAAGCCGACGGACATCGTCCCGGGCTTCCCCAAGCGCGTCGAGGAGGCGCTGCTCGAGGGCCTGGCCAAGGAGCCGAAGAAGCGACCCGCCTCCGCGGGCCAGCTGTGGCAGAAGATCCAGTCGGCCGCCGCCAAGGCTTGGCCCGGCTGGGAGAAAGACTCCGACCTGGCCGCCATCGCATTGGCCGCGGCGCCCCCCGCCCCCCCGCCACTGCCGGCGCCGGCGGCGCCCGCCGCGGAGACCGCCATGAGCCAGCCGCCAGGGGCGTACGGCGCTCCGACTGATCCGCCGCCTATGGCGCCACCGCCGCCGTCGACGGGCACGTCGCCGCCCCTCTCCTCGATCCCCCCGTCGATGCCCGTGATGGCTCCCCCGGCAGCGCCCGCGATGGCACCTCCCCCGGCCAGCGGAGGGACACCGCCATCCCCTGGAGTCCCGCCCCAGGCCCCGCCCGACGAGACCATGGTCAGACCCGCCGCCGCCCTCGATGAGACCATGGTGCGACCATCGCCGGCGGACGAGACCGTCGTCCAGCCGCCGCTGCCTGACGAGACGATGGTGCGACCATCGCCGGCGGACGAGACGGTGGTCCAACCGCCGCTGCCTGACGAGACCATGGTGCGGCCTCCGCCGGCCGACGAAACCATGGTCCATCCGGTGCCCCCGGCACCGGGCGCGACCCCGTCAGCGCCGACCTTCGCCCCCCTGCCCCCGATGTCGACCCCCGCGTCGATGGCGCCTCCGCTGGCGACCACGGCGCCACCTGTTGCCCCCATGTCGGCGCCGCCGGCCGGCCCCGCGAGCGGCTCCTGGGCAGCGCCCCAGGTGGAGACGCCGGTCTACAAGCCGCCGCCGACCAAGAGCCGTCGCCGGGGGGGCTTCGGCCGCTTCCTGCTCATCCTGGTGCTGCTGCTGATCATCGTGGTTGCCGGCGCCGGGGCAGTCCTGTTCCTCACCGGCGGCAACCTCTTCGGCCCTGGCACGCCGCTATCGGTCTCGTCGGTTAACACAACCGTCAACCCAAGCTCGGGCAAGTGCCCCAGCTCTAAATACGTGTTCAGCGGCAAGGTCCACACCAACGGCGCGGGCGGCGACATCACCTACCAGTGGGTCAAGCCGGACGGCACCGCCACAGATCCGGCGGTCGCGACCATCAAGAAGGGCGACACCGACGCGGTCGCCACCCTGGAGTTCACTTTCCAGGGCAACGGCAGCGCCGAGGGTGACGCTGTACTCCGCGTGCTCAAACCGACAAACTTGAGCTCCCAAGCCGCGCATATCACGTACACGTGCCCCTGAGGAGGAGAAAATGCCCGAAAGAGTCGTAGCCTACGCCGCCAGTCCTACTCGCCTGGTGCGCGTGGTGGGCGAGCAGAACGCCCTCGGCAACCAGGTGATGGCCGCCTTCCTCAACCCCCACACCGCGCACGGCTTCCTCACGCGCAATCCCTACCCCGTCGTCGGCGACCCGCTTGACGGCTTCGAGGTGGCGCCGGCCGCCACCCCGGTGGCGGAACCGGTGGCGGCGCCAGGTTTCCCAGCCCCCGAGCAGACCGCGGTCTACGCTCCCGAGGTGGTGGCCGACGCGGCCGCGACCGACCCCGCGGCCCCGGTCGAGACCCCTGGGTTTGCGCCGGTGGCGGCGCCCGCGTTTACGCCCCCGCCCCCCTCGGCTGCCCCGCCGCCGATGACGCCGGTGGGTGCCGTCCAGGCGGTGACCCCGCGCGCCACGGGAGGCCCGGGCCAGGTCTTCGCCGTGTACAGCCCGAGGGGCGGGTCGGGCACCAGCCTGCTGGCGGCCACGCTGGCGTCGCGGATCGCGCAGGACCCAGCGCTGCGCGTCCTGCTGGTCGACCTTGACCTCCAGAACGGCAGCCAGTCCTACTTCTTCGACGTCACCGAGCAGAAGCGCTGCAGCGTGCTAGGGCTGAAGCCGCTGATCGACGAGATCCTGGTCAAGGTCGACGGTGACCTCACCCGGGTGGTGGCGGAGGCGCCCTCGGTGATCTCCGACGAGATCCTGATGGCCAAGACCTTCACCCGGGACAACCTGCACGTCCTGGTGGCCCTCGACGACCCGGCGGCCATCGACGACTACGTCGACCCCAGCACCCACATGGAGGCGCTGATGGCGGTGCTGGGCAACAGCTTCGACGTCGTCGTGCTCGACCTGCCCAACACGGTCGACCAGTTCACCGCCCCGGCGCTGTTCCGCTCCGACCGCATCGTTGTCGTCACCCCGGAGGACATTCCCAGCCAGATCAAGGTCGCCCGCATGCTCAACCTGGTCCTGGCGCCGATGATCGAGGCCCGCGAGATGGCGCTGCAGGAGCGGTGTTTCCTGGTCGTCAACCGCAGCGGCAAGAAGAAGCTCGAGGTGCCGATGCCGATCGGGATCGCTGCGGCCCTGCCGGACGACAAGAAGTACGTCGAGAGCTTCGCCGAGAAGCATCAGCCATTCGCCAAGTCGAGCGGCTCTAACTACCCCAAGGCGGTGGCGCAGCTGGCCACCTTCCTGGGCGCGGGGCCGGCGGGGCAGGGCAAGAAGTAGCCGGGGGACCGACGGACGACGGCGTATCCTAAGGGCCACCAACCGGCCCGTACAAGCGTGAGGACCAACTGATGGGAGTCAATCGATACATTCGCCGGCCTGGGGCCGAGGCACCCCCCGCCGCGCCGGCAAAGCCGCGTCCGGCGGCCGCCCCGCGCGACCTGACCCCGATCAAGGCCGAGATCCGCCGCCGGGTCCTCGACGAGCAGCTGGCCGATCCCCAGTTCGCCGAGCTGGTCAAGACCAAGCCGGAGCGGGCCAAGCGGGAGCTCTCGGACGTGGTCGACCGACTCATGGATGAGTACGCCCTGGGGGTCGAGGACCGCAAGACCGTCGTAGGCTACATCACCGACAACATCTTCGGCTTCGGCCCGCTGGAGGACCTGCTCCGAGACGAGACGATCACGGAGATCATCGTCAGCGGACCCAAGCGGGTCTTCATCGAGCAGAAGGGCAAGCTGCGGCCGACCAACATCGTCTTCGAAGACAACTCCCACCTCGACCAGATCGTCCAGGTGATCCTGCGCCCGTTGAACCGGCCGGCCAACGAGTCCAACCCCCTGGTCAATGGGCGCCTCCCCGACGGCAGCCGCGTCAACGTGGTCATGCCGCCGCTGGCCATCGACGGGATCTCGGTAAACATCCGAAAGTTCAGCAAGGACAAGTTCGGCGTTCAGCAGCTGGTGGAGATGGGGGCGCTGACCCAAGATCTCGCCGACTGGTGCAGCCGCGCCGTCGAGGGGCGCATGAACGTGCTGGTCTCGGGCGGCACCGGCTCAGGCAAGACCACTCTCCTGAACATCCTCTCCAGCTTCATCCCCGACGACCAGCACGTGATCACGATCGAGGACGCCGCCGAGCTGCAGCTGCGCCACCCGTTCATCAAGCGGCTTGAGGCGCGACCGGCCAACCTTTCGGGTCAGGGGGAGGTCAGCATCCGCGACCTGGTCAAGAACGCGCTGCGCATGCGGCCCGACCGCATCGTCGTCGGCGAGTGTCGAGGCGAGGAGGCATTCGACATGATGACGGCCATGAACACCGGCCACGACGGCTCCCTCTCGACCATCCACGCCAACAGCCCCTATGACACCATCAGCCGCCTGGAGACGATGGTCCTGATGGCCAAGGAGCTGCCCATCCCCGCGATCCGTAAGCAGATCGCCAGCGCCATCAACCTGATCGTGCAGACGTCGCGCCTCAGCGACGGGACGCGCAAGGTCATCGAGGTGGCCGAGATCACCGGGATCGACGACCGTGGGGAGGTCACGCTCGACACCATCTTCCAGTTCAAGCGCACCGGCCAGAATGCCGAGGGGAAGTTCGTTGGAGAGTTCATCCGGGTCAAGGACCCGGCCGACTGCGAGGAGAAGATTCGCCTGGAACTGGGGCACTGACAGGGTAAGAGTCCAACCGCCTTCGGGCGAGATATCATGGGCGCCGGTCGCCAGCCGTCAAGCTAAATAAGGGATGGGCCAGATGGTAGATGTACGCAGCCGCGCACCACGACCAGATGGGAGGCTTGAGTCATGTTGTTGATCATCGGCATGGTGCTTGCGGCGATCGGGCTGATCTACCTGGTTCTCAGCTCCGTGCTTCCGATCATGCAGTCGTCGCGAACCGACCCCTACACCGCCTATACCGGCGCCGGCCAGGCCGCCGGCGCGGCCCAGCCGGCCGAGTATGTCAGTCCCACCGAGGCCATCCTCGGCGTCGTCTGGCGGGGCATGGGCGACAGCAAGTTCAAGCGCAGCGTGGCTGTGGGGCCGGCGTTCCATTGGGGCACGCTGCTGGACCGGATGCTGGCCGGCGCCCTGCTCGGCGGCGGGCTGGGGCTGATCATCTTCGCGCAGCCCCTGATCGCGGCGATCGCCTTCGTGGCGGTGCCGGTCATCCTGTACTTCTTAGCAAGGCGCCGGGCCAAGACCTACGAGCAGAAATTCCTGATCCAGCTGCCC
>DASZHA010000077.1:0-1607 GCA_035938265.1 Candidatus Dormiibacterota bacterium
CGTACTCGCTGCTGGAGGCGGCGCATCTCGGAAACGATGCGGGGATCCGGACCGCCGACGTGGCCGAATAGAGCCTTCGCCATTGTAAAAGGTCCTCCACGCTGAGTGACCAGAGTGGGCACATTACTTAACACGCGCGAACCCGCGCGCGCAACCAACAGCAATTAGTTTCCCACCCAGGCCTTTGCTGGTCAAGTTGAGCACCCACCAGATGCCTGTTATATACCTTATCAGCGATAACAAACCGTTTTGGCGACCTTGAGCTAACGCGGCGTAGCGTCCTGCCTACCAGCGAGCGCGGCGAGGCCGGGGCTGGCAGTGCGGGCAGCTGTAGGCGGAGCGGTTCATGAAGGGGTCGCGGCGGACCGGCGTGCCGCATCGCGGGCAGGGGAAGCCCTCCCGGCCGTACACCGCGAGCGACCGGTCGAAGTAGCCGCTCTCCCCGTTGACGTTGACGTACAGGTCGTCGAAGGAGGTCCCGCCGGCCACCAGGGCCTCGCCGAGCACCTCGCGGACCGCGGCGAGCAGGCGACTCACCTCGGGGCCGTTCAGCGTCTCGGTGGGCCGGGCCCAGTGCAGCCGGGCCCGCCACAGCGCCTCGTCGGCGTAGATGTTGCCGACGCCGCTGACCAGTGACTGGTCGAGCAGCGCGCGCTTGACCCCGGTGCGGCGACTGCGCAGCCGCTGGGCCAGGGCGGCGGGGTCGAAGGCCGCCTCGAACGGATCGGGGGCGATGTGCGCGATCGGCGCGGGCAGTTCGGCGCCGTCCCGCACCACGCACATGTGACCGAACGTCCGCTGGTCGGTGAAGCGCAGGTCGGGCCCTCCGTCGGAGAATCTGAACCAGATCCTGACGTGCGGCGACAGGGGCTTGTCTGGCTCGACGACGAGCAACTGGCCGCTCATTCCCAGGTGCGCGAGCAGGGCGTCCTCGCCCACCGACAGCCACAGGTACTTGCCCCGCCGCCTGGCGTCATCCAGGCTGCGCCCGGCCAGGGCGGATTCGAATTCGGCCGCGCCCGCCGGCTGCCTGCGCACGGCGCGCGGATGCAGGACGCGGACCACCTCGATGGTCCGGCCCACCACGTGATGTTCGAGGCCACGGCGGACCGTCTCGACCTCGGGTAGCTCAGGCACCCTTCACTGCTCCGGCGTCGGCTCTTCCCCGTCATCGTCGGGCTTAGGGGGCGTGGCGAACGTGGCCCCCCAAGGGGGGGCCGAGGGGGTCTGGGGGGAAAGGTTTCCCTCCAGAAGCGGTGGGGTCTGGGGGGGTCGTCCCCCCGAGGATGGAGCCTCGTCCGAGGCCGATTCCGCGGTGATGGCGCGCCAGGCCGCCTCGGCCGCCTGCTGTTCGGCCGCCTTCTTGGTGCGGCCCTCACCGGAGCCGAGCACCCGGCCGCCGACCTTGACCACTGCGCGGAATGACTTCTGGTGGTCGGGCCCGCTCTCCTCGACCTGATACTCGGGCACCCCGAGCAGCTTGACCGCGGTGAGCTCCTGCAGCGAGGTCTTCCAGTCCAGGCCGGCGCCCAGCCGGGCCGACCTGGCGATGACCGGGTCGAACAGCCGGTGCACCAGCGCGCTGGCCTCGGTCAGGCCGCAGTCGA
>DASZHA010000078.1:0-22740 GCA_035938265.1 Candidatus Dormiibacterota bacterium
ATGCCGAGTTCGTCGACGAGGGCACGCTGCTGATGATCGGCACTTTCACCGACATGTCGGGCGCAATTGGGGTCTTCACCAGCCGGGAGGCCGCCGAGGAGTTCGTCAAGGACGACCCCTTCGTACTCGAGGGCGTCGTCACCAGCCACACCATTCGCGAGTGGAACGAAGTCCTCTCCGAGTCCTGACGCCCGACGAGGGCAGCATCATCCGAATCGGTCGCCACCAGTGGGTTGAGTTCCGCGACCTCAGGCTGGCAGCGCTCAGCGACAGCCCCAACGCCTTCGGATCGACCCTGGCCCGAGAGCGGGCGCTCACCGAGGAGGACTGGCGGCGTCGCCTGGCCAACGGGGCGATGTTCATGGCGCTGTCAGGCGAAACGCCGGTGGGGATGGCTGGAGGGGTTCCCGACGACAATGCCGGCGACGCCTACCTGGTCTCGATGTGGGTGCGGCCGGACTTCCGGCGCCTCCGTCTCGCCGATCGCCTGGTCGCCGCCGTCCTGGACTGGGCGCGCTCTGAGGGCTACCACGGCGTCCGGCTGCACGTGACCGTGGACAACGCGGCCGCCGAGCGCCTGTACCAGGGCCGAGGGTTCGCCCGGACTGGCGCCACTCAGCCGGTCCGCCCTGAGGAGCCCTCGCTTCTCGAGCTGGAGATGCGGCGAGAGCTCTGACCGCGGACGACGTGGACCCGATCGGACTCGAACCGACGGCCTCTGCGATGCGAACGCAGCGCTCTCCCAGCTGAGCTACGGGCCCGGCCGAATTCTACCGGCGGGACATCCTGGGGCTTAGGTCAGCCGCCGGCCCAGCTGAGAAGCAGGTCGGTACCGTAGCCGGCGAGGAAGCCGAGCAGGAGCCCCCAGGCCAGGGCGACCTGGGAGTTCATCCTCCGCCCCACCGCGATCATCTCGCTGATGACGTAGATCAGGGCACCGGCGGCCAGCGCCAGGAAGAGCACGAACACATAGCGGTTGCTGAAGTTGTAGCCGATCGCGGTGCCGATGAAGGTCGGCCCGCCGCCGACCAGCCCGGCGGCCAGCAGGAAGAGCCATGAGGGCGCCCGGTCGTCGGCTGCCATCGGGGCGGCGATGCCGAAGCCCTCGGTGACGTTGTGGAGGCCGAAGCCGATGAGCAGGACGGTGGCGAAGGCGATCGCGCCGCTCGCCGCCGAGGCGCCGATGGCCAGGCCTTCAGAGAAGTTGTGGAGGCCGAGGCCGATCGCGATCATCATCGCCAGCCAGCGCCCTGAGGTGGCCATCGTAATCGGCGGCGCCTGGGCGGCGACGAGGGCGCCCGGGCCTTCCGAAAGGCGTGCCTTGCGGGCGTGGTAGCGGCGGGTCATCGAACGGTTGGCGTAGACCAGGGACAGTAGCCCCGCTGCCAGGCCGCCGACGAAGAGGCCGCCCAGGACCAGGAAGTCCTGGGAGTCGCCGGCCTTCAGTGCGTTGAGGGCGCTATGGACCGGCTCGCCGGCCTTGGTCAGGACGTCCCAGACCAGGAAGATAAGGATGCCGGTGGCCAGCGCGTTGATGAAGCCCTGGGCGCGCAGGGAGAGCTTGCGCAATCGCGCGACCGGCAACCCCAGAAGGAGGGTCAGGCCGGCGATCGCCCCCAGGAGGACGGTTGTACCCTGACTCATGCGCTCGGCAAAGCTCCTTCGAAATCCTAACTGAGCAGATACTGTATCACGCTGATAGGGTGTGCTAAGTCATGAACGTATCTAATGCTGGCATAAGCGACGCTGGGCACAGCGCCACCATCAGCCGCTACCTGGAGGCGATCTATTACATGGAGGCCGAGGGGGAGACGGTGCGGGCGTCGCGGCTGGCAGACTGGCTGGCGGTATCGCAGCCGACCACCAGCGCCACGTTGCACCGCATGGTCCGCGACCGCCTGGTCAGGATCTCGCCTGGCAAGGTGGTCACGCTGACGGCGCAGGGCCGCGATGAGGCAGCCCGGATCGTGCGCCGCCACCGCATCGCCGAGCGCTGGCTGACCGACGTCATCGGCCTCGACTGGCTCCAGGCCGATGAGGAGGCGGGCAGGCTCGAGCACGCCCTCTCCGATGACGTCGCCGACCGCCTCCACAAGCTGATCGGCGAGCCCGCCACCTGCCCTCATGGCAACCCCATCCCCGGGGCCCGGGGCAAGGCGCCGCGGGAGCGGGCGTTGAGCAAACTCGAGCCCGGGCAGCGCTCCCGGATCCGGCGGGTGTCGGAAGTGGCCGAGAGGGAGGCGCCGGAGCTGCTCCGCTTCCTGGACCAGAGTGGACTGGTCCTCGGTGCCGAGGTGGAGGCGGTGGCCAAGAGCAAGGGCGCCGGTACCCAGACGGTTCGCGCCGGCGGTCGCGAGGTGGCCATGTCGATGGAGGTGGCGGACAAGATCTGGGTCGAGCGATGAGCCGGAGGCCATGAGAGGGCGGCGCTGGCTGGCCCTGGTCGGTTTGACGCTGTCGATCGCTGCCTGCTCGACGAGCTCCCAGTCGACGACGTCAACCACACCGACGTCGGTGCTGGTGCCGCCGACGCCAACACCAACCCCGGCGACAACACCGGTGCCGCTCACGGCGCTCGACACCAAGGCGGCCGCCGTGGTCTCGCAGCTCAACACCAAGGACTTCGCCGCCATCAGGGCGCAGTTCGACCCGACGATGATGGCGACCCTCTCCGAGGCCGAGCTGGCCAACAACTGGCGGACCTTCCAGGACGATTTCGGTCAGTTCAAATCCGCGGAGGCCCCGACGCATACCAACCGCGGCGAATTGATCGTGGAACAGGTGACCGTTCACATGGCCAACCGGGACGGCGAGGTCAGGGTGACATACCATCCCGACCAGACGATCGCGGGCCTCTTCTTCCTCAGGCCTGGCGTCCCGCTCGTACCCGTCCCCTAGCCCCGCCACGGTGTGTGGCAAGATTCCCGCCATGCAAGACACCCTCGACCGGCTGGTCGACGCTGCGCTGGACCGCCGCGAACCCAACCGCGAGGACGCCCTGCTTCTGCTGCGCAGCGCTGATGACGAGGTCCAGAGGGTGGTGGCCGCGGCCTACGAAGTTCGTCGCGCTTACTTCGGCAAGCGGGTCAAGCTCAACTTCCTGCTCAACATGAAGAGCGGCCTCTGCCCCGAGGACTGCCACTACTGCAGCCAGCGACGCGACAGCACCGCCGACATCCTCAAGTACCCGATGGTCGACCGCGCCGCCGCGGTCGATGCCGCCAGCCGCGCCGTCAGCGCCGGCGCCAAGCGCCTCTGCATGGTCGCCAGCGGACGCGGCCCCACCGATCACGAGCTCGACCAGGTCACCGCCAACGTCCGCGCCGTCAAGGACGCGTATCCCCACCTCGAGATCTGCGCCTGCCTCGGACTGCTGGCGGATGGCCAGGCCGACTCCCTCAAGGACGCCGGTGTCCACGCCTACAACCACAACCTCAACACCAGCGAGAAGCACTACGACGAGATCTGTGGCACCCACACCTACGACGACCGCGTCGTCACCGTCGGGCGAGCCGCGGCGGCGGGGCTGTCAGCCTGCTCGGGGGCGCTCTTCGGCATGGGCGAGAGCGACCAGGACGTGGTCGACCTCGCCACCGACCTGCGCCGCCTCCAGCCGGACTCGGTGCCGATCAACTTCCTGATCCCGATCGACGGAACCCCGCTGGCAGGCAGGTTCGAGCTGACGCCGCAGAAGTGCCTGCGCATCCTGGCCCTGTTCCGCTTCTACTTCCCCGACGTCGAGGTCCGCATCGCCGGCGGGCGCGAGGTCCACCTGCGCAGCCTGCAGCCGCTGGGCCTGATGATCGCCAACTCCATCTTCACCGGCGACTACCTGACCACCGAGGGCCAGCCCGCCAGCGCCGACATGCGCATGATCGACGACCTTGGCTTCGCCGTCGAAGGCATGGAAGAGAGGACGCTGCCACGCGAGCGCCGGGACAGCGATCCCGCCGCTGCCGTGATCGGCTCGCACCCCAGCCCCGAGGAGCTGGTCAAGCTGCGCAAACGGGGCGCCGGCACCGACCTCCCCGCCAACGCTTAGGGCCTACACCGGCTGAGGCTGGCTGTCAGACGCCCAGGTATGCCCGCCGCACGTCGGGGTTGGCCAGCAGCTCCTGGCCGGTGCCGCTGATGGTGGTGGTACCCAGCTCCATCACGTAAGCCCGATCGGCAATATCAAGCGCGCGCAGCGCGTTCTGCTCCACCAGCAGGATGGTGGTCCCCTGCTCGCGGATTCCGCGAATGATCTCGAAGACCTCGTCGACGCGCTGCGGGGCCAAACCCAGGGAGGGCTCGTCGAGGAGCAGCAGCCGCGGCCCCGCGATCAGCCCCCGGGCGATCGCCAGGATCTGCTGCTCGCCGCCGGAGAGGTTGCCGGCCGGCTGGCGGCGGCGCTTCTCGAGGATCGGGAAACGCCCCAGCATCGCCGCGATGTCGCGCTCGGCCTGGGCGCGGTCTCTCCGGCGCCATGCCGCCACCATCAGGTTCTCAGCCACGTTCATGTTGGCGAAGACCTCCCGGCCCTCCGGCACCTGGACCAGGCCGGCGCGGACGATCGACTCCGGGCGCATCCGGCGCACGTCGCGACCGTCGTATTTGATGCTCCCCGATCGGGCCTTGATCATCCCGCTGACGGCGTTGAGAGTCGTGGTCTTGCCCGCGCCGTTGGCCCCGATCAGGGCCACCACCTCCCCCTCCTCCACGCTCAGGCTGGCGTCGCGCACGGCCTCGATGGCGCCATAGGCAACGCTCAGGTTCTCAACCTCGAGCAGGCTCATGATGCCGCGCCGGCGGCACCCTCCTTGCCCAGGTACGCCTCCACCACCTCAGGCTTGTCCACGACGTCCTGGGGTGCACCGTCGGCGATCAGCCGTCCGAAGTCGAGGACAGCGACGTCGCTGCACGTGTCCATCACCAGCTTGAGGTGGTGCTCGACAAGGATCATCGTCAGGCCCTCGCGGTTGAGCGCCATCAACAGCTCGCGCAACGCCGCCGCGGCCGGCGGCCCCGACCCCGCCGCGGGCTCGTCGAGGAGTAAGAGCCGTGGCTGTAGCGCCAGGGCGCGAGCGATCTCCAGCCGCCGCTGCTCCGCATAGCCCAGCTCGCCGGCCAGCCGGTCGTCGACGTTGACCAGCCCCACGCGGTCCAGCAGCCGCCGCGCCTCGGTCACACGCGCCTGCTGTGCCTTCCGCAATGCCGGCAGCACCAGCACCTGGCCCAGGGTGTCGTTGCGACGCCGAGAGTGCATGCCCACCAGCACGTTCTCCAGCACGGTCATGCCCCGGAAGAGCCGCACCGTCTGGAAGGTCCGGGCCACGCCCGCCGCCGCCAGCCGGTGGGCGGGCCAGCGGTTGACCACCTCGCCGCGGTACCTGGTCTCCCCCGCCGTCGCCGGCTGGAAGCCGCTGACCACGTCCAGCAGGGTGGTCTTGCCCGCGCCGTTGGGCCCAATCAGACCGTAGAGGCTGCCGTCGGGCACCGAAAGGTCGACCCCGTCCACCGCGCGCACCCCACCGAAGTGCCGGCTGATGCCGGTCAGCCGCAGAAGCGGCTCGCGCGGGACCGTGCTTTCGCCGCTCATGATGTCGCCGGCCCGCTGCGAGGCCAGCGCCACAGCGCCATCAGCCGGCCCCGGCCTCCAGGGCGCCGGCCGCCCGCAATCCCCCGGGGCAGGAAGAGGATGACCAGGATCAAGACCACGCCATTGATCAGGTCCCGGTAGTCGCGGGCGAAGCGCAGGATCTCGGGCAGGCTGGTGAGTACCGTGGCGCCAATGATCGGACCGACGACGTTGGTGAAGCCGCCGGCGACGGCGAAGACCAGCACCCCGACGACGCGGGTGAACTGGTACTCGGACGGGGCGATGATGAAGTTGAGGTGGGCGTCGAGCCCGCCGGCGCAGCCGGCGACGAACGCCCCCAGGACGAAAGCGATAAGCCGATAGCGGGCGACGTTGATGCCGTGGGCCTCGGCGGCAACCTCGTCCTCGCGAATCGCGGCCCAGGCCTGGCCCAGACGCGTACCTCGCAATCGCCAGAGCACAAACGCCACCACCACCAGGCCGCCAAAGATGTAGTTGATGGCGGTGGCCGGGCTGGCCTCGATGTTGATCAGCCCCTGGCCCTCACCCGTGGCGGGGACGTTGAGGATGACCCCGACCACCACCTGGCCGAAACCGATGGTGGCGATGGCCAGGAAGATGCCCGACAGCCGCAGCACCGGGAGCCCGATCGGCACCGCCAGCAACGTCGCCGCCAGCCCTCCGATCAGCATCGCCGCCGGGAACGGCACCGACGTGTTCAGCCCCAGGAGCACCGAGATGTAGGCGCCGACGGCCATGAAGCCAACGTTGGCAAGCGTCAGCATGCCGCAGTTGAGCGTGATGTACATCGACAGGGTCAGGAGGGCATTGATGCCGACCTGCGAGATCAGCAGCTGGTGGGCGCTGTAGAAGCCCAGCGGGTCGGTGAACAGCTGGATGAAGAAGTCCAAGCGTTCAGCCCCTCATTTCGAGGATCATGTCCGGCGCTCGCGGCGGCGCCCGAACAACCCCGAGGGGAAGAGCACCAGGGCCAGGAAGAGAACGGCGAACGCCACCCCCGTCCGCACGTTGGAGCCCAGCGTCACCAGGGCAACCACCTCGATCAGGCCGAGCAGGTAGCCGGCCACCACCGCCCCGGTGATCGAGCCCATGCCGCCGACGACGATCACCGCCAGCCCCTTTAGCTCGACCTGGTCCCGCCCTATGTAGGGGCTGATGTCGTGGGCCGACAGGCCGTAGAGGATGCCGGCCAGCCCGCCGAGCGCCGAGGAGATAACCAGCGTAAGGGCGATCGTGCGGTCAACGTTGATACCCATCAGCGCGGCCGCCCTGGGGTTCTCCGCCACCGCCCGGATGGCTCGACCGGGCCGGGTCCGGCGGATGACAACCGCCAGCACCGCCATCAGGCCCAGCGTGACGAGCAGGATCAGGATCGAGAGCTGGTCGATGACCACCCCACCGACGTGGAAGCTGGCGTCGGGGGCGACCGACGCCGGGTAGCGCTGGCTGTTGGCGCCGAAGTTGTTCTCGGCGAGGCTGACGAAGATCAGCGCCACCGCGATGCTGGTGATAAGCGAGCTGATGTGGGGCGCGCCGCGCCGGCGCAGCGGCCGGAAGGCGACCAGGTCGAGGCCGTAGCCGATGGCGCCGCAGATGGCGATGGCCAGGACCACCGCGAGCCAGAAGGGCAACCCGAAGTTGGCGAAGAAGATGAGGGCCAGCACCGCGCCCGCCATGAACACCGCGGAATGAGCCAGGTTGAGGATGTCGAGCACGCCGAAGACCAGCGTGTAGCCGACCGCGAACAGGGCGTAGACGCTGCCACTGAATATCCCGTTGAGGCCCTGTTGGAGGTAGAACGAGGGCGCCTGCGCCGCCAATTGGGTGAGCAGGCGCCCGGTCATGGCATCAAGCGGTCACGCCGCGCTCAGCTGATATCTACCGATGTGAGGTTGACGAAGCCGCCGTTGCCGTCGAAGGCGTTGATCCACACCTTCTGTTTGACGTCGTGCTGCGATGTGAAGCTGAATTGACCGAGGGGCGAGTCGATGGACACCTTCTCCATCGCCGCCCGCAGGCTGTCCCGGTCCTTGGCGGTGTCGCTGAACGTCAGGTTGGCGTTCTTGGCCGCCTCGGCGTAGATCAGCACCGCGGTGTAGGCCTGGGCCGCAATCTGGTCGGGCAGCTGGGGGTTGCCCGACTGGTCCTTGAACTTCGCCTTGTAGGCGTCGACGAAGGTCTTGTTGGCGGAGGTGTCGGCGCCCACCCAGTAGGCGCTGCCCGACTGGGCACCCTTGCCCTGGGCGCCCGCCTGCTGGCTGACCTGGTAGGTGTTGAGGCCGTTGCCACCGAGGATGGGCCCGGTGTAACCCTGCTTGCGGGCCTCGATCATGATCTTGGCCGGGATGCCTCCAAGTGAGGAGATCGTCAAAACGTCCGGGGTCTTGGAGAGAGCGGTGGTGACGTAGCTCTTGAAGTCGGTCTCGTTCTTGGAGAACTGCTGGACGCCGTCCGCCGGCAGGTTGACGCCGTTGTCGGCGAGGGCCTGCTTGAAGATCACGGCGCCGTCCGACGAGAACTTATCGTCGTTGGCGTAGAAGAGAACCGCCGTCTTGGGATGGATTTGGCTGACCGCGTACTTGACGTTGTTGGGGATGGCGGTGGCCTCACCCAGCGAGTCTCGGAAGATGTAGGTGCAGCCATCCTTGTAGGGGCAGTCGCCGACGATGTGCTGCCCGGTGGTGGACGGCGCCAGCATCGGGGTCTTGAGACTCTGCGCCACCGGGTGGGCCGCCACCGCGGAGTTGGACAGCGTGGGCCCGATGATGCCGACCACCTGGCCCTGCTGGATGAAGGTCTGGGTGACCTGGGCCGAGGTCTGCTGGTCGGACTTGTCGTCCTGGACGTCGACCGACAGCTGCGCGCCGTTGACCCCGCCGTTGGCGTTGATCATGTCGACGGCGACCTGGATGCCGTTCTTCTGCTGGGGACCGTAGACGCCGCCGCCGCCGGTCAGCGAGATGTCCGCGCCCAACTTGATTGTCTTGCCGGAGTAACTACTGGACGAACTCGACGACGAACTGCCACAGGCGGCAACCGCCAGTGCCGAGATGACGACCAGGATCGCGCCAAACGCTGGCCTGTGCATCGTATTCGACTCCTATCAAAGCCCGCTGAACGACCCCTCAGCGGCTAGTTTGCGCCAACCGCCGGGACGGCGGCAAGACCGCCAGGCGTCAGTGCCGGGACAGGAGAATCAGGGCCACGGGCCCCATCAGCACGATGAATAGCGTCGGGAAAATGCAGCCGATCATCGGGAACAGCATTTTCAGCGATGCCTGTGCGGCGCGCTCTTCAGCTCGCTGGCGGCGGCGGCGGCGGATTTCCGCGGCCTGGATGCGGACCGTGTCGCCCAGCGCCACGCCCAGCTTCTGCGATTGGCCGACTGCGTTGACGAAGGCCGTCATGTCCTCAACCTCGATGCGCGCGGCCATCGCCATCAGGGCATCCATGCGGGGCCGCCCGTAGCGGACCTCCGCCAGCATGGCCGCGAATTCTTCGCGCAGGGGACCCTCGACCTTGTCACCGATTCGCAGCATGGAGGCGTCGAAACTGAGGCCGGCGTCCAGACAGATGGTGAGCAGGTCGATGGTGTCGGGGATGACATCCTCAATGCCGTGGCGGCGCCTGTCGGCCACCTGCTTGAGCCAGCGGTCGGGGACGATCCAGCCCACGAAACCGGCGGCCGCCGCCGCCAGGACCCAGGGGAAGGTCCATTGCAGCAGCCCGATCATCACCAGCAACGCCACTCCCAGGGCCGCCATGGCGGCGATGAACTTGGCAGCGAGGATGGTGCTGACGCTGACGTTACCGGGATTGCCGGCGGACTTGATCATCCTCCGGATGTTGTCCTGGCGGCTGGCCGGGGTGCGCGCCACCAGGAGCTGGACCAGGCGGTTGTAGATGGGGACCAGGAATCGCTCGCGGAACGGCTTGGAGAGCTCCATCTCCTCCAGGCTCATGGCGTGGTCCTCGATCCCCGCGAGCTTGGCGGCGTACCTGTCCTCGACCGCGCCACCACGCCCAAGCACCCCGGTGGCGATGGCGGCGCCCAGCGCCGCGACGGCGGCGAAAACGATCGCGACGAACAGGGTCACAGGTGGATATCCGTGATCTTGCGGATGATGGCGTAGCCGATCGAGATCGATACCAGGCCAACCGCCAGCATGCCCCAGCCGATGGGGCTGGTGAAGAGGGGCCGCTCAAACGTTGGCGAGATCACCGACAGCAGCGCGCCCACGGCAAACGGCAGCGCGGTGATGATGTATCCGGAGGCGCGGGCCTGCGCCGTCAACACTCGGACCTCCCCGTGCACGCGGACGCGTTCGCGGATCGTCTCGGCAATCTTGTCCAGCACCTCGGAGAGGTTGCCGCCGACGCTGCGGTGGATGAGGATCGCCGTCACCAGTAGGTCGAAGTCCTTGCTGGCCAGCCGCTCATTGGCGTGCTGCAGGGCGGTCTCGGTATCGATGCCCAGGGATGACTCCCGGACCACCCGACCGATCTCCTCCGCCAGGGGTGGCCTGCCGTTCTCCGCCACGCTGGCCATCGCCTGCTGGATGGAGTAGCCGGCCTTGACGCTGTTGGACACCAAGCTGATGGTGTCCCCGAGCACCGCCTCGAAGGCCTGGCGGCGTTTTGCCATGCGGCGACGCAAATAGAAGGTGGGCAGCAGGTAACCGATGACCACCGCGATCGCCACCGGGAAGGGGTTGCCGAACCTCAAGAGCGCACCGATCCCCAGGACCGCCGCGAGACCCAGTTGGATCAGCACCCATTCTGCCGAGCGGAGATTGAGATCGGCTCGGTTCAGCAGCAGCTGGAGCTTGTCGCGCCGCTGACCGCGGAGCAACGGAGCAGCGAGGTTGCCGATCGGCTTGGCGAACTGCTCCCGCAAAGACAGCCGGGCCTCGTCCTCCAGCGTGTCGATGGACATGGCTTGGGTTTCGTCGTCGATCGCCCCCGCCGGCGAGTCCATCAACGCCCAGATGATGAAGGCGACGCCGCCGGCTCCAAAGGCGGCCAGGAGGATCGGGATCATCGGTAGCCGAAGGACGCCTTGAAGGTGTTCAGGTCTACCCCGGTGGTCGTGGGATCAGAGTTGTTGACGTCCAGGGGCGACTTGAGCACGTAGGTGAAATCGGTGTTCTTGACGATGAACTGCAGTGTCTCCGCATCCTGCAGGCTGACCTGAACCACCAGGTTGCCGCCCACCGCGGTGGCCGTGCCTCCAAGGTTGGCAGTGTTGGAGGCTGTCTGTGGGGTACCGACAGCCAGCACGCGAAGCCCCTTCAAGGTGGCCTTGGTTTGGTTCACTGTTGGGGCGGCCGGTTGCGCGTTGGCGGCTGCCTTAGGTGTGGCAATGACGTCGATCTGGTCGCCGGGTTGTACGTAGGGGGAAATGTCGCCGGCGGGGATGTTGAGCGCCACTTTGCCGCTGGGAAGCGCGAAGAAAAGCTTGGCCGGAGTCGCTTCGGCGGGAGCTGCCAGGTCGCTGTCCAGCACCGGTGAACCCGACTTGATGTCCTGCCTGGCAAACTTGCCGTTGGCGCTGGTCTTGTCCTTGATCGCCCCGGTGGGAACGGTGTCGACCTGGATCGTGGTCAGGTCGCCGTCGGTGAGGATGGTTTGGGTCTTAATGTCGTGGGCGGCCGCGACGACCGTGGTCTTGGTTGTTCCGCGGCCGACGAGCTGGCTGAAAATGACAAAGCCGACGAATGCCAGGATGACAATGACCACGCCGATGATGACCTGGAATGTCCGACCTCTTCGGCGCTGTGAAACTGTATTGGTGCTCAACTGATGACCTCACTGATGAGTGCGTTACGTGCTTGATCCGGCTGCCGGACGGCCCCAGCCTAACCCAACATTCGCCAGAATCAACCCCTTTTCGGTGCAGTCGGCACGTACCTGAAAATCGGCGCGCCAACCGTCGCGCCGGGTCACACCCCGGAGGGCCAACGACATCCCGTCCCGGGTACTAAGTCGAAGCGGAGTTGTGACACACCTTTACAGGTTTGCCATTGTCACGGCCGAGATCACCAAATACGCTGGGCCAAGTTTGAAGCCAGATTCAGGTACCTTGATTTCGCGCGCGCAGCGAACTCGGCGACCAGGCCAGCGAGGGCAGAGCATGGTCGAGTTCGCCTTGCTTGCGCCCACCTTCCTTGCCTTCCTCCTGCTGATCATCGAGGCCGGCTTCTACATCAACGCGGTGGCCACCATAGACAACGTCGATCGGGAGGTGGCTCGGGCGGTTGCCATCTGCGGAGCGACCCAGGGCCCCTACCGTTACAGATCGATCGTGGGTGTGGACGGCACCGGCGCGTCGATTGTGAAATTCCAGCCCTACTCTGATTGCCAATCGATGGCCGTGGCCCAGGAAGATCAGCTCGGCTACCTGCCGCTGAACAGCGGGAGCCCCCTTGTGCTCAATGTCTGTACGGCTCCTGATGCCACCGGGAAATGCGCCGCGGGCTACGTGGCGCCTACCCAGGCCGGGCAGGCGGTCCAGGTGGACCTGACCTACACGTACCGCTTCCTGATCTTTCCGCTCCTCGGCGACGTTGGTCCCACCACGCACATCTCCTCGTCGTCGAGCACGGTGGCCCAACAGTGATGCGCCGGATCCGGGCGTACCTGCAGTCCGGGCAAGCGACCGTCGAGCTGGCCATCGTCGGACCAGTCCTGCTCGGATTGTTTGCACTGACGCTCCAGGGGGGCGTGGTCATTTCGGACCAGGTCAACCTTCAGCAGGACGCCTACGAGGGCGCACAGTGGGCGATGAGCAATCGCACCACCGCGACGCTGACGGGCTCGGGCAGCACATCGATTACGCAGCACGTCCAGGATCAGCTTTGTGGTAGCGGCAAAGCGATTGGCGCAAGCGACGCGATCACACGCATCTGCCGCACCGGCGGTGTGACCATCACTGTCACCTCCAACGCGGCAACCGCGAGGTCAGCCCGGCCCAGCGACCCGCTGACCGCTCTGGGCCTCGTCGATAATGCCGAGGCGGCGGTGCCGGCGTGCCCCAACGGAGGGGTCAATCCGTGGAGCTTGGCGGTCACGCAGTCGGGCGGTGTGGTGACCGCCACAATGACCGGTCCCAATGGCACCGGGTCGCCCTCCGGCAGCGCCGCCACTCCGGTGGTGACGCTTGTCGCCATGGGCCTGCCCACCAATACCAGCGGCACGCCGCTCTGGAACCCTCCCGTCATCGGGACATCGGCGCAGCTGGCGGTCCAGGGCAGCTACAACATGAAGGTCACCGGTGTCGACCAGTGCGGAGGCCAGGAGGCCCAGGGGCCACGGCCGATCAGCTCCGGCGGGTCGCCGGCCACCACCGTTGGCATCGGCACGCCGGTGCCTCACGTCGATGGTGTCACACCGTCCTGCATCCATGGCGCAACCACCCTGACCATCAACGGCCAGGGATTCGCCTCGGGGGCCACCGTCGCGTTTGACTACGGGTTCGGGGCGGCGACTTTCGCCAGCACCTTCATCAGCTCCACGCAGATCACGGTCAGCGTGCCGGCGCCAAGTACAAGCGACACCGACAACGTGGTCGTGACCAACCCCGGCGGCACCAAGGCCAAGCTCTACAACGCGGTCTTGAACTCCCCCATCGCCGCGTGCCCGGCCGGCACAGGCAACGTGTCGGGTTCGTCCACTCCCTGCAACGCGGCCGGCGGCTCGGGCGGCGGACTCGAGTACACGGTGAAGATCTCCTGGACCGAGACTTTGATCATCCCGTGGATCACCAGCGGCGTAGGGCTCAGCGCGACTGAACGCTCCTTCTGCCAATGAACCGCATCGTCAGGAATCAACGGGGACAGGTCATGCCGATCTTCGCGATCACGGCCGTCGCAATGATGCTGGTCATCGCCCTGGCCATCGACTACGGCTTTCTCACGCAGCAGCACCGCAACCTCCAGACCTTCGCCGACCACGCCGCGGTCGCCGGCGCCCAGCAGCTCACCAAGGACGGCAGCTCGGGGTTCAACGGCCGGCGGGGCGCCATGACATACCTCCGCGACAACCTGGGGGCAACCTCCAGCACGATGTCGCTCTCCAGCGGCGTGCCCTGCCAGGGCGGCACCCAGCCATTCAGCGCCAACATCGACAACTGCCAGTTGCCGGCGCCCTACCAGGACACAACGGTTACGATCCACAGCCCCGGCGACTACACGAACAATTACGCCTACGACACCCCTTCGGTCTCGGTGAAGATCGTTGATAGCAGTGCCGACAGCCCGGCCACGCTGATGGGCCTGACGGCCCCTGTCGGCGCCTACGCCGAGGCCAAGGCCCAGTTGGGCGGACTGCGGTATTCGACGGCGCTGTACTCCGACGGATGTGTCAACATCCAATCTCCCCCGCTGCTCTCAGGGCCCAGCAGGATGAACGGCGACCTCTACCTGAACCAGTGCACCGTCAATACCGGAGGCCTGCTCGGGGGCCTCCTCGGCGGCGGACTCTGTGTCGGCGCCACGCCGGACTCGTCCGGCAATGTCATCGTCGGACCCGAGGCCACCACGCCGCCGGTTGGCGGGTCGCTGCTGGGCCTCACCGGATGCGGCGGCCTCCTCTCGAACATTGCGAATATCCTGAGCGAGACCTACGCGGAAGGCTCGGTGGCTCAGATCTCCTCGTCGATGCAGCCCCCGGCACTGCCTCCGCCGCCCAATGTCCCGACCGTCGCCGGTACGGCCAACAATCCGTGTACCAATGGCAAGGGCGGAAGCAACTGCTACAACCCCGGCGTGTACACCAACAGCCCCCTGATCGTCAACAACAATCTCAATCCCGGCATCTACGTTGTCGACATCAGCTCGGGTGGCTGCTACACCGACACCAGTGTGACCAGCTGTGGTGGGGTCGTCTTCACGGGCAACACGATGAACGCCAACATCAACGCCGTCGCCCACCAGTGCTGGTCGGCAATTACCGGCAACGCCCCGCTGACAGACACCTTCACCGCCCCGTGCCCCGATGGCTTGATGACGAACCCGGCCGGGTTCCCCAACATCCCGAGTGTGCTGGGGGGCCAGAACTACGGCGTCACCTTCATCCTGACCGGCAAGGCGGGCTTCTGCATGGGTTCCGACTCGGCTGACTGGCACTGCCAGCCAGCAGGCTCGGGCACGACGATCAACGTTCTCCTCAGCCCCTATTGCGCATCCGGGTTCACGCCGACGCCCGCCTCGGCGACATGCACCAACGCGGCGGCCGAGGACGGCGCGTACGCCGTATACGGCAGCAGCCAGGGCGCCATCCATGCGTCAGGAGTCGGATCCTTGAACATGACTGGGACGGTTTACCTCCCCAAGGGGTCACTCGTGACGGATGCCAACCCGGGCATCCTCGGCCTGCTGGGCAGCATGGCGAAATTCAACCTCACCGGCCAGATGGTGGTCCACGACGTCAACGTCAATACCGCGGGCGCCGCTTCCGAGCTGCCCTTTGTCTATTACAACGGCTCAATTGGGGCGGTGTTGCCGACAGTCGTGACGCTGGTCCAATGACCACCGCGAGCTGGGGTAGCCGGCGGTAACAGTCCGTCACCAATCTGGCACCGGCATCGTCGCAATTCGGTGCACCGCATCCGGTGACGGGGCGCGAAAGCGGTTCACAATTGCGCGCAGCGATGCTATCAACGACTAAATGACCGACGAGCAATCGGAGGCCCCGGTGACGCGCGAGCAGAATGGTGACGCCGTTGTCGGGGCGATCGCCGACCAATCGGCCCAGGGTGGCGAATCCGCCCGCGCCCCCGAAGAGGCGCCCGCGGTGAGCCTTAACAACGACGTTGAGCTGGTCGACTGGTACAACCCGCCCACCCTGGCGGAGGATGCGGCCGACGACGAGGTCTCGGTTGACTCCAAGCCGGTGCAAGCGCTGCCTCGCCGGAACGAGGGCCCCGGCCGGGTCATCTCCGTCATCTCGGGCAAGGCCGGGACGGGCAAGTCGACGATCGCCGCCAACGTTGCCGCCGCCGTGTCCAAGAACCACGGCCTGACCACCGCGGTGGTGGACCTCTCCCTTCAGTTCGGCGACCAGGCGCTGATGTTCGACTGCCCCTCGAGCCCGTCGATGGTGGACGTGCTGGCCAACATCGACGCCCTCACCGGCGATTTCCTGCTCGACTGCATGCACCGCGCCTCGGACCTGCGCATCCTCTCAGCCCCACCCTCCCCCGAGCTCGCCGACCTGGTCGACTCCAGCCACCTCCAGGTGATCCTGGCGTTGCTGCGGGTGCTGTTCGACGTGGTGGTGCTCGACACCACCAGCCATCTCAGCGACATCACCCTGGAGGCGATGGACAGCTCCGATGTCCTCCTGGTCGTGGCCACCCCTTACCTGCCGTCGGTTAAGGACACCAAGCTGCTGCTAAAGACCCTGAGCGACCTGGGGGTGCCGGCGCGAAAGCTGGCGACGGTGCTCAACCGCCCCGAGGCGGGCATCAAGATGGGGCTCGACGTCCTCGAGGCCAACCTCAAGTTCCCGATCACCCTGGAGCTACCCCACGTGCCGCTGGCGCTGATCGAGTCGGTGACCGATGGCATCCCCCACGTGCTGCAGAAGCCGGGCTCGGATTGGGGCCAGCGGATCGCCGCCCTGGCCGACATCGCCGCCAACCCGACGGCTGCGGGCGATGGCAAGAGAACCAAGCGCGGCTTCCTGGGGCTGGCGCGCGGCTAGCCATCGGGTTGACCCCGGGGCAGCCGGTTCCAGCGATGCGGCGTTGACCGCCATGGGTGACCGGTGCTATCACAGTCGTATCCACCAAGGATCAAATTGGCTCGCGTAGCCTCCGCGCCGCGGCGCGACGACGCCGCCGCCCCGCGGCCGGCCAAGGCCGGGCTCAGCCCGGATCAGTTGCTGCGCATCTACCGCCTGATGCGGATGGGCCGGGCCTTCGACGAGCGCATGTGGCTGCTCAACCGCAGCGGCCAGGTCGCCTTCGTCATGCCCCACCAGGGCCACGAGGCCGCCCAGGTCGGCGCCGGCATGGCGGTGGAGGTCGGCACCGACTGGGTGGTGCCCTACTACCGTGACATCTCGCTTTCCCTGGCGATGGGTATGACCCTGGAGGAGCTGATGATGGGCTTCTTCTCCAAGGCCGCCGACCCGTCGACCGGTGGCCGCCTGATGCTGGGGCACTACGGCAAGGCTTCGCTGCAGTACGTCACCGGGTCGAGCTGCGTCGCCAGCCAGGTGCTGCACGCCGCCGGCATCGGGCTGGCGCTGCGAATCGAGGCCTGGGAGGAGGCGGCCAAGCTGGGCCGGCCAGACCCCGCCCTGCCGGTGGGCGCCGCCTGCCTGACGTGCTTCGGCGAGGGCGCCACCGCGGAGGGCGACTTCCACGAGGCGATGTCGTTCGCCGGCATCCACAAGCTCCCGGTCGTCTTCTTCTGCCAGAACAACGGCTACTCCATCACCGTGCCCACCGACGAGGAGATCCCCATCGGTGTCGCCGAGCGCGCCCGCGGATATGGGATGCCCGGCATCCTCGTCGACGGCAACGACCCCGTTGCCGTCTATGAGGCCGTCCACAAGGCAATGACCCGCGCGCGGTCGGGCAAGGGGCCTTCGCTGATCGAGGCCGTCGTCTATCGGCTCACGCCCCACAGCTCCGACGACGATGATCGCCGCTACCGCACCAGCGAGGAGGTCGAAGCCCACCGCGACACCGAGCCGGTCACGGCTTTTCGAGCCCGACTGCTCAAGGAGGGTGTGCTGACCGAGGAGGCCGACGCCGCCCTGACCGCGGAGATCGGGGCGATGGTCGACGCCGCCCAGGCCGCCGCGGAGACGGCGCCCGACCCCGACCCGGCAACGCTGACATCCGAGGTCTGGGCCCAGGAGCCCCTGGACCTCGGCGACGCCGCCGCTGACGGCCCCGGCATCCCCGACGGCGGCGAGCGCGAGCTCAATGTCCTGGAGGCGGTGCGCGAGGCGATGTTCCAGGAGATGGAGCGCGACCAGCGGGTCTTCGTAATGGGCGAGGACGTCGGCATCGGCGGCGTCTTCCGGGCCACCGAGGGGCTGCGCGACCGGTTTGGCGACAACCGCTGCTTCAACACCCCCATCGCTGAGTCCCAGATTGTCGGGTCCGCCATCGGCGCCGCCTTCGCCGGGCTGCGCCCGATCGCCGAGATGCAGTTCTCCGACTACAGCCTTCCCGCCTTCAACCAGATCGTCAACGAGGCCGCTCGCACCCGCTACCGCACCGTCGGCGACTTCCCCTGCCCCATCGTCATCCGCGCCCCCTTCGGCGGCGGCATCCACGGTGCGCTGTACCACTCACAGTCGCCGGAGGCGATGTACTGCCATTCCCCTGGGCTCAAGGTGATCGCGCCGAGCAACCCCTACGATGCCAAAGGGCTCCTCATCGCCGCCATCCGCGACCCCGACCCCGTGCTCTTCCTCGAGCACAAACGCGCCTACCGGCTGATCAAGGGATATGTTCCTGAGGAGCTCTACACGCTGCCCATCGGGCGCGCCCGGCTGAGCCGCGAGGGCCGCGACATCTCGGTGATCACCTACGGCCTGATGGTCCACCAGGCGTTGAAGGCCGCGGCGCACCTGGCCCAGGAGGGCATCGAGGTGGAGGTGCTGGACCTTCGCACTCTGAGGCCGCTCGACGAAGAGGCGGTCCTGGCCACCGCCCGCAAGACCGGCAAGGTGTTGCTGTTGACGGAGGCCAACCCCTTCTGCGCCGTGACCAGCGAAGTGGGGATGCTGATCGCCGAGCGGGCCTTCGACCACCTCGACGCGCCGCTGATGCGGCTGACCGGGCCCGACAGCCCGGCGATGCCGTTCGCGCACGGGCTCGAGGAGGCCTTCCTGCCCAACCCCGAGGGGATCGCCGAGAAGATGCGCGAGCTGGCAGCCTACTGACGGCGGCTGTCATGATGCCCAGGTGACCGACCTGAGTGAGGCAGAGGCAACCAGGGCGTCCGAGTACTCGCCGGTCAAGGTCGGCGGCGTGTGGACCTCGGGGAGGATCCTCAGCGTCCGGGGGCTCCTCAGCTTCTTCAACCTCGTCGGCGTGGTCAACTTCATCAGCGGCGGGACCCTTGTCAGTTTCGGCAGTGGTGTCAGCGCCGGCTGCGCCATCAGCATCGGAAGCGGCATCGCCACCGGCTGCGCCATCAGCATCGGTAGCGGCACCAGCATCGGCTGCGCCGTGAGCATCGCCAGCGGACGCGCCATCGCCAACGGCTACAACCTGCTGACGCCGGTCCGGGGCTGACGCCGGGCCAGCGCGGTGGCGTCAGTCGCCGCCGTCGACCAGCGTGTCCCCCACCAGCAGCAGCCCCGCGAGATCGTGGACAGGCTCGCGCAGCCGGGGCACCGAGGCCAGCACCGGCACGCCCAGCTCTTCCACACGCGCCATCAGGTCCTGGTCGCGCTGCGCCAGGGTGCGATAGGCCAGGTAGTTCTTGCCGAGGGCCGCTTCGACCACGTCCTTCCCAGCAGCCAGCTCACCGGCGAGCTTGGCGGCGGCCGGGTCCAGGAGCCACGTCGGCAGCCGCTTGTTGATCACCGCGCCGGCCAGGTGCATTCCCGCCTCGCCCAGCTTTTCGACGAAGTAGCGAGCCTCCTCGAAGGGCACATCCTCGAGGGTGGTGACCACCAGGAACGACGTCGCCTCGTCCTCGAGGAGCCGGTAGACGCCCTCGGCGCGCTGCTTGAAGCCCTCGTACAGCCCTTCGATGCTGAGCAGGAACTCCGACAGCTCGGTCAGGGTGCTGCCGCCCACCAGCCGGTCGGCAATCCGCATCACTGGCCTGGTGGCGACGCTGAACATGCGGAAGCCCATCTTGCCCGCCGCCATCCCGGGCCGGGCCAGCAACCCCAACAGCCCGCCGCTGACCAGCTCAGTCATGCGGTTGGGAGCTTCGAGGAAGTCAAGGGCGTTGCGACTGGGCGGGGTGTCGAGGACGATCATGTCGAACTCGCCCGACTGCCAGAGGTCGAGCAGGCGCTCCATCGCGATGTACTCGTGGCTGCCGACGAAGGTGCCCGAGATCTCCTTGTAGAAGGGGTTCTGGATGATCTTCTCAGCGGCGGCGCGGCTGCCCGCCTGCCGGTAGATGAGCTCGTCCCACGCCGACTTGGTCTCCAGCATGCCTGCGGCAAGGGTCCCCTTGGGGCTCGCCCCAGCCCGGCTGAGGTCCACGCTGCGCAGGCGGTTGCCAAGCTTGGCCAGGCCCATGGCGCTGGCCAGGCGCCGAGCCGGGTCGATGGTGAGGACCGCCACCCGCAGCTCCTTGTGGATCGCCGCCCGCGCCGCCAGCGCCGCTGCCGTCGTCGTCTTACCGACACCGTCGCTGCCGGTGAGGACAACGATGCCCGGGCCAAGCAACGCGTCAACGCTCACTCGGCCACGCTCATGATCTTGGCCATGGCCCTGGTGAAGGCCAGCCCGTGGCGCCGCTCGAAGATGTAGGGCACCGTGACCGAGGGCAGCTTCAGGCTGCGCCGCACCAGGTCACCGAGGTGGATGGCGCGATCGCGCGCCTCGAGGTACATCTCCCCCGCCTGCAGCAGGGGTTCGCCCGCGGGGTGCTGGGGCAGGAACCGCTTCGCCCCGGGACCCACCAGGGCCTTGAAGTCATCGACGCGGTCCCTGGGGACCATCTCCGGTTGGAACTGGTTGAGGATCAACGCCTGGGGCCGGATATCGGTGTCGTCGGCGAAGCGCTTGGCCAGGTCGATGGTCTCGTTGACCGGCATCTCCTCGGGGATGCTCACGAGGACCAAAGCCGTCCGATTGGGGTCTGAAAGCATGTCGGCGACCCGCCCCGCCTGCTCCCGGATCGGCCCGCCGCGCATCAGGCGGACAAGGTTGCGGGCCGCCGCCAGCTGGGAGACGACGTGGCCGGTGGGGGCGCCGTCGACGACGATCAGGTCCCAGCGATAGCTGCCGTCGCCGGTGCGCGCCTTCTCCTCGAAGTAGATCTTGCCTGTGACCAGCACCTCCTTGAGCCCGGGGATGGCGCCCGAGGTGTACTCCAGGAAGCTCTCCAGGGGGCGGAGCGAGAACTTCGGCACCTTCAGCATCGACGCCAGGTACTCCTGCATCGACGCCTTGAGGTCCATCGAGAGCCCGTAGATGTTCTTGTGCAGCTTGCGGAAGCGAAAGCCAACCCGGGGGCTGTCAAAGAAGTCGGGCACGTTGCCCTTGGCGTCTACCTCGACCACCAGCACCCGTTTGCCCATCTGCGCGCCGATCAGCGCCAGCACCGCGGCGGTGGTGCTCTTACCCACACCGCCCTTGCCGGTGAGGATGACCACCCGCCGGCTGAGGAGGTCGGAGATGAGGGGGCTGGGCTCCAACATCCCGCGTAGTTTACTGGCCGCCCTTAGCGGCCACGCCCCGCCCGGGCGGACGAGGACTTACGGCTGCAGGATCACCCAGACGAGTCCTGGAGGCATGGACACCGCCGCGCCCGCCGCGTCGGTCAGGGCAATCGGCTTGTTGTCCGCGGGCGACGCCCAGTGCCCATGGATCACCGTGCCCTTGGCGTACATGTCGGCGACGCCGCCGCTGTTGAGGTCGAAGTCGCGGGCTGTGCCGCCGGTGACGTCCTCGGTCAGGTTGGTGATCCACTGCCGCACCCGCATCACCACCACGCTGCGCGGCTGCACCTTTCCGAATACCACGTCGGTTTGCGCCTGGCCGTCGGAAACCGCGTCGTAGGTGGTGCCGTTGTAGGTCAGACTGGTGCGCACGTCGGGCACGGTCACGCTTCCGGCCGGCTCCGTTCCGGCCCAGTCATTGGAGCGCGGAAAATCGCCACCGTTGGGCGGCCGCGCGCCCGCGCCCGCGGCACTCAGCAGCTGCGCCTGCGACGTGTAGAGGTTGTGCGGCGCGACCCGGCCGCCCCAGCGGAAGAAGTGGACGCCATGGTCGAAATCGTTGATCAGCGCCGGCAGCCCGGGGTCGGCGAAGATCTTGTCGTACGTCCACTTCGAGCCCCCGCTGGCCATCAGCAGGGCGTCGAATCGGTGGTAGAGGTAGACGGACACGAAGCGCGCGCTGCGGACTGGCCCGACGACACCCGGGACGTGGTGGAAGAGCACAGAGAACCGGGTGATGCCGCCCTCGGTGATGTACTCGAAGAGCACTGAGCCGGCCTCGATCCCGGCCTGCGGTCGCGAATCGGCGGTGTTCTCGATCTGAACCAGGAGGGGATAGGCAAGCGGCCCTGAGACCGCGGCGCCCTGTCCGGGGAGTGGCCCCCCCTGCGGATTGGGAATCGGAAAGTCGAGAGGCCCGGGAGTGGGCGGGGGCGGAGGTGGCGACGGCGAGGGGTCAGGGCTTGGTGAGTTCGCGCTGGAGGTGGCCTTGGCGCCGTTGCCGCACGCGCTCAACACGAGCAACGCGAGCACGAAAAGGGTTACCAGGAGTCTGGGCTTGGACGTGAAGAGGGACGTTGTCTTCATATGGGACGGCTGGGCCGTCTGCGCCGTGAGGGTACCCGCATGGACGCTCGGCGTCAAGCCATTCGATGATTGGTAGTAGACAGGCCTACTAGGGCCGACTCCACTGCTATCGTTCCCTGTCATGTCGGAGCAGGGTGACCCGGCCGCTCCGTCGAGGGACGGGGACGCTGGGTTGCAGGATCATGAAGGCACGGCATTGGCAGCGTTTGCGCCACATGTTTTCGAATTGCTCGAGGAGGCAGCCGAAACCTCGGCCGGCGAAGTCCTCCCTATGGTTTTCGAACTCGTCCGGCCCATTTCTGTCGTGGACGTCGGCTGCTGGACGGGTGGCTGGCTCGCCGTTGCCCGGAAGTTGGGTGTCAGCGACTTCTTGGGCGTTGATGCGCCCATGACCGACCGGAGCAAGCTCAAGATACCGGAAGCGAATTTCTTTCCGTGGGACCTCAACCAGCCGCTCCGTCTGGAACGCAATTTCGACCTCGCGATCTCCCTCGAAGTCGCCGAGCACCTCGGCGAACACCGCTCGCAGGCTTTTGTCGAGTCGCTCACGTCCCTTGCTCCGGTCGTACTATTCTCGGCTGCGATCCCGGGCCAGGGAGGAACGGGACACGTCAACGAGCAGTGGCCGGCCTACTGGATCAACCGGTTCGAGGCCCGCGGATGGACCGTCCTCGACT
>DASZHA010000079.1:0-13183 GCA_035938265.1 Candidatus Dormiibacterota bacterium
TTCAACGCCAGCTACATTCTCGACCGGCGCATCCTCATCGACGCCGGCGCGCCGGTCCACGTCCTGATCAAGAAGACCGACCACAACATCGGCGACATCGAGGCGGCGGTGATCTCCCACCAGCACGCCGACCATACCTTCGGACTGCCCTTCTTCCTGGCGACGCGGGCGCTCGAGGCGCCCGACGCCAAGCCCTTCACCATCGTCGGCCCGCCGGGCTTCGAAAAATACGCCGAGGACCTGCTCAGCCTGGCCTGGGGCCAGCGCCTCCATGACATCGTCTGGGAGCGGCTCCAGCCCAGGTTCGTCGAGGTCTCGCCCGGTGATGACATCGAGGTCGCGGGGTTCAAGCTGCACAGCGAGGAGGTGATCCACGTTACCGACATCCCTTGCCTGGGCTACCACCTTGGCAAGGATGGTGTCAGCTTCGGATATTCAGGTGACAGCGGGGTGTGCCCCGGCCTGGACGCATTGATAGAGCTCTCCGACGACTTCCTCATCGAGGCCACCGGTGTGGACGCCGAGGCCGGCCACCTCTCGCTGCCCGAGGTGCAGCAGATCGTCAGCGCCAACCCCGGCAAGCGCTTCTTCCTGACCCATCTCAACCGGCACTGGATGGACGGCGGCGTTGACGGGGCGGTGATCGCCGAGGACCTGGCGACCGTGGAGCTCGGCCGGCACTAGGCACTGGAGCCGGCGCTGCCTGACTCCACCTTGCGCGCCGCGGTAAGCGCGCCTGGTTTGGCCCTGGCTACCCCATCGGGCTCCGGGCAGCCTGCCGACGCCGGCCCAGGACCAGGGCCCGGATGATGGCCGGCCGCAGCCGGCGCCAGGCGCCATCTGCCCGGGTCAGGTCATTGGCGCCGAGGCCTTCCGCCCGGTAGATGCCGCGGCTGTAGGCGCGGCCCAGCTCATCGATCTCCTGCTCCAGCGCCGGCAGGGCGCCGGCCAGCCGCCGCGCGAACTCCAGGGGTGTGTCGCTCGCGCGCCGACGCACCCCCAGGCGGGCCCCCAACCAGCCCATCCGACGCCACGCGGGCCGAACGTCGTCGAGACGCCGCGGGCCGCGAGCCACCGCCAGGCCCACCAGGACCACCAGTGCGACCAGGACCACCAGGGCTCCCCCACCGAAGGCCGGCTGCAGCAGCGCCGCGATTCCCTGCGGCTGGCGCGACTGCACCCCCGGGACCGGCGCCGCCGGCGCCGTGTCGGCCTGGGTCGCGGGCGCCGCCAGCGGTGCGCCCCGCTCCAGCGCGGGGTAGGCCGGGTCAGGCGTGGGCTCGAACGGGACCCAGCCATAGTTGGGGAAGAAGACCTCGACCCAGGTGTGGGCGTCGGCCGCGTGGATCAGGCGGGGCGGCTCGGGCGCCTGCTGGAAGGCGACGTTCAGCTCGCGGTCAGCGGCGTTGGCGCTACCGGGGCCGTACCCGTTGACCAGGCGGACGGGGATTCCCAGGCTACGGACCATCTCTCCCATGGACGAGGCGAAGTACTCGCAGTAACCGGTCCTGCTCTGGAAGAGGAAGAAGCTGACCGGGTCGATTCCCTTGGGCGGCTGGTCGACCTGCAGCTGGTATTTGAGGTTCTGCCGCAGGTAGCTCTCGATCGCCTTGGCCTTGTCGTAGGGGTTGGTCGCACCGGCGGAGACCCGCTGCGCCAGCTGGGAGACGCCGGGGTCGATTCGCGAGAGACCACTTGTGGGCAGGCGCTGGGTCAGGGCGGTGACCTGCGCCGGGTAGGTGGTCCCGGCGGCGCGGAGCTCGTCCTCGGTGGCGATTGAGTAGGAGGCGTCGACGGTATAGGTGTTCCCGGGCTGGATCGGCGGCAGGGCATAGGCGCCGTCAACCGGGAGGGCGCCCACCAGCGGCCCGCGACGACCGCTGAGGTCGGCGGGATCGCCCCGGAGCTGCGATGGCACCGAAGTCCGGATCGGATCCCCGGGGAAGAAGAGCGTCCGGTCAGTCGCGCCCAGCACCCTGATGGTGCCGTGGACGGCTCGGCGCGCCAGGTAGGTGGCGGTTTCGAAGTTGGCGTTGGCCGCCGCCGGCGCCAGCACGCGGCTGGACTCGCCGGTCTCCCAGACCCCGTTGTTGACGGCGTAGAGGTTGATACCGCGCCAGTAGACGCCAACCGAGAGGTCGTTGTTGACCTCGAGGACGGCGTCCTGGCTGCGCAGCAGGGTCCCACCCGGCTCGACGCGTTCGGTGTAGCCGGTCTGGATGAAGCCGGCTCCGGGACCGGTGCCATTGCCGGTGCCGTTCTGCCCCTGGGTGTTCTGCTTCCCGGCCCAGAGGTTGGCGCTGAGGTCGGTGCGGCTAAGCGGCGGCAGCAGGATGAACGCCAGCACCAGGATCACGACAACCACCCGGGCGGCGTGCACGCCGAGGCTCATCGAAACCTCGTCCGAAGCCCGCGAGCCCCACCGGCGATCGAGGCCGGCCAGGTGTATGCGCACCGCCAACGCCGCGGCGACTGCGATCCACAGGGCCAGCAGCAGGGTGAGGCCCTTCTGGCCGGGATCGTCGAGCACCTCGACGATGAGGACGACCACCATCGGCGCCAGGGCCACCGGCACGTTGCGGGTCCGCACTGTCCAGAAGGCCAGCCAGGCACACGCCAGCCAGGTGGAGGCGACCATCGCCACCAGCAGAGCCAGCTGCAGGGACGCCCGAATTCCGACGACCCAGGTGACGAAGTCGCGGTCCAGGCGCCAGCCGGTGTGCGTGGCGGTCGCCGTAAAGAGCGCCGCCACGGCCGTCACCTCGGCGGCGAGCCAGAAGGTGGTGGCCCGCGGCGAGAGCTTGGCCAGCACGATGGCGACCACCGTGCCCACCACGGCATCCATGGGGAGGCCATCGCTGTGCTGCACCCACGCCGAGTTGGCCACCGAGAGCGCCGACAGCCAGGCGAGACCGACGATGATGAAGTAGGTGATGATACCCTCGCCCATGTCCAGCGAGCCCGTGAAGAGGTTGGGCGCGTCCGGGGAGCGCCCCCGGCGCAGGCGCACGTGGAGGATCGGACCCTCCCGCGCCACCGAGAGCCTCTCCGTCATGAGCGTCCCGGTGACCGCGATCACGGCGACCACGATGCAGGCGCCGACCAGAAACGGGATCACGCCGGCACCTCGGCGGCCGCCGGAGCCCGGCCGCGAGAGCTGGTGACAAAGATCTCGTCGCCGGTGCTGATGTCCCACCAGACGGCGCGGTCGGTAACCCGCCGGGGGCGGCGCGAGCCCTGCGGGAAGGCGCCGGGGCGAAGGCGGATGATGGTGCTGCGGACGTTGCCAGGCGAGGCGCCGGCGAGACGGTCGATCCAGCGCTCGTCGCGACCCTCGGGGGTGATGACAAACAGCGTGTGGTTGCCACGGACGGAGAGGGCCTGCTCCAGCACCCGGTCGAAGCCATCGACGCCGTCGGCGCCGGCCAGGGCCAACGCCTCCAGCAGCACCGTCTGGTGTGGCGCGCCGCGACCGGGACGGATGTTGGTCCGCGCGGCGTCGCTGCAGATCAGGCCGACGGCCTGGCCCCGCTCGGCGCCCACCATCGCGATCGAGGCGGCCAGGCTGACGGCTCGCTCCACGCTGGAGTCGTCGCCGCTGCCGTAGTGCCGCCCGCGGTCGAGGTCAAGGGCAATCATCATGTCGTTGCCCTCGTACTTCTCGAAGCTCTTGCTCATGGGGCGGCCCAGCCGGGCGGTGGAGGGCCAATGGATGCGGTTGACGCCGTCGTCGGGGTAGTACTCGCGGATGCCAAAGGCTTCTGGCGGCGTGTCCACCTGCTGTCCGACCGGGACGGTTTCGCCGGTGGCGCCGCTGTGGCGGCCGACGATCGGCGTGGCGTCGACCAGCCGCGGGTAGACCACCACCTTGCCGGACGAGAGAACGGTGCGACTGGCCCGGAAGATGCCGAACGGATCCCCGGTGGCGAGCGTCAGTGGTCCCATGGTGTAGGTGCCGCGGGCCACGAAGGTGCCGTCACTGCGCCAGCGACGCGACCTCTTGGCCCCCAGGTTGAGGACCCGCCCGGCGTTGTAGCCGGGGATGCCCGCCTGGTCGAAGACCTCGATCCAGGGCAGTCCCAGGAGGGAGTCGTTGGTCACCACGAGGTGCTCCGTGAAGCGCTCGCCGGCCTCATAGGCGCCACTGGGTGCCTCGCGCTTGAGGTCCAGTCCGCGGATGCCATAGCGCGTCCAGACCCAGCTGACAATCAGCAGCAGGAGCACGGCGTAGAGCAGCGCGTAGGCCAGGCGTACGGCGGTGACATAAGCGAAGAAGAGCAGCGCCACGATGCCGATTCCCAGCAGCACCCGCCGCAGGGCGATGAGCAGGCGCGTCCGCCGGCGAGTGGGAGGTGCGGGCTCGGCAGGCGCCGGGGCGGGCTCGTCCGCAGCCGGGACGAGCTCGTCGGTCAGGGAAGCGGCGGCCTCGTCAGTCAGGGAAGCGGCCACGCCGGCGAACGCCTCAGAGGCGCTTCGGCCGCGGGGCCTGGGGCACGGGCAGCGATTCCATCAGCTGCGCCAGGAGCTTGTCCGATCCAGCCCCGCGCATCTCGGCGCTGGGCTTGAAGAGCAGCCGGTGGCCGAGGACCGGGGCCGCCAGGGCCTTGATGTCGTCGGGGAGGACAAAGTCGCGACCGTCCGCCGCGGCGCGGGCCTGGGACAGGCGGTAGAGCGCCAACGAGGCGCGGGGGCTGGCCCCCAGTGACAGGTCGGCGTGGTCCCGGCTGGCCGCCACCAGGCGGACGATGTACTCCTTGATGTCGGCTGTCGCGTGGACCAGGGTGATGGCTTGCTGGGCTTCGCGAATGTCGTCCTCGGTGGCAACCGCCTCCAGCTGGGCGAGAGGGTCGTGGCCATCGAAGCGCTCGAGCATCTCGACCTCGGAGGCCTCGTTGAGGTAGCCGAGCGAGATGCGGACGCTGAACCGGTCCAGCTGCGCCTCCGGCAGCGGGAAGGTGCCGGCGAAGTCGATCGGGTTCTGGGTGGCCAGCACCATGAATGGGGCGTGCAGCGGGTGGGTGACCCCGTCGAGGGTCACCTGGCGCTCTTCCATCGATTCCAAGAGCGCCGACTGGGTCTTGGGGGTGGCGCGGTTGATCTCGTCGGCGAGGAGCACGTTGGCGAACACCGGGCCAGGGCGGAACTGGAAGGTGCGTTCGTTGGGATCGAACATGTTGATCCCAACCACGTCGGAGGGCAGCAGGTCGGGCGTGAACTGGATGCGCTCGAACTGGCCGCCGATGCTGCGCGCCAAGGCCTTGGCCAGGGTGGTCTTGCCGACCCCTGGCACGTCTTCGATGAGGGCGTGTCCGCCGGCCAGGAGGCAGACGACGCCAAGCTGGACCTGGTCGGTCTTGCCGACGAGGACGCGCTGGACGTTGTCGACCAGCGACTGGACCAGCTCGGCGGCGCGCTCGATGGCGCCGGGGTCAGTCGCCTGTGCTCGAGCCACCTGGCCGGGTGCCTCCGTCTGCTTCCCTGGGCCCGCCGGCCCCGGCGCGGCGGCCTCGGAAGCGCTGCTCGATCATCCCCGCGGTCCAGCCGCCGAGGCTGGAGAAGAAGAGTTGCGGCAGGTCGGTGGCGAAGACCTTGTCCACGCGCATCGGCCCGAGCCCCAGCGGGCCCACGATCTTGACCTGCTGCAGCTCGTTGAAGAACGTGAGGACGAAGGTGACCAGGATGAAGACGACGGCAACCAGCGGTCCGTTGAGCACGCCGTACTTAGGCTCGATCATGCCCGCTGTGAGGCCGCCGGCGAACATGGCCACGGCGCTGACGCCGAAGTAGGCGCCGACACCGTCACCGGTGCCGCCGAGCAGCGCCAGTGCGTAGCTAAGGGCCACGTACACGGCCATCGCGACCGCCAGGCCCGCCAGGACGGCGCGATAGTTGATCCGCCGGAAGAAGGCGGGGTCACCCTTGATCTCGACCCGCCCAGGCTGCGTCGCGGCCGTCCCCCCGGCGGCGACTCGAGCCCGATTGGCGCGTCTTTCCGCTTTCGAACTCAAATGCCTAGACCGCAGTGCCTTTCACTCTCCAAGGATACCGAGCGGGGTTGCGTTCGGTTCCAATTCAGGTGCGGCTAGTCGGACTAGAGCTTCTCGAAGCGCTCCACGTCGATAACGAAGACGATGGCGCCGCCGACCTCGACCTCGACCGGGTAGGGAACGAAGAAGTCCCCCGGCTCCACCAGCGGCGGCATGGGGTTGAGGAACTCGGTGCGGCTCTTGCTGCGCTGGCGCAGGACCTCCATGACCGTGTCGACCTGGGGCTCGGCGACCACGCAGAGCAGGGTGGCGTTGCCGCGCTGGAGGAAGCCGCCCTTGGAGTCGAGCCTGGTGGTGGGAATGCCCTTGTCGGACAGGGCATCGCTGCAGTCGGCGGCGTCGTCCCCGTGCATGATCGCCACCACCATCTTCATCGCGACTTCGCTCTTCATGTCGATGCCACCGCAATGCCGTGGGCCGCGGCCCGCTCTAGGGTAACGCGAAGGCTTTCGGCGGCGACCGCCTCAGGGTCCTGGGCGGCGTCCACGACGTGGTAGCGATCGGGGTCGCGGCGGGCGAAGTCGAGGTAGCCCTGGCGGACCCGGCCGTGGAATGTGAGGTCCTCGGCCTCGATCCGGTCGCGGCCACCGCCGGCGGCATCGCCGCGCCCGAGCCCGAGCTCCGGGTCCAGGTCCAGCAGCAGGGTCAGGTCGGGGCGCACCTTAAGGACCATCTGCATCGCCATCAGCACCTGCATCTCGAGGCCGCGACCGGCGCCCTGGTAGGCGAAGGTGGAGTCGGCAAAGCGGTCGGCGACGACGATGTCGCCCCTGGCCATGCGGGGAATGACCACCTCCTTGAGCAGCTGGGCTCGCGCCGCGGTGTACAGGTTGGCCTCGGCCCACGCCGCCATGTCGTGGTGCTCGACGTCCAGCAGGATCTCGCGGACCTTCTCCCCGAGCACGGTTCCGCCTGGCTCGCGGACGGCTGTCACCGGCAGGCCCTGGGCCTCCAGCGACTTCACCAGCCGCCCCGCCTGGGTGGTCTTGCCCGACCCTTCGCCTCCCTCGAAGCTCACCAGGAACCCGCGCATCGCGGAATCATACCCGCGTGCCACCCACCATCACCCCGGCGACCAGGGGGCCGTCAGCGCCGCTGGAAACCGCTACTCGTCGAGGTTGTATAGGCGCGCCAGGGCGCTCCGGACCTGCTCCGCGCTGTTGGAGCGGAGCACCTCGACCGGGGTGCCGTGTGACTCCGCCTGCTGGATCGGAGAGTCCTTGCGCCGGTAGTAGTTCTTGAGGGTGAGGACCAGGTCGGCGGCCTCCGGGTGGTGCAGGATCCGTACCGGCACCCCGAGGTCACGGACCGACTGCTCGACGTGGCTGCGACTGACGCCGTACGGGAAGATCGAGATAGGCTCGTAGGCGGCCCGCGCTCGGCGCGGGGTCGATGTCCCCGAGGCATCCTTGCGCTTGCCCCGCCGCTCCCCCGGCGCCGGCGGCAGCGACGCCATCTGTGTCACCACCGAGCCGTCGGGGCGCTTGACCCGCAGCTGCGGGGGCTTGAACTGGCCGCGGAGGGCGAGGTCGACGACCTCGTCGAGCGGGGTGTGCACCACCAGCTGCTGCCGTTCCTGGATCTCGACCAGCACGTCGAAGGTGGGCGGCGCCTTGCGCTCCTGGACCGACTTCTGGCTGCCGCGGCGCCGAGCCTCCTCGTCGCCCAGGGTCACCGTCTGGATACCGCCGAGAAGGTCGTTGAGGGTGGGGTTGACGAGAAGGTTGTCGAGGCTGCCGCCGTGGGCGGTGGCGATCAGCTGGACACAGCGCTCGGCGATGGTGCGCGCCGCCATCGCCTCCAGCTCGGTGCCGATCTCATCGATGACGATGACCTCGGGCATGTGGTTTTCGACCGCTTCGATCATCACGGCGTGCTGCAGGGTCGGGGTGCGCACCTGCATCCGCCGCGACCGCCCGATGCCCGGGTGGGGGATGTCGCCGTCGCCGCCGATCTCATTGGAGGTATCGACGATGACCACGCGCTTGCGGCGCTCGTCGGCCAGGACCCGGGCGCACTCCCGCAGCATCGTGGTCTTACCCACCCCAGGGCGTCCCAGGAGGAGGATCGAGCGGCCGCTTACCACCAGGTCCTTGATCAGGTCGATGGTGCCGGTCACGGCGCGGCCGACACGGCAGGTCAGCCCGACGATGTCGCCCTGGCGGTTGCGGATCGCCGAGATCCGGTGCAGCGTCCGCGCGATCCCGGCGCGGTTGTCGTCGCCAAAGGCACCCACCCGTGAGGAGACGTAGTCGAGGTCCGCCTGGGTCACCGCCACGGTCCCCAGCAGGAACTCGGAGTCGATGAACCGCGCCTCGGGCTCGCGGCCCAGGTCCATCACGATCTCGAGCAGCTCACCGCGACCCTCCATCGCCGGGCGGGCGGCGTCGCGCACCCGCGGCGGCAGGGTGCTGAGCATCAGGTCGAGCTCGGCCGTCCAGTCGTCGTGCTTGCCGGTGAGGCTCAGGAGACGATCCTTGGGCCGTGGCTCGGTTGCCGCGAGGACAGGGGCCGCATCCGCACCAGGGCGCCGAACACCGGGGCCATCACCTTCTCCTTCTTGGGTTTGCGCGCCGGCGCCAGGGCGCGGGCGCGGAGCTCCCGGACCAGCAGCTCCTGGCCGGCGAGGTTCTCGAAGCCACCGTCCTGGAGGACCCTGGTGGTGGTGGTGTCGTAGTTGCGGACGTTGCACCAGATCGCGCCCGGCTGGCCGGCCAGCTCGCGCTGGGCGTGCGCCAGGAGCTGCTCCTGGAGGTCACCCCGGGGGCTGAAGTCACCCCTGGCCATGATCGACAGGGTGTGGGGACGCCCGGGCTGGGCGGGCTCGATGCCGACCCAGCCGACGATCTCGTTGGCGTGCTCCACGACCATGCTCTTGGAGGGCCGCCGGCCGAAGCGCTGCAGCCACTCGGCCTCGTGCACCGCACGCCACTGGTCGTAGTCGGGAGCCTCGACCTGCGAAACCGGCTTCGGAGTCGACGCCAGGTAGAGCGTGAAGAGGCCGAAGAGGTCCTTGCGCCGGGCCGCGCGCAGCCCGGAGATGGGCTCGATCTTGGACGGCTCCCCCAGTGTCTCGCGGAAGAAGACCCGGTCCTGGGCATAGCGGCGGAAAGCGTGGGCCTTGAAGCTCTCCATCACCGGGTGGCCCTCGGGGATGCGGACGTAGATGCGGCCCACGCCCTTGGCGATGGCCTCGTTGGAGAGGTGGTCGATCAGGGCGCCCCCGGCGGCGCCGGCCAGCGATGGCGCCAGCGAGAGGTTCAGCACTCGCATCGCCTCCGAGGCCCGCGTACGCCCGGCGGGGGCCAGCATCTCGGCCTGGATGAAGCCGACGACCTTGCCTTTGTCGTCCTCGAGGACGAAGAGCATCTCGCTGGGCGTGGCCAGCGGCAGCAGCGAGCTGAAGGTGCGGGTGATCATCTGCCAGAGCCGGATGGGGTGGGTGGCGCCCTCCCCCTGGAGTGACAGGTCCTTGCCCAGGGCGTAGATCTCGTCGATGCTGCCCAGGTCGGTCACCTGGGCGGCGCGGATGGACATCAGCCGGCGGCCTCGCGGGTTTCGGCGTCCTGCCCGCCTTCGGTCGCGACGTGTGCGACGCCGGCCTGGCTTGTTGCCCGGACCACCATCTCCTCGAGGAAGTAGCGGTGGATGCGGTCATCGCCGGTCAGCTCTGGGTGGAAGGTGAGCGCCAGTCGCTGGGTGTCGCCGACCACCACCGGGGCGCCCTCGATCTCGGCGAGGACGTCGAGGCCTTCGCCCACCTCTTCGATCACCGGAGCGCGGATGAAGATGCCACGGAAGGGAGCATCCAGCACCGACAGGTCAACATCGGCCTCGAAGCTCTCCGGCTGGCGGCCGTAGGCGTTGCGACGAACCTTCAGCTGCAGCAGGTGGAGCGACTCCTGGTCGGGCGGGCCGTCGCGTACCTCATCGGCAAGCAGGATCACGCCAGCACACGTCGCCATCACCGGCAGGCCGCCGCGGATGCGCTCGGCGAGTGGTTGCTGGAGGCCAAACTTGCGCAGCAGCTTGTCCATCGTCGTGCTTTCGCCGCCGGGTAGGACGACCCCGTCAAGCCGGTCGAGCTCGGCGGCGTCGCGGAGTGGCACGGCGTCGGCACCGAGGCGCGCGAGCGCCGCGATGTGTTCGCGGAATGCGCCCTGCATCGCGAGCACGCCCACCCGGGGGCGGGTCATGCTTCCCGGCGCCGCCGTGCGATCACCAGCCGCGAGACGCGAGCAGCTCCTCCTGGGGGATTGCGCTGATCTCCAAACCCTTCATCGCCGCGCCCAGGCCGCGACTGGCCTCCAGGATCTTGTCGGGCTGGTCGTAGTAGGTCGTCGCGGCAACGATTGCCTTGGCCATTCTCAGGGGGTCCTCGCTCTTGAAGATGCCGGAGCCGACGAAGTTGCCGTCGCAGCCCAGCTGCATCATCAGCGCGGCGTCGGCGGGGGTGGCGATGCCACCGGCAGAGAAGTTGACCACCGGCAACCGGCCCAGCTGGGCGCACTCGGCTACCAGCTCGTATGGTGCCTGCAGCTCCTTGGCGGCGGTGTAGAGCTCCTCCTTGGCCATCGACTGCAGCCGCCGGATTCCGCCGCTGACGGCGCGCATATGACGCACCGCCTCGACCACGTTGCCGGTGCCGGCCTCGCCCTTGGTCCGGATCATGGCAGCACCTTCGTTGATGCGCCTGAGCGCCTCGCCGAGGTTGCGCGCGCCGCAGACGAATGGCACCTTGAACTCCCATTTGTCGACATGGTTCTCCTCGTCGGCAGGAGTGAGCACCTCGGACTCGTCGATGAAGTCGATGCCGATCTCCTCCAGGACCTGCGCCTCGACGAAGTGCCCGATGCGGCACTTGGCCATCACCGGGATGGTCACTGCCGCCTGGATCTCGGCGATCAGGGCGGGGTCGCTCATACGGGCCACCCCGCCGTCCCTGCGGATGTCGGCAGGCACCCGCTCGAGGGCCATAACGGCACAGGCACCGGCCTCCTCGGCGATCTTGGCGTGCTCGGCGTTGACGACGTCCATGATCACGCCGCCCTTCAGCATCTCCGCCAGGCCGGTCTTTACACGCTGTGTCCCGGTCTCGTGGGGCACGCCGTTTTGCTTTCCGTTGGTTTCGGCCATCTGGATTCGAATTCTACGCCGGGGTATTCGGCCAAGCCGTCGCTATTCCTTCCTCGAGCCCGCCGAAAAAACTGACCGCTTCGTCAGTTATCCTGTCCCATCATGGACTTCGCATTCGCCCCCGAGGAAAAGGCCCTGGCGGATTCATTCCGCGACTTTCTCAAGCGCGAGGTCCTGCCCAAGGAGGCGGAGCTCAAGCAGCGCTACGTCGAGACCGACGGCGAGGATCCCGGGTTGCGCGACCAGCTACAAACCATGCGCCAGCGCTCCGCCGACCTCGGCTTCTACGGCATCGACATGCCTACCGAGATCGGCGGCGGCGGGCTCTCGTACGTGGGCCAGGCCTACCTGCGCGAAATCGCCGGCTCGACCGGCAGCTTCCTCGCTGTCGCCTGCCTGAGTGGCCCCGAGGGTCCCACCAACCTCCTCCTGGGCCTCAAGCCGGCGCTCCGTGACCGCCTGGTCCCGCCCTTCCTTCGCGCCGAGATATCAGCCTGCTTCTGCCTGACCGAGCCCGACGCCGGCAGTGACAACCAGTCGATGCGCACCCGGGCCACCAAGGACGGCGACGGCTGGGTGATCAACGGCACCAAGCACTTCATCACCAACGGCCAGCACGCCGACTTCTACCAGGTCTTCGCCGTCAGCGATGCCGAGAAGAAGGCCGCCGGCGGCGTCACCGCCTTCGTCGTCGAGAAGGGCACCCCAGGCCTGAGCGTGGGCAAGACGCAGGCGGTCATATATGGCGGCGAGGGTCCCTGCGAGGTCGGCTTCGACAACGTCCGCGTCCCCGACGAGAACGTGATCGGCGACGTCGGCATGGGCTTCTACAACGCCATGGGCTTCCTCACCGGCGGTCGCGCCAACATCGCCGCCATGTGCGTCGGCTTCGGCCAGTACCTGCTCGACACCAGCACCGAGTACGCCAGGAACAGGGTCCAGTTCAACAAGCCCATCGGCAAGCACCAGGGTGTGTCCTTCCAGCTGGCCGACATGGCGATGGAGGTCGAGGCCGCCCGCCTGCTGGCCTACAAGATGGCCTGGCTGGCGGACCAGGGCGAGCCGCTGATCCAGGCGGCCGCGTACTCCAAGCTCTACGCCACCGAGATGGTCGGCCGCGCCGCGGACACCGCCATCCAGGTCCACGGTGGCATGGGCCTGACCCGAGAGCTGGGGCTGGAGCGCATCTACCGCTTCGTCCGCATCCTCCGGATCGTCGAGGGCACCTCTGAGATCCAGCGATACTTGATCGGTAAGAGCCTCGGGCTGTAGTCCGTCGGGACCGGGGTACCAGTCGGTTAGGGCCCGGCCCGGTTAGGGCCCGGCCCGCTCAGGGGGTGTGGTCGTTGAACGCCCCCTTCGTCGCGACCTCTGTCGTCGCGCCGCCTTGCGCTTGAAGATCGCTTCGCGACGGTGCCGTATATAGTCCTCGACCGACGTCCTGGACTTGGGATTGTCGGGATCCCCGGGAGCCAGGGTCCGGAAGGTGCCATCGCCGTTGGCCACCAGGGCCCAACCCTCGACGTGAATCATGGGGTGGTGCACCCAGCAGGTCGGCCCGCCGGTGTCTACCGTGGTCAGGCCACCATCCGCGTACTCGTCGACGTGGTGCATCGTGGCATCGGTCGCCGGAAGGTTGCAGCCGCCAAAGGCGCAGGTCGGGTTGGTCGCCAGCATCGCTTTCCGCTTGGCCAGGGAAAAGGTCCGAGCCCGCTTGCCGGCGAAGGCAATGTTGCCGGCGGCGTCTTTGAGCACCGCGCTGAGGTCGGCCTCGCAGACCAAGAGGTCAAGCTCCTCTTGCGAGATCGGAACCAAGCCCTGGAGCAGGGCCGGGGGTCCATCCTCTCCCTGCATCGCCGATAGCGGAGCCACCATCACCACCTGGGGCCGCCGAGCGTTGCCAGTGCTGCCGCCATCGAGCACCGACCCCTTGGCAAGCTGCAGGAGCGCGTCATGGCGCCGCTGCCCTGCGCTGCGGGGATCGTGGGCGCCGGCGGGGC